>JAGXKI010000097.1 GCA_018335295.1 bacterium | reverse complement strand
CCGAAGATAAAAAGGAAGCTCTGAGTCTGATTTTTGACCGGTTCATCGGAGACAGCCTTGCGGATTCAAAAGATTCCGCCTTAGATCGCGAGAGACTGCATACCTTAAATAAAAACACAAACACCTGTCTCATTCAATCGAGGGAAAGAGGGAGAGAAAGAGGAAGAGATAGAGGGAGGGAGAAAGGAGAAAGGACACAATGAAAGACAGATGGATTTTCCTCATATTTCTTCTTACTTTTCTGGGTGCTTACTTTATTCCCTTTCATCAACCCAGTGTTCAAAACGCCATAGGTGAAGCTTTCATACTCCTCCAAGAATATGCCAGAGAGCACGTCCTTCTCTGCCTCATACCTGCTTTTTTCATCGCCGGGGCCATCTCAGTATTTGTGAGCAAAGCCTCGGTCATCAAATATTTCGGTGCCCAGGCGAAAAAAATCCTTTCCTACTCCGTAGCTTCTGTCTCAGGGACCATCCTGGCTGTATGCTCCTGCACAGTCCTCCCCCTTTTCGCCGGCATCTACACAAGAGGCGCTGGCATAGGACCCGCCACCGCATTTCTCTACTCGGGACCTGCCATCAATGTATTAGCCATAATCCTCACAGCCAAAGTCCTGGGCTACAAACTGGGTCTGGCCAGAGCAATCGGAGCCATCATTTTTGCTGTCATCATAGGCCTCATCATGCACTTCTTGTTCCACAGAGAGGAGGAAAAAAACAGGGAGAAATCAGACCTCGTCGAGGACGAAGAGAAAGAAGCCCGCCCATTGTGGAAGACCACCCTTTATTTCGCCGTGATGGTGGCCGTCCTTGTTTTTGTAAATTGGGGAAAATCCAGCCCGGAGCTTCAATTCTGGTATCTTATCTACCAGGCCAAATGGTATATCGGGGGAGTGCTTCTGGCTGTGCTTGCCTGGATGATCATCGCCTGGTTCAAAAAAGCAGAGCTCAAGGAGTGGACTTTTTCCACCTGGGTTTTTGCCAAACAAATATTTCCGCTTCTTTTTGCAGGTGTGTTGTTGGCCGGTTTCCTTCTGGGAAGACCTGGGCATGAAGGGATAATCCCCAGTGAGTGGGTAGCAGGGCTTGTCGGCGGAAACAGCCTGGGAGCAAACCTGTTTGCTTCTGTTTCCGGGGCATTGATGTACTTTGCCACCCTGACAGAAGTCCCCATCCTTCAGGCCCTCTTGGGAGCTGGGATGGGCCAAGGTCCGGCGCTGGCGCTGCTTCTGGCAGGGCCTGCTTTATCCCTCCCCAACATGCTGGTCATAAGAAGTGTGATCGGAACGAAAAAGACACTGGTTTACCTCATACTCGTAGTCATAATGGCTACCATTACCGGGATGATATACGGCCAATTTTTTTCATGAGAATATTAAATTTAACTCCTCATAAACCAAATAAACTAAATAGACTGAATAAACTATATTAACTTTTATTTCGGAGGTGGAAAAATGGAAATCAGGATTTTAGGACCGGGTTGTCCCCGGTGCGAGGAAGTGGAAAAAAGGACCATCAACGCCCTGGCCGAGCTGAATGTGGATGCCGACGTCCAGAAAGTCACCGACATAAAGAAAATTTCAGGTTACAAAGTCTTTGCCACGCCCGCCTTGGTCATCAACAAAAAAGTCAAAGCATCCGGCCGTATCCCCTCTGCTAAAGAAATCAAGCAGTGGCTCCAGGAAGAGAAGTGAGGGGAGACCCCACGGTGAAAGGGTAAATGGTATGGACTGTCAGTGTTCCAACATCCCGTCAAACCTTAAAATCATTCGCGTCGGTGACAGCGAAGTCGGTCTTTTCGACCTGAGAAAAACTCTGAGAGCCGTCTACCGTCAGGGGATAGAAGATGAGACTAAGATTAAAAAAGAACTGCTGCAGAGGATAAAGGAAAAGAACTCTATCCCCCAACAAGAAGAAGAGATGTATGCAGAAGCCCTTGTTAGGGAGTACCACTCTTTTGCCAAAACTCAAAAGCCGGTTAAAAAGGAGATTTCCCAAGATCAAATGAGCTCGGGCAGGGTCAGCGTTTTTTTAAAAAGAATCTTCGGAAAACGGTAGGGCTTGAGGACCGACTGATAAGGAAATCGTCCGGATATGTGCCAGTACTGCGGGAACACCGGGTTGTGTTATTTCATCATCGCTTATGGAGGCCCCTGGATTTTCAGGAAATTGAGCGGGATTTATAAGCGAACAGCCAGAAACAGGATGCATAAAAAAAATGAACAACTATCTTCTGAACAACTTGATAAAATTCTTCCCGGCTCATCACACCAGACGCATTTTTCTTCAGAAAACAACGAATCATAGCTCAAGTGGCTCTGTGAAGTATTCCCAAAATCACAGCCATCAGCTGGATTCTCAGCTTTATTTTGAGAGGAGACATAAAATATGAGAAAGCCTAAACTTTTCTTTTTATACGCGCTGGTCTTTCTGCTTCCCCTGAATATGGCCTGCAGTCAGGAAAAAAATAATGCAGGAGGTAAAAACCCAGTTCAAGGAAGCTCTGTTTCAAGCGGCAAGGTGCTGGTGACAAACAACCTTGATCTTGACTTTTCCAAGCACAAAGTGACATTCATTGAGCTTGGCGCCGATAATTGCGCTCCCTGCAAGGCCATGCAGCCGATCATGAGAGAGATCGCCGAAGAATATGCAGGCAAAATTCAAGTGGTGTTTTACGATGTATGGAAAGATCCCCAGCCAGCGCGCCACTACAGCATTCAGCTCATCCCCACTCAGGTTTTCATAGACCAAAACGGGGAAGAAATCTTCCGGCATGTCGGCTTCTTCCCAAAAGAAAAGATTCTCCAAATGCTTAAGGAAAAGGGAATCCTTTAGGTCCGAAGAACCATGGAAAGCTTGCTCGGCGACGTCTCCCAGCTTATGCAGCACAATCCCTGGCTGGCTGTTATCGCGGTTTTTATCGGAGGAATAACAACGGCCTCCAATCCCTGTGTGCTGGCCATGATTCCGCTGATGATGAGTGTGATTGCCGGATACAGAGAAACAACGGGCATAAAAAAGTCTTTGACTTTTTCCATGTTGTTCATCGTCGGGCTCTCCATCACTTTTACGGTATTGGGCCTTATATCGGCACTTATGGGACGGATGTTCGGCGATGTGGGAAGGTTCTGGAAGTACATTGTAGCCGCCGTCTGCCTGGTAATGGGAATTCATCTCTTAGGTCTCTTTAAATTGAGTTTCTGGAATCCTCAGTTCTTGAATATACAAAAAGGAGGGAAAATCGGGGCCTTTCTGCTCGGCCTTCTTTTTGGGCTTGTCTCCACTCCCTGCGCTGTTCCCATCCTCGCTGTACTCCTGGCCTATGTGGCCAGTAAAGGCAATATCGCCTACGGAGGATTACTGCTCTTCGTCTATGCCCTCGGCCATTCGCTCCTCATCCTGGTTGCCGGAACGTCCATGGGAGCGGCCAAGCGCCTGATCGAATCAAAAGGCGTAAGGAAAGCCAATCTCATCCTCCAGAAAGCGGCCGGCGTCATCATCATCCTGGTCGGAATTTATTTTTTGCTTTAGGCAAAAGTTTCTGAATGGAAGTGTCTATTTTGAAATAAAAGGAGGAACCAATGGGAAACAAGAATAAAAAAACGATCATCTTGGCCTGCTCGGGGGCCTCAAACACCGGTGCCTATTCTGACAAAGTCGCTAGAAAAATGCCCCC
>JAGXKI010000051.1 GCA_018335295.1 bacterium | reverse complement strand
GTGAAAACAAACGGGAAGGTGGAATTCGGTCAAGGAGGGAGCATCCTGGATTACTGTGTGAAAATGAAAGAACTCTCTCAAGAAGACCGCATGGACCACCGGCTGGAAAAAAATCAAGTCTCCCGGGATCACATCCAAAAAATCGCCTGCATTTTATTCGATTTCCACAAGCGCTCCCATAAGGCAGAAAAAAAATACGGAACGGTAGAGGTCATTCAGGATAATTTCAAACCCGCCTTTGAAATGAGAGATTTGATTCAAAAAAAACTGGGGCAGGGAAAACGGGTGGATTCCATACGCAGGAATGTTGAAAATTTCTTAAAAACCCACCACCCGCTGTTCCAAAAGAGAAATCGGGAGGGTAAAGTCCGTCATGGCCATGGGGATGTCCGGTCAAAGAATCTATTTCTCACAGAAGAGGATATTTATTTGTTTGACGCGGTGGAGTTTAGCGAAAAGATTGCCTCCTGTGATGTAGCGGCGGATTTGGCCTATCTGGCCATGGACCTGGATTTTTTCGGACGCGGGGATTTCGCCAAAATTCTGGTGGACCGATACGCGCGAATCTCCGATGACCCGGATCTTTACAAATTGATTGATTTTTATCTGTGTTACCGGGCTATGGTACAGGTTTTGGTCCAAGCTTACCTGCTCCAGGATGAGGAACTCAGCGAGGAGCAGAAGGATGAAGCCGGAAAATTATGCAAACGCTACCTGGAGTTGGCGGAAAAATTTTCAAACCCCGAGTAAATTCTTCATTCTGACTTATTATCTCCGCTAGTCCTTAAGTGTTGTTTCTCTTTGTATTTTTTTCCTGCAACCCAATCGCCCTCTTGGAGCTGAAGTTCGGTAACCTTGTAATCATCAGAGAGATGGAGAAGACTGTAATAATCACGGGTGTCCAGGTCGGTCCATTTTTTTAGGGCTTTTTCCAAAAGTCGATTCAATATCCGTTTGAAAGCACGAATACTACTCAATCCCCAAAGCAGCAGTACACCGGCCACCAGAAAGCCCAAGCGCCAAAGCCTATCCTTGTAAGTGCCGGAAGTGGCAAAAGAGAGAATAAGGGAGATCACAATGGTGATCAAGCCTGCACTGCGCGCGACCATTAGCGCCATAATGATCCGCCTTCTTACCGGATGGCTGACCACATTCTCTGCTTCCTGGGTGGTGAATCCCGTACTGGTGAAAGCGGAGCGGGCCTGGAACCGGGCGGATTCCCAGGAAAGGCCGGTCATGCTTAAAGCCGAACTGGCCAATTCGGTTATGAGCATGGACAAGCCCAAAAGGGTTAGGAAAGCGATAACACCAATAATTCCTAACATGAAATACAGAAATGCTTAATTCTTGATTTGTTTAAAGATCCCAATTCAAGGTTCAAATTTCAAGAAGCTAATCCGTGGAGGCGGTGAAATTATTTTTTGTAGCGGACTTTTCCTCCGACAATGGTGTAGAGGACTTCAGCATCCAGGATTTCATCTTCAGGGACCGTCATGATGTCTTTGGATAGGACCGTGATATCAGCCAGCTTTCCTGGTGTCAGCGAACCTAAAATGTCTTCTTGAAAAGAGGCATAAGCTCCATTGATCGTATAAGAACGGAGAGCTTCTTTCCGGCTCATGCTTTGTTCAGGATAAAATCGGGATCCATCGTCCAGTTTGCGGGTGACCGAAGCGTAGAAACAAGGAATAGGATCCACATCTTCGACAGGAGCGTCGGTTCCGTTACAGATTGTAGCCCCGTGTTTCATAAGCTTCTGCCAGACATAAGCTCCCTGCCTGGCTCGTTTTTCTCCCAGGCGTTTGATTACCCAAGGGCCGTCTGAAGTGCAGTGAATTCCCTGCATGGAAGCAATCACTCCCAGTTCGCCGAAGCGGGGAATGTCATCGGGATGAAGGTGCTGGGCGTGTTCCACGCGCCAGCGCAGATCTTTCTTTTGAGGATGAGCTTGGAACGCTTCTTCGTAAATATTCAGGATTTCCCTGTTGGCCTTATCTCCGATGGCATGGGTGCAGAGCTGAAAGTCATTTTCAATAGCGATTCGGGCGGCTTCTTTGAGTTCTTCGATCGGGGTAGTGTTCAACCCTGTGCTGGAAGGAAGGTCTTTGTAGGGTTTGAGCATCCAGGCCCCATGGGCTCCCAGGGCTCCGTCGATGAATCTCTTGATGGTCCGGACAGTCAAATGGTGCTGGCCGGCTCCCGAAATACGGTATTCATTGAGATGTTTTTTCAAAGCCTCATTTCCTTCCCCGATCATCACATACAGGCGAAGCCCCAGTTTTTCTTTTTCTGCGAATTCCTTGAACAGGTCAATCGTTTCAAATGACGAACCGGCATCGTGGAGGGTGGTGATTCCCTTGGAAACACATTCCTTATCAGCCAGCTCCACCACCTTCTTCCGGTCAGCTTCCACCTCTTCAGGGGAACGCTTGTCCAGATACTGGTGGTGGGCTTCCTCCAGAGGACCTTGGGCGGTTTCCCGAAAGACCCCGATGGGGTTTCCCTGAGGGCTTCTGACGATTTCTCCTCCTTCCGGGTCTGGAGTGTCTTTGGTGATATTTGCCAACTCCATAGCCTTAGCGTTGGCGATGGAAGAGTGACCGCTGGCATGAGTGAGGAGGACTGGGTTTTGAGGGGATACTTTGCTCAGTTTTTTGTGGTAGGGGAGGCCATCTACGTTGGGCTCAGGAGTTTGATCCCATTTTTCCTGGTGCCAGCCTCTTCCGATGATCCATTCTCCGGGTTCAGCTTTTTGGACAGCTTTCTTAACCATCTCCACGATGTCATTCCAGTTTTCCGCTTGGGTTAAGTCCAAACCCATCTGGGCCTTCCCGATGCTGGTGAAATGGGCATGACTGTCGATAAAACCAGGAACCGCCAGTTTCCCTTTTAGGTCGATGACGTTTGTTTCATCCCCGATATAAGAATCCATTTCTGAGTTGCTTCCCACATCTACAATGGTATCTTCTCGGACAGCCAGAGCTTGGGCTTCTGGATTGTTTTCATCTACAGTCACAATTTTTCCGTTCTTCAATACCAGGTCTGCCGGTTCTTTTTGGGGAGCACAGCTGAAGGATAAAGCGATAAGACAAAAGCTTAAAAAGATAGATAAAGATCTAGAAAAAATTTTTTGAGACATTATGATTTCCCTCCTTAAATGATAAAGATTGACCGTCAATCATATTCGTTAAAATACTATATTCTTTGTGAGGAAAAATTCAAGTTAAAAAAAAGAAAAGATGAGAGACTTATCTTTTAAACGAGGCCTCGGAGGCCTTGGGAATGTGTTCCTGGTGTTCTTGAGTGTGTTCTTGTGTTCTTGGGGACGGGCCCAGCTAATTGTTATATTATCAGGTAGTTAGGATGAGTTTTCCACAGGAAAAAGGGTCAAAATTCTTTTTTTACTGTTCATGAACTTCACTTTTTTGGGTCAAGGATAGGATGAAATTTTTCCAAAGGCAGCCTCCTGAAGGGGGAGAATAAAATTCAATTTGTATTTAGTACAGGTGATATGTGTTGTCAATTTATCATGAAATGTGTTTTTATTAAGAAAGTAAAGGTTGCACACAGCATGAGGAAAGCAAATGTATCCATTTTTAGATAAATTCTTCCTGGTCTTTCATTCGTGCCTGATGATTTTTATCCTTTTTGGATGGATATGGAAAAAGACCCGGCTGGCCAACTTAGTTGTCATCCTGTTCACTGCTTTTTCCTGGTTTTTTCTGGGGATTTGGTATGGATTTGGGTTCTGTCCATGCACCGAATGGCACTGGCAGGTGAGATTCCAGCTGGGAGATTACGACTTGCCCATTTCTTATGCCAAATTTCTTGTGGATACTTTAACGGGACTGGAAGTGAGCCAACAGCTGATGGATGCTTTGGCCGTTTCACTGCTATTGCTGGCTCTGCTGTTTTCCTTGTCTCTCAATATCCGAGATTGGAAAAAGAGAAAGAAGGTCCATTAACGGGGGAAAAGGGACTGGAGTCTTGATTCCAATGGATTCTGGGTCAAGCTTGGAATGAAATATAAACAAACCAAATCAACTATAGAAACCAAACCAACCAGAGCCACAAAATAGTTACTTCAATCTCAAATCAACGCTTCCGATACCGGCTTCAATATTCACTTCCACAGAAACTTTGGTTTTTCCGAAAGAGTCATTGGTGTAGATATGGCCTTCTTTATGGAGACCGTTTGAATCCACAGAACCGATGCCCTTTTCCACGTTGACCCGGACTCCCACTTTTTCGGGCAGATAGATGGTCGCACTCCCGATGCCACCTTGGATATTTACGTCCACACTCTGGGTCCTTTCCCCAGATAGGTCGAGAGTGAGTTCACCTACTCCCATATCCACGACCAGAGAGTTCAGGAGTAGGCCTTGAAAATCAAGGTTGGTTTCACCTGCGCCAAGGTCCAGTTTGACATCCATGGGAATCCGGTCGTTCAGGCTTATGTTCCATTCATTTTCGGAGTCACCCATAGGGATTCCGGGGTGGCGGCCCTGCTCGATTTCCAACAGGCCTTTTCCTTCCGAAACATAGTAATCGATTTCGGGCTTCCATTCTTCCACGTTGTACACAAAAGAACCCTCCATCAAATCAATGGTTCCCCCATGGAGGTTCAACTTCCCGGCTCCCATGTCCAATTCCACTTTTAAAGATTCCACTCCATCCAAAGGAATGGAGTGGACTTTCTCTTCCAGTTCCCCTACTTCCACACAAGCTCCGAAGAGGGCCGTCACTGCAGCTGTTAAAATCAAAAGATTAAGTCCTCTTTTATTTTTCATAACTTATATCCTCCTTTATACAGGATGAGTCGAAATATTTATATTTTTTCATGAGAGAATGAAGTCTTCATTAAACAGATACGAAAATGAGGTTAGTTCCGTTCCCTTTTTTAAATAATTCTCTCTTCTATCCTTTTAAATTCAGATGGAGTCTTTTTTATTTCGAAGTATCGTTCTTTCGGTTGATTCCCGTGTCATTCCCGCTTAAGTATGTGCCAGTGAAAGCGGATACGAGAATCCAGAATTACATTTGTCATTCCTGTTAAAGCATGTCCCCGTGAAAACGGGGACAGGAATCCAGAATCTCTTAGACTGGATTCCGGGTCAAGCCCGGAATGACAAAGAGAATTTCACGTCTATTTAAAAAGAAATATCCTCCTTTATATTCAAATCTTTCAGCACATCTTGAAGATTGTTTTTATCGGTGTTCCACGTTTCAACCGAATAATCCTCCAGGACATACTGAGGGCCCTTTCCTTTCAAACTTTCTTTGACCACAAGATAGTCGATATCCCTGTGGACCAGGTCTTCAGCCACAGCAATTCCTTTGCCTCTTTCTTTGTGGATGAATGGATTCGAGATGATTTCCTTTTTCACAACCTGGTTATTTCGATGGTCCACTCGGATCAAAACAAAATAAGGAGCTTCTCCAAAATGTTCCGAAAGTTTCTCTTTTGAAGAATCCAGAGGGACGACATAGGTCCAGGTGGTTTTTTTTACAGGCTCATAATGAATCCGGATTTCATCGATAAAAGGAATATTCTTTTTTATGTTTTTCTCTAGGGAGTCCACGATTTTATGGGCCTTTTGAATGTCTTTGACCTTCAGGGAGAGGTCGGCTTCAATAAACCGGTACCTCCCCGAATTCCTTCCTATAAGAGTTTCGATGTTTTCCACATTTTTTTCTTTTTCGATGGTCTTTCGGATTTGATTCAGGGTGGAGTAATCAACAGAAGCATCCAGAAGAACCTTGAGAGAATTGACCAGGATTTCATAACCGGATTTGGCCACAAAAAGGACCACGGCGGCAGCGGTGATTTTTTCGATGTGCAGGCCTATGAAATGGGCGCTCAATCCCAGAAAAACAATCAACGAGGAAAAGGCATCCGTTCGGGAGTGATGGCCGTCGGCGAGAAGGCTGGGGGAATTGGTTTTTTTCCCGGCCTTGATTTTGTAAACAGACAAAGCGAGCGAGATTCCAAAAGAGACACCGCTCACCAGGAGAGCCAGGTAAAGTCTTTTTATGCCCGCTTGTGGAAAAAATAGGACTTCTTTAATGATTTCATATCCGGCCCAGAAAATAAGAAGGGAGACCACCAGAGAAATAAGGTTTTCCACTTTATGAAGTCCGTAGGGAAATTTTTTCGGTTTTCGTTTGGAAATTTTAAGGCCTACAAACACTCCGAAGGAAGAGAGGAAATCGGTCACACTGTGAATGGCATCGGCCCTCAAGGCAATACTTCCTGAAAGAAGAGCGGCGGAAAATTTGAATCCCACTAAAAAAAGATGAAACAGCGAGGAAATAAAAGAAACTTTTTCTGTTTTTTCCATGAGAACTTTTACTCTCGAGGGCTCTTTACCAATTTTTTCTTTATTTCGAGTAAAAATCAAGGATTTTCCTTGGAATTGAGGATTATCATTTGAATTCAAATAGTGTATCATGAGGAGAAATTTAGGAGGGAGAGACAAATGGAGGCTCAAAAATTCATCGATGAAAAAATCAATGAAATCAAAGAAACCGTAAGGGATGGAAAAGCCATATCCGCTCTCTCCGGGGGAGTGGACAGTTCGGCATGCACGGTGTTGGCTCATCGGGCCATTGGAGACAACCTGAAAGTCGTTTTTATCGAAGATGGTTTGATGAGAGAAAATGAAGCTCAAGATGTGGTAAAGATTTTTTCGGACTTGGGGATCGAAGTTCGGGTTGTCGATGCCCAGAAAGATTTTTTTTCGGCGTTGAAGGGGATCACCGACCCCGAAGAGAAAAGAAAGGCTTTCCGCAGTCAGTTTTATGAGGTTTTCAAAGAGGAAGTCCTCAAAAGCCAGGCAACATTTTTGGTTCAGGGAACCATTGCGGCGGATGTTGTGGAAACCCGGGGAGGAGTGAAAACCCAGCACAACATTCTGGAACAGATTGGAATCGATTCCCAGAAGGGATATGGATTCCGGGTTGTGGAACCCCTTAAAGAGCTGTACAAGCATCAGGTCAGAGAAGTGGCCGGAGAGCTGGGACTCCCTCCCAAAATATACCAGAGAATGCCCTTTCCAGGGCCCGGACTGGCCGCACGGGTGGTGGGTGAAGTGACCCCTGAAAAAGTCTCTATGGTGAGAAAGGCCACCCGAATTGTGGAAGAGGAATTGGATTCTTTAAAGCCCTTCCAGGCTTTTGCGGTCCTGTTGAACGACCGAGGCACCGGATTGGAAGAGAGAAAGAGAAAATTCGGAAATATCCTGGTGGTGCGTTCTGTGGAAAGCAAGGACGCTATGACGGCAGAACCCACCCAGGTCCCGTGGGAAATTTTGACAAAAATTTCGCAACGAATCACCCGGGAAATTCCGGATGTGGTGAGGGTGGCCTATGAAATCACCCCCAAACCCCCGGCCACCATCGAGTACATATAGCTCCTTTTTTTATTCTCTATCCACGGGTAGAATAAGGCAGGTCGGTCCTCCCCGCCCTTTAACAAACTCGGAAAAGTCCGAGGGGATGAGGGTATAGTTCTTAGAGGGTTTTTAAATAAGCGAAAAGGTTTGCCAATTCCGACTCAGAAAGCGATGAAAACGAAGGCATGTTCCGAGCCGGAGATTCCAGTTGTTCGAGGACATTATCCACAGTGGCCGGGTTTTGGCTGTAAGGGAGTCTTTCTTTTTTAAATAAGTTTTTGAGACCCGGACCGACCTTGCTTTTTTCACTTTCAGCTAAATGGCATGATTGGCATTTATTTTGGAACAAGGTTTTTCCCCTATCTATATTGCCCTCCTTCGATAAATCAATTTGACTTGACGTTTCTTTTTCCTTCTCAGGGCTTCCTCCTGATGTAAGAAAATAGAATCCTGCTGAAGAAGAAAAAACAATGAAGGCTAATATAAAAACCGTCATTCCCAATTGGGGGGCAAATTTAAGGAATTTCTCATAGAACCGGACGATCATGATTTTGAGAACCAAAATGATGAAAAGAGCCAAGGCGAAAAAACTATGCAGGACCGCTCTGAGAGAAAGAGCATCCCCAACCTTTGCCACATAATGCAGACAGATGATAGAGATGGCAATCAAAAGAATAAAAAATGTCAACCCGGCGGTCTTGTGTATTTTCCGTAACAACTTGGGGTTTAATTTACTGTTAACCTTTCCCATAAGAGTCAGCATGCTTATAAGGGCTGTGATCCCTGCAGCTAGGAAGAATAGAGCGATAATGGACTTAATGAAAAACAAGTTCATATGGATTCCCCTTTATTCTGCTTTTCCAATGGAACAGTAATACACTCCGTCAAGGTCATATTCGGGGGTCAGAGGACATGTGCCGCAAATACAGCCCTCCTTATCAAATTCACAAGAACTCTTTCCCTTGGCGCAGTACAATCCTTCACCTTGGTCTTTCATACACTGATTGAATGAAGGACACTGACCGCAAATACACTTTTGCAAATTTTCTTTGGTATCATCGACTTGTGCCATATTCCTTCCCTCCTTCCTTGAAAATTTTATATGAATTTGTATAAGAAGTAAACAAATATTCAAGAAGACTCTTTATTCATGGCGGAACACTTTGCCTGGCTCAATGCTGGTCGACCGGTAAGACTGCCTGCAGAGCGTAAGTAGGGCAGGGTCTCTCATGACATATCCCCTCCTCAAGAGAATTTTATTTTAGACTGATTTTCATGGGAAAATGTCATAATGTAAGACACGACCCTATTCTTCCTTCATGTTGAAATAGTACCGATCTGAAAAGAGATATTTCTCTTTTCGACGGTTTTGATCTCTGTCTTTATTTTAATTGACGGAATATGTTTTTCTGTTTATTATTTTCGGAAATACGGCTGAATGATGAAACGAAACAGGAGCGGATCCCAAAGAATTGAGAATGGGGAGAGGTCGATTGGATGAAAAACGCCAAGGATAACAAAGCCTATTTCCTTTTAATGACTGTAATCATTTTATGGGGGATGAATTATATTGTGGGCCGAATTCTCTCTTCTGATTATCTTTTCGGCTACATCCATGTCTCCGGCATATTGTATGGATTTTTCCGTTATTTTGTGGGGGCTTTGACCATGATGGGGGTTATGGTTTACCAGAGGAAAAGTATCCGGTCTATGAGGAATGAAGTCTCTCCTTACTACAAGGTGCTGATGCTCAGTGCCGGTATTTCTGCGGTTTTTGTCCTCAACGCCCATATGAGCCACAAGTATGTCAGCGGCGGGACCACATCCATTATCATAAACCTGTGTCCTTTATTGGTGTTTCTCTACAGTATTGTTGTTTTTAAGGAAAAAAGCTTTCCCATCAAGGTGGCCGGGTTCCTGTTGGGAACTCTCGGGGGGATGATGTATCTCTACTTTTCTATCCAAGAGCTTGAGAAGGTCAATCACCTGGGGATCCTTCTCTCTCTTGTGGCCATGGTGGCTTGGGCCGGATATACGATCACACTTCACTACATGGAAGGGGGGAACCGCACCATTATCATTTCAGTTCAGCACTCAGCATCCACGTTGATCATTCTTCCTTTCCTGTTTTTCTACCTCAGAGAAAACCCAGTCATTTTTGTAGGGGATATGGTCTCGTTTGGAGGAGTGTTTTTTGGAGGAGTTCTGGCATCTGGAGTGGCCTATCTTTTGTATTTCAGAGCTATAGAAATGTTGGGGGCATCCAGAGCGGCATCGTTTCTTTTTTTAGTTCCCTTTGTTTCATTGGGGGGAGATATGGTTCTGGGGGAAATCCCTGGGTTGATGACATTGCTAGCTGGAGTTGTGGCTATTATCGGTGTGGCCTTTATTAAAATGGCAGGCAGCTTCCAGCGGAAATGAGAGAAAACAGGCCTATTGGATCGTGTAGAGAGAATCTCAAATGAAGGGAATTCAGGTTATCTGGGTGGTAACTTTTCCCTCATGGTGGGCATAAGCAAACGCCATTTTGCTGGTGTTGTGAGCGAATCCCTAATGGCCTTTTAGGTTTTTAAATGACAAAACATTACTCCTAAAGTTAAATTTTAGATGAGTTGATTCGCTCTGTTGACTTGAACTGTTTTTTATAGGTATAATCCAGAATCAAGGGTGGAAATTTGATGAAATGGAGTGAAAATTTTCTCCAACAAAAAAACCAAATCCCACTCCTTCACCTTCCGCATGAGGTTATTTCCATGTAAACATCAACTCACCTGAAACACTCAGGCCGTCATGTGGTTTGAGAAGGAAATATCTATATCGCGGTGAATCATGGAAATACCTATTCTTAAAGAAACTGTTATTGTCTTACTGGCGGCTATTGTTGTCTTCTACATCAGCCACAGGTTGAGACTGCCTGCTGTTACAGGTTTCATATTGACAGGCATCCTTATCGGCCCTGGTGGGTTCGGTTTGGTGCAGGATATTCATAGTATCAATATCCTGGCTGAGATTGGGGTTGTCATGCTCCTCTTCAATATCGGCCTGGAGGTTTCGTTTGAAAAATTAGGGGCCTTGAAAAAGACTTTTTGGTTGGGGGGAGGATTCCAGGTTTGTATAACTTTGCTTGTGGTTATTGGAGTGCTGCAATTTTTTGAACTCTCTTGGGATGAATTGATATTTTATGGTTTTTTGATTTCGTTGAGCAGTACAGCCCTGGTTTTAAAAATTTATTCCGATTCCAATCAGCTTGAATCCCCACACGGGAATATTTCTCTGGGCATCCTTCTTTTTCAGGATATGAGCCTGGTTCCCATGATTGTGATCACCCAATTGTTCGGCCAGTCAGGGAATTATTCTTTAACCACTCTTCTGGTGAGGTTTTTCTTGAGTATTCTGGCTGTAGGAGGGGTGGTTCTTATCGCCAGGCATCTCGTGAGACGGATTTTATATATCATACTTAGGACCAGAGTAAGGGAGATTTTTCTCATCACCAGCTTGTTTTTGTGCCTCGGGATGGCTTTTTTAACCTCTTCTCTTGGACTCTCCCTTGCTTTAGGGGCTTTTCTGGCGGGTATCATCATCTCTGAATCAGAATACAGCTATCAGGTGACCTCAGATATTATGCCTTTCAAGGACCTTTTTACCAGTTTGTTTTTTATTTCAATCGGACTTCTTCTCAATCTTCAGTTCGCCTGGAATAAAAAATTCATCATTCTCAGTTTAGTCATGATCATCATATTATTGAAAGCCCTTATTATTTTTTTGATTGTCAAAATCATCCGATATCCCAACAGGACGGCTCTTATGAGCGGCTTGGGATTGGCTCAAATAGGAGAATTTTCTTTCGTGCTGGCAAACGTGGGGAAAGTTAATAACCTTATTCCTGAAGAAATCTTTCAGATCTTTATTGCTTCTTCTATTTTAACCCTTTTAGCCACTCCTTTTCTTATCCAATACTCGCCTGAACTGGCAGAAAGATTAAAAAAGAGATTTAAACCGGCACAAGTAACGAAGCCGGACTCGGAAGAGAAAGAAAAAGCCTTTAAAAACCATGTCATAATAGGCGGTTATGGATTAAACGGACAAAATCTTGTCCGTGTGCTCAAGGAAACAGGTATTCCTTATGTCGTGATTGAACTCAATCCCGATACGGTCAGTAAAGCCATTCAAAGAGGAGAGCCCATTGTTTTTGGGGATATTTCTTCCCGGGAGGTGCTCAAGGCTGCCGGTATTGAGCAGGCCAAGGCCGTTGTTTACGCCATTTCCGACCCAAACGCCATAAAGTCGGGGGTTAAGACAGCCAGAGAAATGAACAAAGAAGCTTATATTCTTGTGAGAGCCAGATTTGTTTCTGAAATAGATGAGTTATACAAGGTGGGGGCGAACCAAGTGATTCCAGAAGAATTTGAGACTTCGATTGAAATTTTCGCCCGAGTTCTTGAGGAATTCCATGTTCCCAGAAACATCATTAATGCCCAGATCAAGGTCATTCGCAGTGAGGGTTACGGAATGTTGAGAGGAATTTCTAAACCAAGAGAATCAGCCGAAAAAATATCTGAGGTTCTGAAAGCCGGGACTACAGACACCTTCTTTGTTCACAGAGGGTCTTTGGCGTCAGGAAAGACACTGGAAGATCTGAACATAAGAAAAAAAACAGGAGCCACTATTATCGCCATAGTCAGGGGAGAAAAATCCATTACCAGTCCTCCTCCTGATTGTGAAATAAGAGAAGGCGATACTCTTGTTCTGGTCGCCAACCACAGCGACATGATCAGGGCTTTTGACTTCCTCAGTTCGCCGGGTTCTCAAAAAAAACGGTGACACAATACCAATTTACCTATTTCCCATATAAAAAACGGGTCTATTCAACCAGAAAGCCACAGGAAAGAATCATATAAAATGAGACTGAGTAAGACCGAGAAAGAAGAGAGCATTTTTGTATCAACCCTTTTCTATTTTTAAAATATTGCGCCTTCAGATTAAGGACTCTTGATGATTCTATAAACTCCCAGAGTCATAAGGGGAATAAAAAAGACAAAAAGAAACACCCAGCTGATGGTTCCGTAGCCCTTGGAGATGAGAGCAATCAGACCGAAGGAAGCAACTCCCACACCCAACAGGAGGAAAACCACAGCCACCAAGGGTCTGTGCCAGCGGTGGAATTGTTTTCCCCTGGATAGGAAGGCTGAGCGGATTCGTTCATTGACCGAATGGATGAGACCGGTCCCTGTCTCGATGAGGGTTCCAAACAAAACCACCTGGTAGATGATGAGTAGAGCCGGGAGTCCCGCCTTTTGAAGGATGAAAACAGCAGGAACTTCTTCAGGCAGGACCGAAGGATACTGGCTGACCACAGCCACATAAAAAAGAAAAGCGGGCAGAATGCCGATCACCCCGGCCATCGCTCCGGAGATGAGGGCTTCCTTTCTTTTTTCGATGTGGTTGAGACAGAAAAAAACAGCCGGGATCACCCCAAGATTGTAAAGAGCGTATTTGAATCCTCCCAGAGCCCATTGAGAATGGATGGTTCCTTGAGAAAAGTTGTTCTGGATTTGGGGGCCAAATTGAATGAGAGCAACGACCAGGAAGACCGAATAGACACAATAGAGAAACATGGACCAACTGGAAAGGAACCTTTCGATCACCCCGCTCCCTTTAAAGGTGAGGAATCCCACCGCAGCCAGCATGATCAACACGCCTCCCATATAGGGAATCCCAAAATTATCCCGGAGGAGCACCCCAGAGGCGGAACCGATGACCGCTAATACAATAAGAAGAAAAATAAAGTAAGGAATTTCAAAAATGTTCCAGAAGGGACCAAGGAGTTTTTTAAAAAAACTCCTGTAATCGTAAGCCTTAAATTTCCGGGAAAATTCAAACGTCACTGAAAGAAACACAGACCAGAATAAAGTAGTGATCAGAAACATCCCCAGAAGTCCTCCTAGAGGACCGTATTGAAGAAAGTATTCCACCAATTCCCTTCCGGTTCCGTAGCCTCCGGCAATGACCACAGATTGAAAAACAAATCCGGGAAGAAGATATTTTTTAAAAAAAGGAGATTGGAAAATATTCACTTTTGCTTACTCTATTTATTTCTGCATGATATAAAAAATAAAGAAATTTTTAAAGAAAAATTATGAGTTGTGAAATTTTCGATTTGAGGTATAATTTTTATTGTTCATTCTTTGGAAGGAGGCGATTATGGGAAAAAGAAAATTCTGTGTGTTGACTCTAATGATTTTGGGGGTTTTTATTATGACCTTGGCTTTCAATTTTTCCTGCAAAACGAAAAAAGAAAAAGAGGAGGAAATCGGGACCATAGCCGGTTATGAAGTGGTTCCTGATATTGAAGAAAGGTTGGCTCAGTATGCGCCCACTGAAATCACCTATGATGAAAACTTGCTGAATGAAGAGCAGAAAAAAGTCCTGGAGAAACTGGTGATGGCTGCCCAGAAGGTAGACCCCATATTCTGGAAGCAGGCTTCCCGCAGAGGACTGGAGTTTCGGGATGCGTTTAAAGAGGCCTCACATCCTCGAGCCGGAGACTATCTCCATTACTTGAATATCAATTTCGGTCCCTATGACCGTCTGGCCGAGAATGAGCCTTTTATCGGAACCCAGCCCAAACCTCCCGGAGCCGGTTTTTATCCTCCCGACCTCACCCAAGGGGGTTTTCAGGGATACATTGACGGCCACCCCCAAAAAAAAGAGGCCCTGGAAAGTCATTACACTGTAGTAAAAAGAGAGAATGATTCTTTGATTCCTGTACCATATAATGAAGAATACCGGAAAGACCTGGAGCCTATCGCCGGGTACTTGAAAGAAGCTGCCCAAATCACTTCCAACTCTTCTCTTGAACAATACCTTAACCAGAGAGCGGTCGACCTTCTCCAGAACGACTATTACCGGAGCGACTGTTTGTGGATCGACCTGGAGGACAACCTGGTAGAGATTGTGATTGGACCTTTTGAGGTGTATGAAGATAAGCTCATGGGCCTCAAAGCCGCCTATGAGAGTTTTGTGTATATCAACGATTTTGAAGAAATGCGCAAGATCGAAGGATATTTGGATTATCTGGGGATTATGCAGGAAAACCTGCCTGTTGAGGAAAAATACAAGGAACCGGAAGTGGTGGGACTGGAATCACCTCTGAATGTGGTGAATGAAGTCTATGTGGCGGGAGATACCAAAGCGGGAGTCCAGACTCTGGCGTTTGTCCTCCCCAATGATGAGAAAGTCAGGCAGGAAAAAGGGACCAAAAAAGTCTTTCTCAAGAACATAATGGAAGCCAAATTTGAGAAAATCCTGGTGCCTATTTCCCAAAAAATCCTCACCGAAGAAGATTCTGGATTCGTTTCATTCTATGCTTATTTCACCCAAGTCATCCTCCATGAAATCTCTCATGCTCTGGGAGTGAACTATGTCATGTTTCCCGATGGAAGTCGGACTCCGGTGAATAAAGCCTTGAAAGAACATTATTCCCCCATCGAAGAATGCAAGGCTGATATTGTAGGGCTTTACAATGTTCCACTGCTTATGGATGAAGGGTGGATTCCTGAAGAAAAAGAAAAGGATATTTATTCCACTTATCTGGCAGGGATGTTCCGCTCACTGCGGTTCGGAGCTCATGAAGCGCACGGGCTGGCCACATTGATTCAGTTGAATTTTCACCTGGAAAACGGAGCGTTTCTCTATAATGAAGAGACAGGAAAATACCGGGTGGATATGGATAAGATCAAAGATTCCGTAGAACAGCTGGCCCAGAAGGTCCTTATTCTGGAGGGAGACGGGGATTACGAAAAAGCTGGGGAATTCTTATCCAAATACGGCACTTTGAGTGATGAAGTGAAACAAACCCTTTCCCGACTCGAGGATATTCCGGTGGATATAGAACCTGTGTTTCAACAGGATTGATAAAGGCTGAAAACGCCAAGTTCATTGACTTCAAAAGGAAAAATTTGGTAATTTATTGGCTGCGGCGCTATCGTCTAGGGGACTAGGACGGGTGGTTCTCAGCCATCAAACCGGGGTTCGAATCCCCGTAGCGCTGCCACCCAATATTTTTTCAATTTCCCTTGAAAGTGAACCATTTCATAACATTTTCCTTCAAGCACCATTAACCTAGATTAAGCGAGTTTACTCCGGAATTAGTGGCGAGATTCATCGGAATATACACATATTTGTGACATGGGAATAAGTCTGTTTTTTTAGGGAGATAGCTGTAATATAACTAGAAATGGGACCATGTTTAAACGGTAAACAAAAAATCAGTTATAATGGTTCTGAAGATTCAGACCAAAATGGGTCGAAATTTAAGGTGGATCTCCTTACAATCAAGAAAGGCTTACATCAATCCTTAGGGGAATATGATACATCTTTTTTTCAGGGGCAAAGGGAGATCTCTGTTCCTTTTAAGCCTCACTAAGGCTGATTTTCTGATATTTTCTCTTTTCTGGGGGCTTCTTGTTGACCGGACGTTTTTTTTGTGTGTATTATTAATGATGATGTCGCTTAGAGGACGGAAATTTGATGAAATGGAGGGAAAATTATCATCAACAGAAAAACGAAATTCCTATCTTACAAGTTTTAATGTTAAAACTAATAAAGACCTAATACATAGAAAGATACAGTTATGCAGTGATGATAAATTTAAATAAATATTATTGTTATATTCGTATTTAAATTATTTTAGGTATTTTGAGC
>JAGXKI010000050.1 GCA_018335295.1 bacterium | reverse complement strand
CTTATCGAAAACTATGGTTTGGATCCTGTGGGCGGTCTCCAAGCTTTCTCCCCCTTTGATCAAAATGCCGTTTTCAGCTCCTTTCCCCGTTCCCACCATGACCGCAGTGGGCGTGGCTAATCCCAGGGCACAGGGACAAGCGATGATCATCACCGCCACAAAGTTCAAAAGGGCAAACGTCAGAGCCGGTGTGGGTCCGAATACGAACCATATAACAAAGGTGGCGATAGCTATGGAGATCACGATGGGAACGAAGTATCCGGCGATGAGGTCTGCAAGGCGCTGGATGGGAGCCTTGGCCCCCTGAGCCTGCTGAACCAATTTGATGATCTGGGCGAGAGCCGTGTCTTTTCCCACTTTAGTGGCCTTAAACTGAAAGCTTCCCGTCTTGTTGACAGTAGCCCCGATGACTTCATCATTGACTTTCTTTCGCACAGGAATGCTTTCGCCGGTGATCATGGATTCATCCACAGAAGAGCTTCCCTTGGTGATCAACCCGTCGACCGGGATCCTCTCCCCCGGCCTAACCACGACCTCATCTCCTACCCAAACTTCCTCCACCGGAATATCCTGCTCTTTTCCGTCTCTGACCACCCGGGCTGTCTTAGGCTGAAGGCCCATCAACTCCTTGATGGCTTCCGAGGCCTGTCCTTTGGCCCTGGCTTCCAAAAGCCTGCCAAAAAGAATTAACACAATAATGATAGAAGAGGTATCAAAATAAACTTTGGGCTGGATCCCTGCTCCGGTAAAGAGAGAAGGAAAAACAGTGGCTGCCATACTGTAGAGATAAGCTGCAGAAGTCCCTACCGCAATCAAGGTGTTCATGTCCGCATTGCGGTGTTTGAAAGAGGCCCATGTCCCCTTGTAAAACTGCCATCCAATCCAGAACTGGACAGGAGTGGCCAGAAGCCACAGGACAAAGAAATTACTCAGGAGGTCCGGAATCCATGGAAACCAGTGCGTAGAGCTTCCTAAAAATACGACGGCAGCCAGAACCAACCCGATAAAAAATTTCCTCTTTAGCTCCCTGTATTCTTTCTCACGGACGATCTTCTCTGTATCCTCAACTTCCTTCTCCGAAGGAATTTCAAGGACCTTGTATCCTGTTTGTTCTATAGTTTTTTTAATCTCTTTCAGGCTAATTTCGGTAGGGATATACTCGACCTTCGCTTTTCCGGTGGCCAAATTGACCGCTGCTTCGGTTATCCCTCTCATTTGAAGAAGAGATTTTTCGATATTCTGCACACAGGAAGCACACTGTATACCTTGAATGGGAATCTCGATGGAAGAAGTCTCCACATCATAACCGCTTTGGCGGATTGAATTAATAAAATCTTCAGGCTTAGCCAGCCGGGGCCTGTAAAGGATGCTCGCCTTGGAGCTTGCAAAATTGACCGAGGCCTTATCCACTCCCCTCAGTGCAGCCAAACTGCGCTGGATGGTGGAAGCACAGCCGGCGCAGCTCATTCCTACGATGGGAAGGTCAATCCTTTCCTGTTTGGTTTCTTTTTTCTTCTCAGGTTCTGTCTTTGTTTCTTCCTTGGAATGAATTTCCCTTTTGTCCTCTTTTCCCTCGGTTTCTTCCCCAGATTTTAGGTAAGCCTCCGGATTCTCATCAAACTTCTTTTGACACACAGGCGAGCAGAAATAATATCTTTTTCCCTTGTATTCAGAAATACCGGCTGCTTCATCTACCTTGACATCCATACCGCACACTCTATCTTTGGCCATTTTATTCACCTTTACATATTCATAGACCCTCAATGACCCGCTTCAACTTCTCTTGAACTTGTCGGGCGACCTCTGAGAGCTTGGGATTTTCCACAGCTTTCATAGAAGATACAGGATCAACGGCGGCCACTTCTATCTCTTCCGGGGCAATTTCTTGAACAATGACGTTGCAAGGGAGCATGGTTCCGATCTTATCTTCAGCTTGAAGCGCTTGATAGGCAAAAGGCGGATTGCAGGCTCCCAGGATCTTATATTTCCTGAAATCCACATCCATCTTTTTCTTCAAAGTCTCCTTAACGTCGATTTCTGTAAGAATGCCGAATCCTTCTTCTTTCAAAGAAGATATGACCCTTTCTCTGGTTTTTTCAAATGACCCTTTGACTTTATTGCTGAAATAATAACTCATGTTTTCACCTCAATATTTCCTAAATTTTCTAAGAACCTTTCCGATTTTATTGATTTTATTAACTATAAAAAGAAAATATGGGGCCACGACCCGTTTTAAATCATTTTATTCACTCTCATCCACAAATAAGACATTGACTTCTTCCACATCCCATAAAGGCTTAATTTTTTCTGTTATCTCTTCTTTTATATTGGAGGCGAATTGATGGTCGGGAGGAAGGCCCACCTTGATCTTCACCACTCCCTTTTCAATGTTGATCTCCTTGATGAGGTTCGTCCGGACCACATCCAAACCGGTGAGGGGGTTCATCACGTGGCGGAGCCTCTTGCGGACTACTTTTTCGGTGGTGGGTTCTTTTTTCTTCACCACCCCATGTCGGTCTTCGTAATCTTGAATGGCGGCTCTCAGCCCTTCAACGGCCAGAACAGAACAGTGAACTTTGATGGAAGGGAGTCCTCCCAAGGCTTCGGAGGCCTGTTTCCAGTTGATCTTTTTGGCTTCTTGGAGGGTTTTTCCTTTGGCCAGCTCGGTAATGATCGAACCGGTGGCGATATTGGAAGCACATCCGTAGGATTCAAATTTGATGTCTTTGATTTTCTGGGTCTTGGAATCGACCTTTATATAAACGGCCACCATATCTCCACAGGCGGGGCTTCCCTCTACGGCTTTTCCGTCTGGATTTTCGATCTGTCCCACATTCCGGGGATTGCGGAAATGTTCCAGAACCTTTTCACTGTAAGGAAACTTCATTTCTTTTTCACCTCCTTATTTTCTTTTTTCAAGGGACTTATTTCTCTCAGCTTTTGGGTGACTTCGGACAAAGCTTCTACCACAGAGTCCACATCCTCGGGAGAATTATACCTTCCCAGGGTGAATCTTACAGACCCATGAGCTCTTTCATGGTCTCCTCCGATTCCCATGATGACATGACTGGCTTCCAGGGAACGGCTGAAACAGGCCGAACCGGTGCTGACAGCAAACCCTCTCATATCCAGATGGAGGGTTATGGATTCGCCTTCCACATAATGGATGGTGATGTTGGCATTCTGGGGAAGCCTTCTCTTCCGGGGCCCGTTGAGAGTGGTTTGAGGGATATCGGATAGCATCTTTTGAATCAACCGGTCCCTCAGATTCTCCAGCCGTTGATTTTCTTCAGGGTTAACCAGTTCCACAGCTTTGGCAAATCCCACAGCTCCCGGAATGTTTTCTATACCCGCCCGAAAATTAGACTCCTGGAATCCCCCGTCCATCCATTTGGACAGGGGAGTTTTTTCCCGGATGTACAGTCCTCCCACTCCTTTAGGACCGTGAAGGGTGTGGGCCGAGACCGTGATCAGGTCCACAGGAGTCTCCGAGACATCGAGGGGGAGGCGGGTAAAGGAGTGGGTGGCGTCTGTATGAAAAATCACTCCTTTTTCCCGACATATCTTTCCTATTTTTTCTATGTCCTGGATGGTACCGATCTCCTGGTTGGCATGCTGGATAGAAACAAGGATGGTTTCCTCTGTAATGGAATCTTTGAGCTGGTCGATATCTAGAAATCCCTCTTTATCCACATCAATATAAGTGGCTTTGTAACCTCTTTTTTCTAGAGCTTTGATGCTGTTAAGGACCGGAAAATCTTCGATTTTGGAAGTAATGATGTGTTTGCCTTTCTTTTTCTCCAGAGCGAGAGAAACTCCTTTTACAGCCGTATTGCTGGATTCGGTCGCTCCCGAAGTGAAGATCAATTCTTTTTGGGAAGCCCCTAATTTACTGGCGATCTCTCCTCGGGCTTTATCCAGGTCTTCCCGGGCTTGTATTCCCATGGAATAGCCGAATTCGGAAGATGCCACCGCATAAACATCAAAAAAGTAAGGCTTCATCGCTTCCAGGACCCTTTCATCCATACGTGTGGAAGCCGCGTTGTCCAGATAGATAAGTTGATTTTCCATTCTCTTCTCCTTTAAATAAAAAGGGTCAAGTTTGACTCTCGGGCTTCCTTGACGTAGGTTCCCACCGCGCAGTATTCGGATATCCAATCGTCACGGAGGTCTTCCTTTTTAACCCCCATAATCTCCATTGTCATATCACAGGCCAGAATCTTTCCCCCAAGCTCCAGATAATCTTGGAAGAGTTTTTCCAAAGAGGCCACATTGGCTTTTTTCATTTTTCGCTGGATCATCCATTTTCCCAGTCCTCCAAAATTCATCTTGGAGAGCGGCCCCTTTTCTAAGGAGCCTTTTTTGAGACGCTGAAGGCCCCAGAACGTAAAATACATGGAAACTTCCATTCCCATGGACAGGGCTCCGTTTCCGATGATCAAGGCGCTGTAAACTTTATCCATATCTCCACTGTGGACAATCAGGGTGGCTTTCTCAGGCATTGGTCCCCTCCTTTATTTTTTTATCTTTATGGTCCAAACTCCTTTTTTTTCTTCTTGACTTAAAACTTCCAACCCCATAGCCTCCACAGCCATAGGAATTTCTTTTTTGGAAGTGGGGTGGGTTCCCGTGACCACGACGATATCACCCGGAGAAGCTTTCCGAAGTGCTTTCCGGGTTTCCACCAAAGGAACAGGGCAGGTCTCATTCACGCAATTTACTTTTATCTCTGCCATTTCCCCTCCTTGGTTGAGAATGAGAGATTATTTAAACTACAATTCCTATAATTATAATAATATATTTATAACGGATCTTCAACAAAATTGTAAATTTTTCTTGATATAAGAATTTTATATTTGAGTATCCAGATCCCTTTTTTTGATTTCCCTTGTTTTATTTTGTAATTTTCAGAAATAAAATACCTTATTGAGGGAAATTATAAAAAAATTAATAAAAGAGGACAAAAATATTAAAATAATTAATAATCTTATTGTTAAAATTTAATAATATTAATTTTCAGATTGCCAAAAATTGATAAAATCAATGGATATCCCTTATCTATAAAATTGAAAAAATGTCCTTTTATCAGTGAGGGCTTGAACCAGGATTATAGGATCCCTTTACGGGTTTGTATACGGCTTTTTCTTATAAGCATAAATAAAAAGCGCATCCGCACCTGCATCTACGGAGTCTCCGTCTGTTCCCAGAATATCGATAAAATAATTTTCAACCCTCCGAGCTGCCTCTGAGCTTGATGCCTTCTGGCATATCCAGGCATCCTCTTTTTCTTTAACTCCATGTTCCGAAAAAAGCCGGTCTTTCGGGTTTTCTGAAATTCCCACATACCAGGAACTGTAGATACCCCCATAGCCCCATATGTAACCCAATAAATTCTGTTTGATTTCAGATTCGGATGATGCCATTTTTGAATATTCTCAATCAGTTAGATCCTCATGATTCAAAATAAAGCTTCAAACGTGAGGAAAATGACTTTTTTGTTTAAATTCATATCCTTTTTCCACAATAAGCTTCACACAGGCATCCACAGCTCTGGGTTCATAGAGAATTCTTCTGTTGTTTTTTATCTCCTCCAGAGCTTTCTTTTTTCCGAGGGCGGCCCTGTAAGGCCTGTGGGAGGACATGGCTTCCATCACATCAGCCACCCCTAAAACCCGGGCCTCCATTAAGATCTGGCCATCTACTAACCCTTGGGGATAGCCTGATCCATCCAGTCTTTCATGGTGCTGAAGCACGATTTCTGCCACCGACCAGGGGAATTCTATATTTTTCAATATCTCGTAGCCCACTTGGGGATGTTTCTTTATCAGCTCAAATTCAGCCTCGGTTAACCGGGTGGGTTTGCTGAGTATTTCACTGGGAAGGGATATTTTTCCAATATCGTGGATGGCGCCGGCCATGCGGACGGCATCAATTTGGTCCGAAGAAAGCCTCATTTCTTTGGCGATGGAACGGGCCAGGTCAGTGACTCTCCTCTGATGCCCCGCTGTGTAAGGGTCCCTTTCTTCAACTATGGATTCCACAACTTGAATAGTCCCTCCCAGGGCTCCCCGGAGTTTCTTCAGGGTTTCTTTGAGCTCTTCCTCCGTTTTTTTGCGCTCAGTGATGTCGCGAGCGATTCCCAGGATTGCCACCGGGTTTCCGTTCTCATCACGAATAAAATCAGCGTGGACCTCCACAGGAAAGGTATGTCCGTCCTTGTGAACGGCTTCAAGCTGAAGAGTGTCCGGAGATTTCTTGACGCTTTCCAGAGCTTTTTGCATTTCTTTAAACTGTTTCTTGTAGGATTCCGGGGTGAGCACGTCTTGGGGTTTTAAAGAAAGGGTTTCTTTGGGAGTGTAGCCAAACACTTTTTCTGCCGAAGAGCTTACGTAAGTGTAGTGTTCATTCTTTAAATTCAGCATATAAATAACATCCGGAGAATACTTGGCGAGTAAGTTGAACTTTTCTTGTGCCTGTTTGCGCTCAGATTCAGATTTTTCCAATTCCTTTTCAAGTTGTTTTTTTGTTTTATTTTTCATTATTTTGTATTACTCCTTTATCATTTGTTTAGTCGAAAAATTTAAAGAAAAATGGACTCCAATAGCCTTATTCCTTTTGATTTAAGGGGAAAATTTTTTGAGACTAAGGAATAATCCAGGTTCATTGCAGGATGAGGTTTGCTTTTAGGGAATACCGATTGGTAATATAAAAGAAAAGACATGATCAAAAACCGGACCAAGGTCAGTAAATTCATGAGTTTGCTTTTAAGACACCGTCCTCAAAATTTTGGGTTGACAGTGGATAAATATGGATTTGCCGATTTCAATAAGGTTTTCGATATCCTCATGAAGAAATTCCCGGGATTAGAAAAAAAGGATGTGTACAAACTTATAGAAAACGCCCCCAACCAGAGATTTCAGATAAAAGAGGGAAAAATCAGAGCCAGATACGGTCACAGTATAGAAATAAAACCCGGAGGCCGCTCTCACACCGTACCAGAGGTGCTCTACCACGGCACATCCCCCAAAAACTGGGGTTCGATACAGAATAAGGGCCTCAAGCCGGGAAAAAGAAAGTTCGTCCATCTATCGATCAGTGTCAAGGATGCTCTCCGGGTGGGAAAGAGAAAGGACCGCCACCCTCTCATCTTAAAGATCGATGCCCAAACAGCCCAAAAGAACGGGCTTCCCTTTTGGAAGGAAGAAAAAGTCTATTTAACCAAAGAAGTCCCTCCCCCATATATAAGCGTTTATAAGGACAAGTGAGGAATCAATGGTTGGGGGAGAAATAGGGGACAAATCAACCTGAATAAAGGAGAATCCGGGTTAGGTTAATGTTTTGGATAAATAAAAAAGAAGGCACCTCTCATCAAGAATGAAGTCATCTCTTTGGACTATCCGGAATTACAGAAGCCAGGACTTTAAAAATCTGGTTGAATTTTTAAATTCCACCTCCACCCTTTATTCGGGATGGGGCAACAGCTCCCCTAATTATTTAAAAAAAAGACTGAGCCGGCCTCATTATTCTCCCTACCTCAACCTTTTTCTTGTTTACAAAGAAGGAAAGATCGTGGGCTATGCCGATGTGATCCCCGAAGTTAAAATCAAACGAGCCGTCTTGGATTTTTTTATTTCTTCTTCCCACCGTTTTCAAAAATTAGGATATCAACTCCTGAAAAAGGCTCAAGAAAGAGCCCGACAATTCAGAGTCCGGGTTTTTCATACCTTTACACCGGAGACCGATTTCTGGGTTAAGAATTTTCTTTCAGAGCAGGGTTATTCCCCTGTCCGGACATTTTTGGAGCTGGAAAAGGATATTTCTATAATGAAAAATCCTCCTCATTCCTCTTCTTCTTTAGTCCTTAGTTTTTTCCGTAAAGGAGAAGAACCCCTTCTCGCTGAACTCCAGAATAAGTGCTTTAAAGGAAGCTGGGGCTTTTCCCCTAACAGCGTCCAGGAAATAAAGTACTACCTTCGCTTTACTGAAATTTCCATAGAAGAAGTGATCAAAGGAATGGTGAAACACAATACTGCAGGTTACTGCTGGCCTCATGTTATCCATTCGTCATTTGGGGGTTCTGGTCCTTCCCGGGGAAGGATCCATATGTTAGGAATCGACCCTCGTTTCCAGGGAAAAGGATTCAGCCGGGACCTGCTTGGAGCTGGGTTGAATTTTCTTGACCAAAAGGGAGCAGAGAAGGTGGATTTAACTGTAAGCAGAGAGAATAAGGCGGCTTGTTCTCTTTATTTTTCTTCAGGGTTTAATCAAAAATCAAAAGTTCTCTGGTACGAAAAAAGGATAGAATAGTCTATCTAACTCTCCCTATTTCTTCTTCTCTTTCTTTTTCTTTTCTTTGAGCTTCTGCATCAGATTTTTTCTTGAAGGCCTCTCATACTTTTTCACCTTGAAATAGTACGGTTTTCCCCGGACAGTCCACTGATTGTCGCTTCTATCCACATCCGCTGTTTCCAGATGGGGATCCAGGGTTATATGACGAATTTTCTTTTTGGTGGCAAATACTTTTTTCACATGGTCATTGTGCCGGCGCCAAATCTCAACTGGAATTCTTTTCACTTCTTCAGAACCATCCGCGTACTCAAACTTTAAAATCACCGGCATAATCAGGCCTCCCTTATTGGAAAGAGAAACCTCGTAATAATTATATCCGGCTTTCAGGATTTCTTTTTCTTCCTGGGACAACGACTCCATGTACTTCTTGTACTGCTTTTTCTCCTGGGGAGTGACGACTTCAAGAGGGTCATTTTTATCGTAAAAATCAAGCAGGGACTTATCCTTTTCCACGGCTGTTTTTTCGATGGCCTTTTTGTTGCGGATGTTGCTTATGAATTTCTTCTCTTTTCGTTTTTCTTCCAGCCTCTCGATATATTTGGCCAATTCCGGTTCGCGGGTGTTGATCTTGTACCACTTCACCTTGTCCAGGGCCAGGTCCACATGGTCGTTTCCGAAAAACCATCCCCGCCAGAACCAGTCCAGGTCCACACCGGAGGCATCCTCCATGGTGCGGAAGAAATCGGCGGGAGTAGGATGTTTGAACTTCCACCGTTGGGCGTACTCTTTGAAGGCATGGTCAAACAATCCCCTTCCCAGGATGGTTTCCCTCAGGATATTCAGGCCGGTGGCGGTTTTGGCGTAGGCATTGGCCCCCACGTGAAGGTCGGAGTCGGGAGCGGTCATGATGGGATAGATCTGGGATTTATCGCCTTTCATGTAGCGGGTAATGGTGTAAGCGGGACCGCTTCTCGCTGGAAAATCACGCTCCCATTCCTGCTCGGCCAGGTATTCCACAAACGTATTCAGACCTTCATCCATCCAGGCCCACTGCCGTTCGTCGGAATTCACGATCATGGGAAAATAGTTGTGTCCGAATTCATGGATGATCACCCCGATAAGACCGTATTTGGTGCGTTGGGAATAGGTTCCATCTTTTTCGGTCCGGCCGCCGTTGAATGCCAGCATGGGATACTCCATCCCTCCGCCTCTTCCTGTCATCACCGAGATGGCTTCGGGATAGGGATAATCGAATAAAAACTTGGAGAAAACTCTCATCGCGTGGGCCAAGGACTTGGTTGAATACTTTTCCCAGAGAGGATTGCCTTCCTTGGTGTAATAGGACATAGCCAAAGGTCTTTTGTCTCCGATTTCCACAGCCATGGCGTCCCAGATGAATTTCCGGGAGCTGGCAAAGGCGAAGTCTCTGACATTTTCTGCTTTAAATACCCAGGTTTTTTGGGAATCAGCCTTGGATTTTTCATTCTCCACCGCTTCTTCTTGGTTCACAATGAGGACTGGATCTTCGGTTTCATTCCGGGCTTGAGAGAGCCTTTCTCTCTGCTTGGGAGTCAGAACTTCACCTGGATTCTGTAAAACTCCGGTGGCTCCGACGATGTGGTCTGAAGGAACCGTGATTTTGACCTGGTAATTCCCAAAAGGAAGAGCAAATTCCCCGCTTCCCAGAAATTGCTTATGCTGCCAGCCTTCTCTCTCGTTGTAGACAGCCATGCGGGGAAAAAACTGGGCAATGGCGAAAAGGTGATTCCCGTCTTTCTCAAAATAGTGAAATCCAGACCTCCCCCCTATTTTGGACTCATCGTTGATGTTGTACCAATATTTAATCTTAAAGGAATACTGAGAATCAGGTTGGAGCGGCCGGGGAAGGTCTACCCTCATCATGGTATTGACCTCCTCATAAGGAAGGTCCTTTCCATGGCTGTCCTTCACGTATTCGATTTTAAAGCCTCCCTTGAAATCTCTGTGGAGCCTTTTAAGATGACGGAAGCTCACCGGGTCTGAGATTCGACCTGTGGCTGTTTTCTGGGACATGGATTGGGGAGACCGGATGTTCTGGTCCAGCTGGAGCCAGAGATAGGAGAGTTTTTTGGGAGAATGATTATAGTAAGTGATGGTTTCCTCCCCGTAGATGCGCTGTTTTTCTTCATCCAATTCAACCGAGATATCATAGTCGGCCCTCTGCTGCCAGTATTCCGGACCGGAAGCCCCCGAAGCGGTTCGGTAGGCATTGGGAGTCGGGAGTTTTCCATAAAGCTGTCTGAACTGATTGTATTCGTCCTTTTCCTGAGCGGGTGAAATGGTAGAACTTAAAAACAAAAAGCAAAAAATGAGAATTAGTCCAGTTAAAAAGCGCTTTGTGTCCATTTATTTCCTCCTTAATAATATTGATTTGCTTTTTCTCGGTGGATTTCCACCGCTGATATCAGTCATTTTATTCTCTTCTTCATTGAATTAAAATGACCTCCATAGCAAGAGGTTGCTTTTTCAAGTAAATTTTTTTGAAAAATATGAAGGGAAATAATCGCTCCTATTCAACATGCTTTTCCTTAAAAATTCAAAAGATTGACCAAAAGAAGACTCACACTGGTGATCACCAAAGCTCCGGTGACCCCCACGATAAGGGGTTTCCACCCGAATTTTTTGATATCCATGAAGTTGGTCCCAAATCCGATTCCCACCATGCCCATAAGGATCAAGAATTTACCGGCTGTTTTAAAGAAATGGATCCCTTCAGGGGTAAAAAATCCCATCACAGCGCAAACCGCCATTCCTACATACCCGAAAAGCACCCAGGGAAAGGCCTTGAAGATAGCCTTCTTTCCCATTTTTTCTTCAACCGCTTTCTTGGTACTGAACCAAAGAGATACCAGCACAGCCATGAGAATCATGAACATGTTGCGTGTGAGTTTCACAATCGTGGCCACCTGACCGGATGTTTCTCCAAATATATATCCCGTTCCTATGGTCTGAGGGGTGTTGTGGACAGAAGTCCCCACCCAGATTCCAAAGGCAGTCTGATTCAAACCCATCACCTGCCCAAGAAAAGGAAGGGAAATCAAAAGGATGAAAGCGGCGATCACGATAGTGCTTACAGCGTAACTGGTTTCTTCCTGTTTAGCTTTCACCATAGGGGAAGTTATGGCGATAGCGCTTCCTCCACAAATGGAAGTTCCTACAGCGAGAAGAGCACTGAATTTCTCTGGAAGCCCGGCTTTCCGGCTGAGAAAATAGATAAAGAAAAACCCCAAGATCATGGTAGAAAAAATAACTACCAGACTGAGAGGCAGCTCACTGGCGACCTTAACGGAAAATCCCGCTCCCAGCAGCATAATTCCCCATAGAAGAGGGGTTTCGAATTTTTTGAGATAGGGTTCCCATTTCTTGGGAACCAGGCCGATATTCCGGGCTGCCGCTCCCAAAATGATCCCCACCATGATGGCCTCCAAAGGATGAGCTCCGTTGATTTCAATAAGTTGTGAAATCCATTTAGAAAGAAGAGCCACCGCAGCCATAATTATCCAACCGATAACTATCAAAGGGAGCCCCCTTCTTTGGTCCGACTTCGTTTCTTTAGCAGCTTCTCAACAGGTGAAGCCATCCTATCCTTCTTTTTTCTCATTGGCCAACCTCCACATTTCATAACTTATGGAAAATCCGGGGGATATCTTGGATCCCTGTGGTGGACTGAAAGGATTGAGAGAGCCTCCCGCTCTCATAAAGCCTTTGGAGTCGGTTCCATCTTTTCTGGGCAAGGAAAGAGGTATCCAGCCCCGGAACGGGCATCCGTCCGTAAAGGATCTGGCTCTTTCCAACCTTTTCAGAAGCATTATGGAAAAGCCTTCTTAAGAGTTCTTCCTGACTTTTAAGCTCTTCCATCCAAAATCGCTCCCATTCTTCTTCCACATGAGGAAAAACCAATACGATCTCCGGATTTTCAATCCTCTCGCGCTCGTCCTGATAGCCGCTGAGATTGACAACCAATTTACCCCCCACTTCCTCTTCCATCGGAAGGTTCAGTTTTTGGGTCCACTCCGGGAAGTGGAAGCGAAGGGTCTCCACGCGTACAGCGTCTTTGAAAGCTCCTTTGAGAACAAAAACATCCCCCTTCACCTGGAAATGGACAAATTCGGTAGCGAGAAGTTTCCAGCCTTGATCCAGAGCCTTGAATATAAAAACTGATTTCCCGGCCCCTGCTCCTCCGGGGATAATCAGGAGTTTCTCTCCTTTAGTCAATCCACAAGCATGGAAAGTACCGATATCATGGGATTGCTCCAAAGTTCTGAGAACCCAAGAGGAAAAAAGGCCCAGGTTTCCAAAAATCGAGTATCGTTTATCTTTAGCTCCTTCTTCCCAGGAAGAGAAAGGTCCGCTCACCTTCAGGGTTTTTTCCTTAAGGTGAAAAGAAGGAGGAAAATCCCCATCCTTTATTTCAAAAAAAGAGTCCATCCCCTCTTCACAGGGAATTCGGGTTATGGAAAGAAAATTCGTATCCATCCAGAAAAATTTTGCGGGATCCAGAAGCGAGGGAGAATTGGTCCGGACTCCCACCTTGGCTTCGCTCACCTGAATCCCTTGACATGGCATGGATTCCATAGAGTTTCTTTTCACACTTTCATCTGTGGGTTATTCGTTTTTCTCTCATCGAGTCCCTCTCAAACAGGAAAGGGACCCAATCCCAGTCCTTGATTCAAGATGAATTTACGGTTGAAAACAGCCTAATTGTTAGATGAAACATCCTTATAATAAATTTTAAATGAAAATGTTAACGGAACTTCCCCTGGGAGTCAAACCAAAGTTTGATTCACGTCCATAAAGATTTCCCATGAAAAGCAAACTTTAAAAGAACTCCTGCTGGATAAATCAGCCGATCTCAAAAAACGGTTTCCGTGGATATTTACACAGCATTCTGGTTTGTTCCGGAGTTTGTGCGCAGCAAACATTCCCCCTTGAGAAAATCAGCTGCCGAATCGACCGGGAACCTTCAGATATTCAGGGCCCAAGATGTGGAAGCGGCCTACTCTAGAGAAGATAGCCCTGAGGTCAGAAAAGAGTTGAAAAAAGCCCTCCTCTCTATCGGCCCCTCCCGTTAATTTTTGGGATCTTTAAAACGGACACGCCAGTGCCGGCCGTCACAGAACGGTTTATTCTTTGAATGACCGCACCGACAGAGGGTGTAGTGTTCTTTAGATTCAGGCTTATTTCCTTCCGGGGCTTCCAGTTCCACATACCCCTGGACATCATAGGGCCCATCCTTGGAGATAAGAATCCCTGGCTCATGATCCCAGTCCTTATGCAGAACTCCTTCTTTGGTGTAACTGAGGGCTCCGGAGGGACACATTTCAATCACCCGAGCGGTCTCTTCTGCACCCTGGGCGTCGGGGTCTACCCACGGCTCTTTTCCCATCTGAAAAACCGTAGGGGCATAATTCGTACAATGAGCTCGATGGGAACAAACCCCCCGGTTATCATGAATGGTGATATCCTTTCCCTTATAATCATCCATTCTATCGGGAACCCGGTTGGGGTCTTTTTTCCCAGAAAACCCGATTTTCATATGAGTCCCGTCACAAAAGGGCTTATTCTGGGATCCCCCGCACCGGCAAAGGGTCATTGTGGAGTTGGTCTGGACGTCTTCCCCCTTTGAATTTTTAAATTTTTTCAGTTCTTTCACAAGATAGGGCCCATTTTTTGTGGGTTGGATTGTCGTCTTTTTGTCTTTATCCAAAAAGCACCTCCTTTTTGAGAGGATATCGATAAGCCGGAGCTCACCTGCATTCCACTTGTGATTATATATCTTTCACATAATTTTTAAATAGAATTTTTCTGCGGCCGCTTCTTTTTGATGGGCAAGGAGCTCACAAAACAACAAATCTTGAATGACTTGTCAATGATCCATAAACTATAATATCCTTAAATCATGGTAACGAACGATTCCTCCATTCACAGGAAAAATCCCGAAGATCTTACTGTCCGTCATGAACCCTCTGCTCAACGCTTCGCCGTCCGGCTAAACAAGAAAATCGGCTATCTCTCCTACGAAAACCGCGGTTGGGACATCCTTGATTATGCTCATGTATTCGTGCCCCCTGAGTTCCGTGGACAGGGGATTGCCGCCCAATTAACAAAGACTGCATTGGATTATGCTCGGAAAAATGGTTTTGCAGTAATCCCCAGCTGTCCTTACGTGGACTATTACCTCCGAAAACACCCGGAGTATAATGATGTGGTCGTCTCCCAGGAATCTCCTGGATAGGAATCAGTTTCTCAGCGATTCCCCACGGCTCCTCTTTTACCGTTCCCTTTTTTTCTCTGGATACTCATTCCAGCCGGACACGGCGGTTTCTCCAAAAAAATATGAATCCCGCCGTGAACATGATTCCTCCCCACCACAGGTTGGGATGAAGCTCCTGCATTACTGTGGCACTCTGGGAGGGATAAAAAATATAATACAGGCCGGAGAGTGCGATCACTCCCCCCATAATCATAAGTATCAAGCCCACAAAATACCAAATGGGCTTCATTCCTTTGACTTTTTTGGCCATTTCCGTCTCCTTGAATTACCAGAAAAGGATGTTGAGGACAATCAATACGAGAAAAGAAATGACAGCAAAGAATCCTGGTTTTTTATAAAAAGGATCTTCACTCATCAGCTTTTCTTCAGTCAATCCTTTGACCAATCCCACCAAATCTTTTTTAGGTTTTTTCCTGGTGAAAAGGCTCACTCCTATGGTGACACCGAAACAAATCAGCCAGGCCCACCAGGCTCTCCAGAAATTGGCGGCCATATCGCTGGCCACATCAGAAAAAGTGATAGCACTTTTAGCAATCCATCCAAAACGGACAGCCAGGTACATACCAAAAGAAGAAACCATTCCGGTCAAAAGTCCCCAGAATGCTCCGTGGGGGGTGATCCAAACCACAAACATTCCCAGAAGCATGGTGGCAAACAGAGGGGCGTTGACCCAGGAGAAAATAGCCTGCATCCAATCCATGATGGTGGGCATACTTTTGGCCCAGTAAGCCGTGCCCACACTGATGATAATGCCGGCCACCGTGGCCACCCGGCCCATCCACAAAAGCTGAGAGGAAGAGGCTCTCTTATGGATGACCGATTGGTATATGTCGTAAGTCCATACCGTGTTGAAGGCGCTGATATTCCCAGCTTGTCCGGCCATAAACCCGGCCAGAAGAGCGGTGACTCCCAAACCCACCAGTCCATGGGGGTAATAGCGGGCAATCAATAAAGGAAGTGCCGAATCGTAATTCACTCCTCCACTGTCTTGAAGCAGGGAAAATCCGCTCTGGGGGTCTTTGGATAAGAGGATCGCCACTAAACCAGCCAGAACCACGATGAACGGGAGGGCCATCTTGAAGAAAGAGGCAATGATGGGAGTCGACCGGGCACAGCGGAGGTCTCTGGCCGAAAAAGCCCGCTGGACCACTAAAAAGTCTGTGGTCCAGTACCCAAAAGAAAGCACAAATCCCAACCCCAGAACAATCCCTCCCCAGGTCACCAGCATGCCGTTCTGGGTGGGGTCGGCGGATGTGGACCAGAGGGTGGAGAAAGATTCGGGAACCCGGGCGAGTATTTCATGGACCCCTCCTATTTCCACAATTCCCAGAACTGAAACCAGCATCAACCCAAACCAAATCAAAAAAAATTGAACAATCTCTGTGAATATGGCTGAAAGCAGACCGCTTAACGTGACGTACACGGCCACCGTAGCCGCGGAAACCCACATGCTCACCCCCCACCCCACACCCACAAAGGTATGGAGGACCAGAGCCATGGCGTACAGGTTGATTCCCGAGACCAAAAGG
>JAGXKI010000008.1 GCA_018335295.1 bacterium | reverse complement strand
ACCTGGACTATTCATAAAAAAGGCCGATACGTTTTATATCACAAATAGCATGAATAATTTAAGAGAATTCCTTGAGGCGTACGTAGAGAAAGCAAGTTTCTTAAACTTTGTAATTATATTTTATCTTAAATCGGCCTTTTTTACCCTCTGGGCGAGCCGATCTTGCCGCATCTACTTCGTTACAAGAAAAGAAAGGGTCAGCCCCCCAAGACGTCTGACCCCATCTTTTCACAGCTGCGTGTCCTGTGCCTCGTATCTACGGCAACCTCGGCTCGTGAATAATCCAGGTTAACAATTCTTATAACAAAATTTTTTTTCGCGAACAACTGAAACAGAATTTTAGGAAATTTCAATTTGACCTCTCTTTCACAAATTGCTAAATATGGCTTTCAATACTTCTATGACAAATTTAAGGAAAGGGGCAAAATTAATGATTGTCAGTTTTCAAAAAGAAAAAGGCTCAGCTCAAATCTGGATTCTGATCTCTATTTTTCTTTCTCTCCTTCTGGTTATCGGCGGGGCTTTGGCCCTCTACTATTTTAAAGGAGCCCGAAAAATCACGACCCAAAATATAGCTTCCAGTGAAAAAATCGTGGGTCTAAATTTTACTCATAAAGAGAGAAAGATGATGAAAGATCATTTGAAAAGGAATCGATCCAGATACAAAAAAATACGATCCCTAACTCTTGAAAATAAAGTGCCCCCTGCTCTCCATTTCAATCCAGAAACACCGGGAATGGACATCAAAAATAAGAAGAAATCCTTTTCCACATCCAACCCCAAAGATATTCCCCTTCCTGATGATTTGGAAGAAATCGCTTTTTATCCGGTCACTGCTCTATCTCATCTTATAAAATCACAAAAAATCACTTCCACCCAATTAACCCAACTCTATATAGAGCGCCTGAAAAAATATGGACCTCGGCTTAAGTGCGTGATCACGCTCACCGAAGAAAGGGCCCTTCAACAAGCAAAAAAGGCAGACCAGGAAATTGCCTCTGGTCATTACAAGGGCCCCCTTCATGGCATTCCCTGGGGAGCCAAAGACCTCCTAGCCACCAAGGGAATCAAAACCACCTGGGGAGCCATGCCTTACAAATCCCAGATGATCGATGACAACGCCACTGTGGTAGAACGCCTGGAGGAAGCTGGAGCTGTTCTGGTGGCCAAAACATCCATGGGTGCATTGGCGATGGGGGATGTATGGTTCGGTGGAAAAACCCGAAACCCCTGGAATCCTGAAGAAGGCTCCAGCGGCTCTTCCGCTGGCTCGGCTGCCGCTACCGCTGCGGGCCTGGTGGGCTTCTCTATCGGTACTGAAACATGGGGTTCAATTGTCTCTCCTTCCACTCGATGTGGAGCCACCGGTCTGCGCCCTACCTTTGGCCGGGTAAGCCGTTATGGAGCCATGGCCCTCAGCTGGACCATGGATAAGATCGGTCCTATCTGTCGTTCCGCTGAAGACTGTGCTCTTGTTTTCAAAGCAATCCATGGACCCGATGGAAGGGACCTGACTGTGAAGGAACGTTCCTTCAACTGGAATTCCTCCTCGGATTTGAAACATATTCGTATCGGCTACCTCAAAAAGGCTTTTGAAGAAGATTATGAGAACAAGGAAAATGACCAAAATACCCTAGATGTCTTGAAATCTTTAGGAGTGGAAATGATTCCTTTTGAAACCCCAGATTTTCCAGTCCATTCTCTTTCTTTCATTCTAAACGCCGAAGCGGCCGCAGCTTTTGATAGATTGACCCGAAGTGACCGGGATGACCTTTTGGTGAGACAGAAAAAAAGAGCGTGGCCCAATTTATTTCGTCAGGCCCGATTCATTCCAGCCGTGGAATACATCCAAGCCAATCGGCTGCGAACACTCCTGATGAAAAAAATGGCCGAAAAAATGAAGGATATCGATGTGTATGTGGCTCCCACCTTTGGAGGGAACAACCTTCTGCTAACAAACCTCACTGGACATCCCGCAGTGGTTGTGCCCAATGGTTTCGATGAGGAAGGAAACCCCACCAGTATCAGTTTTATCGGAAATCTCTACCAGGAGTCCAAAGCCCTCAGAGTCGCTCACGCCTTCCAAAATGCCACCCATTTTCACAAAAAACACCCTTCTTTGGCTGAAAACCCTCAAGAAAGCAATCCCACTCCTCACTAGAAATTTGGAAATGGATGACCGAACCACTCAAGGAAACGGGGGAATTCAGTACAATCCAGCAAACACACATTCAGCGTGGAACATCTCTTCAGTTTGCCTCCGAACACTCCAGTCTACGGTTTCTCCGATGTCATTGAGATAAAACCACATTTTATTGAATAGTCCGAGTTTCTTCACGTAATAGAGTCCATAATCGGTAAAATTATCCACGATTACTTTCCCCTTTTCATTACCCTCTTCATCCAACACCACGATCGAATAGGAGGTTACCTCTTTTTCATCTTGGGTTTCTGTGGTTTTTTTCAGTTTTCCAAAAACTTTTCCTTTCTCTACATCTTCCCAAGTTCTTTTTTCATTGTAAACGATATTTTCCAAGGGAGGATAATTTTCTCTTTCGCTAAGGCTTAAATAATTCCCATAGCCAACTTCTTTTTCTCCCTTTGTGTAAGTCTCTACCCACTCGCCTGTTTCATTTTTCACTTCAATCGTTTCAGCAACTAAAATCGAAGGTTTGTCTGGAGAAAATTTTCCTTTTCCTCGAACTTCTTTGCCCTCGAGAGAGGTAAGTTCCTCTCCAGAATTGATTTGTCCCTGAACCAGAATATCAAATCCTTGTAGAGAAGGAACAAACATGAATTTCCCTACCGCAACTTTGACGTTTCCTTCAAATTCTCTAACATTTTTCTCGACTTCAGCCTTCTCTTGAGAACCTTCCTCAGCCTTTTTCTGGCATGCTATCGGACCCAAACCGATCAGAAGAAAAACAAACAAACTGAATCCAAAGATCGGAATTATTTTTCTCTTCTCACTTTTCCCGTCTGTTGAAATCAATCTCCTTAAAACCATAAATTAAACCTCCATTCCTTTAATTCACTCAAGTTTTTGTGTCCGTGGGTGAGAAAACTTTCCTTTCCAAGCTAAATTCCTACTCTCAGATAATTTAGACCCTTTTTATACCATTGAATAGAAAAAAAGTAAAGGAAAAAATTAACGAATAAAATCGATAAATTAAAAAAAGGATTATTTCTTCTTTATTTTCTTCTTAGAAACCGAATGTGCAGAAGATGATTTTTTCTTGACCGATGGAAGCGATTTTCTCCCCACACTTCTCATTTGTTTTCTGGGAGGAATCCGAATCCTTTGAGAAAGTCCCTGGGAAGGAAAACTTTTTCTTTTGGGAATAACTCTCTTTCCAATGGAACGGGAATGATTTTGGATGGAGGAATGAGAGACCCCCCTCCGGGAAGGAATCGAGAGGAGATGTTTTTTTTCAGGAATTTTTTTGCTCCTAGAAGGGGAAAAAATCGATTTTTTCTGGATTCGACGAGATCTCAATCTTTCCGAAGAAGGATACCCGATAGACCTCCTTTTGTATTTTCTATCATATTTAGAGACCGAATTCCCAACTCTGGATGAAGAACGCAACCCACCTCTGGAGGAAGAAATTTTTCGAGATCTAGGGTAAACCTTTATGGAAGAAGAGTAATTTTGGCGGGAAACCGATTTTCTGGTGTAATAACTTTTTATTTCTGGTGCTTTATTCCTTTTTACACCCTTGGGAAAGGAAATCCGGGAGGGGAATGTCTTAACTCGAGTAGAGATTTTTTGAGTTCGGACATCCCGGACTCTCGAGCTCTTACTGGAGTGAATTTGTGATTTAGAAAGATTTCTTTCTCTCATTCCTTCAGATGGATGACGGGAAGCCATACTTCCCTGCCCCGCATTCAAATTTTTTCTTGACACGTTAGATAAATGATGGTTGGTGACCGGAGAAGGAATCGAAGAAGATTTCTTATGTACCCCCTTCTTCATCCTATAAGAAGAGGAAGTTCGGGAAAGATAACTTTTCTGAACCTTTCTAATTTTTTCCCTCGAAAGAACTCTGGCTGCCTCTTTATTCTGAAGAGCCTTTTTTCTCACCACAGACTTGAGTTCAGGCTGAGCTCTGGAAAGAGAAATCTTTTTGAGGCGGGTCACTTCTCCTTGACTCAGAGCCATGCGGGAGACCTGGGAACTCTGTAGCTGATTTTTCCGGACCACAACCAAAGCTCTGGATTGGGTAGGATAAAAATTAAAATTAGAATGAAGGATAAAGTGATTGTTGATTACTACCACAGGAGATCCATAGTAGTTTAAAGGGCACCATCCCACATAATCATATCCTCTGTACCAATGAACCCATGCAGGTCCCCATGTGGTGGTCGGAATCCAGTACCACCCTAAGCTGGATCTCCAGTGCCATCTTCCATAATGACTGACACACCATCCCCAAGGTTCCTGAGAAACCCAGGTCCAACCGATAACAGGATACCATACCCACCGCCCAAAATAATAAGGCCTCCAGGAATAATGGGAAACACGAGGAACCCATACATAGCCATAGGGCTGTTCATAGACCCATCGGCCGTTATCAGCCAATTCCCTTTCATAAGCATACAACTCAGAAGGAAGGCGTCTCCGGGTAATGGCTCGATTATGGAGGGCCTCCCGGCTTCGATTCCACTGGGAAAAATTATCCTCTATACTCATCCTTACAAAATCCGGACCAGAAAGAACATAACCTTGGGAAGCTATCAATTCTTCTTCTTCTCTAACAAGGACCGAACCTTCTTCTCCGGCAACTTCTGTTGAACCTTCTTCAACGTATATTTTCGTTTTAGCGTCCTCTTGCACTTCCAATCGATAAAGGCCTTTTTCCAGTATATAAAAGGAAGCATCCGGAGTATGAACGGCAAACTCCTTTTCGATTCGTTGAAAATTCACCCTCAAGTAAATTTTCCCGTAAAGTAAATGAAACCCATAAGACTCTCCTTCATTTTGGGGAAGCTCCACTATATCAAGTTGTGTGTTTTTGCCTAACCGAAGATAATTCCTCTCTCCTAAATGGATCTCAGTCCGTCCCTTTTCAGTGCCTAACTTATCTCCCTCTATAAGAACTAAGTTGATGATGCCTTCTTCATAGCCTAAGTCTTCAGCCCTTTGGACATACACATCTCCTTTTGTGTAGCAAATCCGGGCGTGATCATTTTGGTTGTATCTTGGGGATGTCGAAGAAAAAGCAAAACCAACCGCTAGGAAGAAACAAAAGAGAAAAATAAAATGCCTTTTCATGAGAACTCCTTTCTAGTTCCTTAGAAAGCAAAATATATGCCAATATAAAAACTATCCTCAAAGGTCTTATCTGTCACCATATGGGGACAGGTGACAGCTTAAATAGTCATAGAAAAGACTTTTCCGCCCTCCCCATCCTCAAAGGATTTAGGAATAGAAAAATAAGGTAAAAATAAAAGAATAGGTTGAATTTCAGGCAGAGTTTTTGTCGGTATAGATTTAACTCTTTTTTAAAAGTCAAAAACCCTTAGGTCAAGGGATCCTCTCCCTCTTTTTTAAAGATAAACTTGTTTTTTAGGGTTATATTTTTTTCAGTATGGGCATTCCTGTTCTTCGGGTTTCCTCAACTTTATACCCAGGAGGAATCTGATCCATCGCCCCTTCTCTTATATCTCTAGCAAAATAATAGATTCTCTGGGTTCTTCCACCTTTCAAATTCACATCCTTATGATGAAGGAAATATTTAACCCCTTTAGAATTAGTGAATTCATAAGCCATTCATCTACCTCCTAAAAAAATTCAAGGAAGAACGCAAGCGCTTTTAAACGCTTTATCCTATCTTCTGAAGATTATTTATACGAAATGAACCTTAATGTCAAGATAATTTTTCCCGATTGTCAAGGCAAATCGGAAATTTTTATCTTAAAAATCTCTTCATGTTATATCAATCACTCTCTTCCATATAGCGGAAAACGCTTTGGGATATGGGAAGGTAAGAGGTCATCGATATTAAATATATTATATAAAAATTTATTTTTTTCCTTTACAAATTATTGTTTTTCTGTAATAATTAGTTTGGTTCTCTTGTGCGGGCTGGAGAGAACTCCCACCTTTTTGGTTCCCATCATCAACCCCCCTTTTGCTGACAACAGCCCGCCCTTATTCCACTCATCCATTTTCCTCCTCGGTTCATTCAATGGTTCCCGTCTCTTTTTTGATCTCTTGAAATCACATAATAAGTATATATAGTTATATAAAAGTATAAAAATATCTTATCTTTTTCTAATCAAAACAACATTCAACACATTCAAAATAATGATTCCAGGCTAATTCCCCATGGCGGCTTCGCCGCTTTCAACAAATGAAAATGGTTCGAAAATCTAAATCAAACATCTTGAAATCTTGACTCCGCATACCTGCCATGTTAAATTTTCCTGAAGAAGGGAATCAATGATAAATTCTGATCTTTTAAATGACCGCTACAAAAGAATTTACTCCCAACTTCAAAAAATATTGAACCAAACCGAAAATCAAACAGCTCGAATGGCCACAGTGGCTGCTCTTCTCCATCATAAAATGCCCCGGTTTTTCTGGACAGGTTTTTACATTCTCAACCAAGGAAACTTAATTGTAGGACCTTATCAAGGCCCCCTTGCCTGTCAAGTCCTAGAAAAAAACAAGGGGGTATGCTGGACAGCCCTCCTCCAGAGAAAGACTCTCATTGTACCCAATGTTCATGAATTTCCAGGACACATTGCCTGCGACAGCCGCTCCAACTCAGAAATGGTGGTTCCTCTGTGGAACGAATCCAAAGAAGTGTGGGGGGTTCTGGATATAGACAGTCAAGAATTTGATGCGTTCTCTTCAGTGGATAAAGAGAACCTCGAAGAAATTGTAACTCTCATTTAATCCGCTCTTTAATCTCCTTTTCTTTCTCATTTTTTACCTTCTTGCCAATCACCTCTTTAATGATTTTCACTGCCGCGGCCGCGGTAACATTCAAATGGTCTCGAAGAGGATTGAGCTCAACCACATCCATTCCCACGATTTGAGCCTTTAAACCCAGGACCATGTTTAAAAGCTGCCTTGTGGAAAGTCCGCCTGGCTCCCAGTGAGAAACTCCCGGAGCAAAGGCTGGATCCAAGACATCCATATCCACAGAAATATAAAGAGGATTCTCAAACTCCAAGGAAAAATGAGGAGGAATGTCTTTCATCTCCATCATTTGAACATTGTACTGAGATGCTTTGGTTCTTTGCTCCTTGGTAGCCGTTCTTATCCCTACTTGAACAAGACGACGGACTATCCCTTTCTCCAGGATACGGGCAAAAGGACAGGCATGAGAGAACCGATCCCCTTTGTATTCCTCGTACATATCGGGATGGGCATCAAAATGGAGTATATCCAAGGAAGAAAACTTGTGACAAAACCCTTGAATCACTGGATTGCTCACCGAATGATCTCCCCCTAAAATCACGGGCATGGCTTCTTTTCCAAGGATATGGGAAACTTTTTTCTCAACCTTAGAAAAAACCGAGGAAAAATCTCCCCTCATTTCCACATTTCCCAGGTCTGTTAAAACCGTTTCGCTATGTAAATCTAATCCTGACTCAGTGAAGCAATTTATAGCTCCACTCGTGGAGCTTTTCCGGATGGCTTGAGGAGCCAGGGAAGGGCCTTTCATATAGCTTGATTTTTCATCAAAAGGAACTCCCAAAATAGCAACCTGAAAATCAAGAGCCTTTTTGAGGGCTCCTCCCCAATCTGTCATCTAAACCTCAAAAATAATGATTCTGAATTATTCATAAAAAAAGTTCGGACTTACAGTAAGACAAAGAGTATGAATGAGTTAAAAGAATTTTTCAAGGCTTCTAAAGAAAAGAAGGACTTAAGTTCATCCTTTTCATTCTTCAAAAAAAGCACTATAATTCTGAAAAGATAATAACCGCAGGCAAAGGAGGATTTTTGTCTTGTCCTTTTAGGAGGTAGCTATGAAAAAAGTTTTAACTCAATTTAAAAAATTTCAGCATTTCTATCCTTACACAGTGAACATCATTGGAGCCAAGTCAAAAAATCAAATCAATTATATGAGCTGTGCCTGGCATACCGCCTTATCCTTTGATCCCCCTCTCTTTGGTGTCCTTGTCTCCAAAAAGAGGTTGACTCATAAAGTGATATCTGACTCCAGAGAATTTACAGTGAATTTCCTTAAGGCAGATAGGGTCAAACTCTCCGCTCAATTGGGAAGAACTTCCGGATACGATACAGATAAACTCAAACAATTCCAGGTTCAGTTGGCTCCGTCCAAAATCATCAAAACTCCTGTGCTCGAAGAAGCCTATGTGTGCTTTGAGTGCAAGGTAGCGGACATCAAAGCTTATGGAGACCATGACTTGTTTGTAGGAGAAGTTCTGGCTATTCATGAAGACGAAAATTGCTTCAATCAAGAAGGAGTTCTGGACGCAGGGAAGGTCAATCCTCTTCTTTACCTGGGAAGCGATTTTTACATCACCATCAACCCGGATACGAAGAAACATGTAGTTCCTGACTAGCCCTGGATTTGAAGAAAATTTGAAATGATCCCTAAGAAGTCTATAATAGGATAGGAGCTAATGGAAACAGCCCTGAAAATCGCTGACCTTCACAAGTCCTTTCAAACGGGTTTTATCCCCAAAAAAAAGAAAATTCTGAAAGGAATCACTTTGGAGGTGGGAAAAGGGGAAATCTTCGGCTACTTGGGCCCCAACGGAGCCGGAAAAACCACCACTCTGAAGTGCATCCTGGGATTGATACACCCGGATAAGGGAGAGATAGAGGTATGGGACCATCCTTATTTTTCTCTGAAAGCCAAAGAAAAAACTGGATATTTACCTGAAAACCCTTATTTCTACGATTATCTCACTGCCTCTGAATTTCTGGACTTTTACAGTCAGCTTTGTCCTAACCTCAAACCCCACAACTTCAAAAAAATCAACACCCTTCTCAAAATCGTGGGGTTGGAGGAAGCCTCTCACCTCCAGCTTCGAAAATTTTCTCGGGGAATGCTTCAGAGAGTGGGGCTGGCCCAAGCCATCTTGAATGATCCTTCTTTGGTTCTTCTCGATGAACCTCTGGGAGGTCTTGACCCTATCGGCCGGAAGGAAATCCGGGACATCATTCTCCGTTTCAAAGAAGAGGGAAAAACCGTGTTCCTGTGTTCCCATATCATTCAAGATATCGAGATGATATGCGACAAGGTGGCTATTTTGGGAAACGGACAAATCATCAACCAGGGAAAACTCCAGGATCTGATTTCAGAAAAAATCCAATTCACAGAAGTAGCTTTGTCCGGAGTCAGCCCTAAGGAACTGGAAGAGCTGGGAGAAATCTACTCTATCCACAGAGGAAGAATTTTTCTCAAAGTATTTGAAGAAGAAAAAAAGAGAAAAATCATCCAGCTTGTGCAGTCCAGAAAGGGCACCCTTCACTCTCTAACTCCCCGAACAGAGACCTTGGAAGATCTGTTTGTGGGAATGGTTAAACAAACATGAAAATCAAAGCCATCGCTTTCAACACTTTTAAAGAGGCCATCCGAGACCGCATCTTGTATCTTCTTCTCTTTTTCGCAGCTGTCTGTATCGTCTTTTCCCGGATTTTAGCTCTTCTTACGGTGGGAAATAAAGTTAAAATAATCAAGGATGTGGGGCTGGCTTCCCTATCCTTTTTTGGAGTGCTCATGGCCATTCTGATGGGAACAGGCTTGGTGTATAAAGAAATCGACAAGAAAACCATTTGCACCTTGTTATCCAAGCCTGTGAGGAGGTATCAATTTATTTTGGGGAAATTTTTTGGACTCATCCTCACTTTGTTTATCATGCTTTCTCTTATGAGTCTCGTTTTTCTGGGCGTTGTTTTTTTCCACACTTTTTCCATCCCTTGGGAAATAATGATTTCCGTGGCCTTCATCTTTCTGGAGATGTGCCTGATCACTTCAGTGGCCATTCTCTTCTCCTGCTTTTCCACTCCTATTTTGAGCTCAATTTTTTCCCTCTCCTTTTACCTCATTGGCCATTTTTCCTGGAGCCTGGAGACTATCCTCAAAAAGATGAAACCGGGAGTGGGAAAGACTCTGGTTCAAATCCTCTACACTTTTCTTCCAGACCTGGAAAATTTCAATTTCAAAACGGAAGTAGTCCATCATCTTTCCATTCCTCCCCAATCTTATTTTTATTCCACGGCCTACGGAATTTTTTACACCGGTTTTGTTTTGCTCATAGCCATTCTTATTTTCAAAAAAAGAGATTTTGTCTAAAAAATGAAAAAAAAGTGGCTGATCATCCTTCTCATCGCAACCTGCGGCATTTTCATGGGGTTGAAGCTTCAAATCGACCAGCTCCCTCAAAAAAAAATACCCGGCTCGTCCATCATTTATCTCCCCTCAGGAAAATACCTCAAGTACGCCACCTTCGGCTATTCATCTCTGATGGCCGACCTGATTTATCTCTGGGCTATCCAGTACTTCAGCACCACCACCATCCCCAACCGATTCCAATACCTGGACCACATCTTTTCCATTGTTGCTGAACTGGACCCCCACTACCTGGACCCCTATGAACTGGGAGCCATCATCGCGGTTTATGAAGCGAAAGACCTGGAACTGGCCTACAAAATTCTGGATAGAGGACTGAAAAAAAACCCGGACCAATGGATTTTCCCTTTTCAGGCCGGGCATTATGCCCAGATGATCGAAAAAAATTACAAACGGGCCCGCAAATACTACAAAAAAACCATGAACATCGAAGGTTCTCCTCCGATAGCCCGGAGACTTTACGCTCATGCAGCTTTTAAGATGTCGGACTATCAAACTTCATGGAACCACTGGCGGGAAATCTACAAACAAGCTGAAACCAAACGCATCAAAAAGATTGCTTCCAATCATCTTTACCGGGTCAAGGCCACCAGAGATATCCAGAGGATCGAAAAAGCCCTGGAAAAATTTAAAAACCACTACGGCCATTACCCTCAAAGTCTATCTAAATTGGTGAAGACCGGTTACTTGGAGTCCGTTCCTAAGGATCTGGATGGACAGAGTTATGTGTACAAACCGGAAACCGGTCAAGTGAAGCCTCCCACAATCCCATGGAAACGATAATCGCCATCATTGGATTCGGTCTGGTTTGGGGAAGCTTTCTCAATGTGGTGATTTACCGTCTTCCTCGAAGGAAAAGCCTCATCAAACCCGCCTCTTCCTGTCCCCAGTGTGGTCAAAAAATAAAACCCTATGACAACATTCCTATTTTCTCATATCTTCTGTTGAAAGGAAAATGCCGGAGCTGCGGAGCCAAAATCCCGTTCTCCTACCCCCTTGTGGAAATCCTCACCCCTCTGTGTTTTGTCCTCCTTTTCCTCTATTATGGAGGAAAAGTTCATTTCTTTACTTCCTGCCTTTTTGCCAGTTTATTGATTGTTCTAGGGTTTATTGACTATTTCCATCAAGTTCTCCCCGATGAGCTCACTCTTCCTGGATTGGGTTTGGCTCTGGTCTATTCCCTGGTCCGTGAAGACTTAGGGTTCACCCAATCACTGCTGGGCGCAGCGGTAGGGGCCGGATTTCTCTTTTTGGTGTATGGGTCTTATTATCTATTGCGCAAAAAGGAAGGGATGGGGATGGGGGATGTCACTATGATGCTCCTGGTAGGCGCTTATCTGGGATGGAAAATGGCCTTTTTCACTTTGATTCTAGCTTCTTTTGTAGGAGCTCTGGTGGGCCTTTTGTTGATTCTTTTTAAAAGGAAAAACTTCCAGTACTCTCTTCCCTTCGGGACTTTTCTCGCTCCGGCGGCCTTTGTGGCCCTCTTATGGGGAGAACGAATCATCCACGCTTACTTGAGTCTTTACAAATCCCCCTAACAATCAACTTCATTTCTCCTATCAGCCTAGTTACCCCAAACAAATTAATTTCAGGGGAAAATGTTGTAATGTAAGACACAACCCTAATTTTATTTGATGATTTTATAAATCTCACGCCAGGATTTGATCTTCAAGAGAGCCCCCACTCGCTGTTCCAGCCTCTGGACGGTGGAATCATACTCCTGGATGTACACTTCTCTCTTCCGGGATCCACCGGCCCGGGTGGATTCTCCGAGAGTCACGGCCGAACGGGTCTTGATCTCAAGCTGGAGACTTTCCTGGTCTCCCGAATCCGTGGTGAAGGCGGTTCCCCCGAGAACCGTAGCACCTTTCGCCCAAATATAACGGGCATAGAGTCTCCCCATTCCCTGCAAACTCTCACAGGGATTCACACTTTCAATATCTCCGGTTAAGGTACTGAAATAGACGATGTAGTCAGAAATTTTTGGGTCTGCCCAAACTTTTTCGCCGCTTACCAGGTCTCCTTTATCTTTGGATTTAGGCAGATTCAATTCCGAATGGCTTCCTATAAACCATTCCACTTCCGGAATCTCTTTATCCTTTAAGGCGATAAAAGAATAGGTGGCGGTATCGGGAGCCTCATCGTCCCCGCCCGTTCCGAAATAAAGGCGGGGCACATTGTTTTCGTTGCTGGGGTTGATCCAAACAGCGGGTTTGGTGATGATGGGATAGTTATGGGAATCCTCGTAGATAACCTCTTCCTCCCAGGAATCACTTCCTGTAAACTCGGAGCTCACATCCACTTTCCACAATCTTCCTTCCAAATCTCCCACATAGATTCGGTCGGTGTATCCGTCATTATCGATATCCACAGCCGAAGGCGAGCCAGGTATAGCCACGGGAATATTGTTTCCCCAATCCCCGGAAGTATCCACTTCAGGAGCGTTGAAACCCCATAATTCACTTCCGCTGTTTAAATCCACCGCATGGAAGCGGTTCCCTTCAACTTCGCTTCCAGTCACATTATCATAACCCGAGCCCATAAAGGCTACCCAAGTATCATCCCCATCTTTAATGATTTTCCCCACAACAGGAACCGACCAGGTTTCTCCCATTTTTTCGTGGGTAAATTCCCAGAGGGGTTTGGGGTCTTGAGGGTCCGTTACATCCAGAGCGAAGTAATAGTTGGCTCCTCCTCCGGTGGCACTTCCCTTTCCGGGTCCCTGGCCGCAAACCAGAATGGTGGTCCATTCCTTGCTCCCGTCTCCATCGGAGTCGATAAACACATCCGCAGTCACCGGGCTTCCGTCCACATACACATCCCGAACAAAGTACTGGGTATCGTTAGCGGTATCGATCCCCCTCATGTTGTTCAATTTGGGAATCAGGTTGTGAGGGATATACCCCCACAGCTCCTCACCGGTCACCACATCAAAACAGTGGAGCATTCCGTCATTGGCTCCCACATACATCACCTTCTGCCGGTCCTCCCAGGTGGTGACAAAATCCTCATACCCAGGTCCCATTAAGGATGGGGTGCTGTCCGGAGGACCCACCACCGCAGGGTTGGAATGGTTGATGTCCCCCAGTTTCCAGTCTCGATCTTCTCCCCTTACAAATTGGATGAGTCCTTCCTCATCGTTATTGTCGTCATCCAGACCGTTATCCTTTAAGGTATCCACATTTCCTGTGGTAAATTCGATTCCTTGCAGGCCGGAGTCATCGGGAACAGCCGTGTAAATGGTCCGGTTGGGGGCATCCCGGGAATCCAGGAGTTCTCCGGCATCCCACTTGATGGTCACTCCTTCGGGAACAATTTCTCTCCCTGAGGGTTCATCTAAGTCCGGACGGGTGATGGTCCTTAGTTCTGAATAGGGGGTGGTTTGAGGGGACATAGATGAGATGTCATAGGCTCTGAGATGACCTTCCCAGCTGGGAAAATAAAAGGTTCCCGCAATCATCAATTTTTCCTTTTCGCCTCCTTCCGTTTCCACTTTGGTCACCACCGAAGTGCGGGAATACTCTTTTTTTTCCACATAAGTATACTCGAACTCAATCTCACCGATCCGAGGGCTCTCGAATGAGGCATCATCATACTCGGGCATTTCATCCTCTTCTGCTTCCAAAATGGCCTTCCATTTGAGTGAGGACCCATAGTGTGAAAATTCATGGACAGGGAGGTTGCTGTCATTATGGATTTCATTTCCCTCATACCTTTTGTAGAATTCCCAGTCCTTTCCGTTGGAAGAGACATAATACTCGACCGAAAGCCCCTCTGCAGAGAACCCTTCGATCCCCTGCTCAAGGTTGGTGATCTGGACCTTGGTGATGGCATCACGCTTGGGGTCCAGCTCCTCTGAAATGTTATCTGACCAGGCTTCCCCATAAAGAACATAAACCGGAGCCAACTCATTGACAACCAGATAGTAGTCGCCGGAATGGTTGGCATCAGCCAAGACCACATCCATATCGCCATCCTGGTCGTAGTCCAACATAGCGCTCATGTCCACATCATGGGGATCGGGAAGGATGGGCTGGCAGTTATTCAGACAGCGAAAATCAAATTGAGGAGTTCCTCCCTCCACATTTCCCGTGTTTTTCATAAACCACATCCGGGCTTCATTACCGGCATTCCACCTGTCAGTGGCACCAAAGATATCCAGGCGCCCGTCATGGTTGAAATCGGTCACACAGGTGGCTACCGTCCCGGTACAGTTGTCGTTGGGAATAGGGATTTCGTGGCGGGTGAACACTCCATTCCCGTCATTTTCATAGTACACCAGGTAGGCATAGTCTTCCACAGTTCCCCCTATGACGTCGATGTCTCCGTCACCATCGAAATCAGCCGCATCCACCGAAGAGCCTCCCCGCCCGGAAGTGAAACCAGTGGGTTCATTATAATTGAGTTCTGTTATTGTGAAATCATCCACATCAAAATTCCCGGGATCAAGCGGTGCCGATCCCAGACTGCTTTTGATCAAAAAGATTTTGTCCTGACTTATGGCCAGAATGTCCATATCCCCATCTTCATCGATATCAACCGAACAAAAATGGTCTCCCGCCCAGTTGGCGTAAATACCCGCACTCATAAAAGCCCTGGTAAAATCCAGGTTGGGATAAAGATTATAAGGTTGAAAATCGGGGTCATCGGCTGTTCCTTGATTAATGTACATGGCGGCCACAAAGTTATCATAACTCCAATCGTCGTCCTGGTCTTTATAAAAGAAAAAGTCCAGAAGGCCATCGTTGTTGTAATCCGCCACCGTGATGGAGGCTGGGCCGATGTGGTTTTTGAATTGATCATATTTTTCACTTTTATCCACCTGAAAAATCACTCCATCATCGTCGACCCCATCGTTATTGGCATCCTCAAAATGGTTCCGAACCAAAACCAGCCGGGAAGTGGGATTATGGGTTATGTCCAATCCCACCAAATCCGGGTACCCATCTCCTGTGAAATCCCCCGCGTCGCACACATAGATTTTGGCTCCCATACCCGAAGGCTCGGTGACCGAAAAATTCGCTCCTTTCTGATTGAGAGTAATGTACCCTCTTCCCCAATTGGCTACCGCACTGTGAACTTCATCTTTATAGTCTGTGGTGTCAAAACTTTCCACAAATGTATTGGTGTATTCCACGCAATCATCAGGGTCTGCCCAGAATTTCACAGTTAAAAAGGCTATAGCCACAACCAAAAGAAAAACTCCAAAAATGTATTTTTTTTCTTTCATTTTTTTCCTCTTTTATTTTTCTTTTTAGGGATCCCCCCTATTTTATTCTCAATCCGACTGGCTGACTCCCTGAAGTTCCACAGCTAATCCAATCTCTAACCGACCGGTATTCATATCATCTCCGGTCCCAGCAGTTCCGATGCACACCATTAAGGCATCGCTGGGGTCCGAAGAACCCCCGCTCTCCAAAACTCCGGCCTCATCATCGATCAAAAAGGCAGTGTATGTGTAGCGGGGGTCCAGATTGCCGTTTTCATCCTGGATGTAAGGTTGTTTGTAGAAAATTACATTCTGATAATCGGGAGTTCCGTCTCCATCGGGATCCAGCATGTTTAAAATCTGAATATCCGTTTTTTTACGAAAATAATTTTCATGATACGGGAGGTCAATCCCGGTAGGCTGGGTAAGATAATGCCCCTCAAAGCTGGTCCACTCATTGTTGGCAAAAGATTCTTCGACGGCAATCCATCCGGTATCAAACCCCGCCTCAGCCGCGTTGAAGGCCTCCCCCTGAGCCCTGACATTCCCGGAAATTTTCTTTCCTGTACTGGTCACGGTGATGAGCATAAGACCCACCGAAAGGAGAAAAGCCAGTACTACGATAACAATGATCAGAGCTACTCCTTTTCTTTGTTTTCTCTTTTGACTGTATTCTTTCATCTTATCGGGTTCCCAGATTGTAAAGGCTCAAAGACAGATTCCGGATGGTGACTGTGGAGTCCAAAAGAAACCGCCGGTGCATATCATCCTGAGAAGCCTCCGGAGTGTTGGCCACAGCCGGCCTTTTATAAAGATGAAGGTCATCGGGAGGTTTTCCCGAAACGCTCACAAACCGCTCCGGGGTTCTTCCCAGAATCCACATCCGGACCTGTTTGATCCGGCTCACCATCACCGAATCTCCCGTCCAAGTCTCCTGCCAGTTCACAAATCCATCCAGACTTCCGTCATTGTCGAAATCCCCATTGTATTGAAATTGAAGGTTTTCGATATCCTTGGCTAGAGGATAGTGAACTCCGTTATGAGTCATATAAAGCACCCCGGGCTCACCGATGTACCCGTTTTCACCCTTAGTCAACCCGGAGTAACTCCCGGTGACATCCAGCCAGTATTCTTTGACGTTGATGAATGCCACCAGTCCTCCATCATAATCGTTGGAGCTGGGACAACTTCCCTTCAAACCCTGAGGAGGATTGAATTCCTTGGCCAGCCCATGAGAAAAATTCAATTTCTCGTTGGTTCCTGTTTGAGAATGGGTCACGTGGGTGATCTGTCTCAACTCTCCGCTGCGGCAGGCCGATTCAGGATTGGGAAGGATGAGGACCACTTTATCCTCATAGTAGCTGTCAGGATAGGGAAATTTTTCTAAACTGTAATCATCCAGAGAAAGGTTGGCTGCGGCGCCCTGGTAGTTGGCGATATTCAGGTTCAAAGGGTCCTCCATATTTCCTATAACCTTCAACCGGTCCGGAGTGACTTCTCCTCCTTGGTCTTCATTGTCCTCACCTTCCAGGAAATATCCTGAAAACTCGCCGGGAAGCCCCACTCCGGCATTCCGGACATCCCGGGAGATAAAATACATACTGGAGCGGACATCCTGCTGGAGCTCAGCCAACTGCTGCTGGTCCACAGAAACCTGGTTGCTTTCCGAATAGATATAAAGAGTTGCCAGAATGATGACCAGCATAAGAGCGCTTCCGATGATAAGCTCAATAAGAGTGAATCCCTTTCTAGGTGTCATCTATTTACCTCCCGATGGTGGTGCTCACATCGGCCCGGACCTCATTCTGGATAGGGTTGCTGGTAAGAGAGTTGAGATCCTCTCCCAATTGGGAAGCCGGAAAGACCATTACACGGATATTCCAAACATTCGAAGTAAACTCGATCTGAGTGATCCGTCGGAAATCGGGGGTCCCGTCCTTGTTGGTATCCAGTGTCTCATCCAGTGGTGAAGAAAGGGCACTGATTTCATCTCCGGTGAGGTTTCGAATATTGTCGATCTGCTGTTGAGCTAGAAAGGTGGCGTTGGTGAGATTGTCGGCCCGATAATTATTCAAAACTCCGTAAGTAAACATCTGAGCCAAACCGATCAAAGCCGCTCCCACTAAAAATATCCCCACCAGCACTTCAATCAAGGTAAATCCTTCTCTTTTCTTTTTTGTGAGGTGAAAAGTTTTCATATCCTTTCTCATTTTATCCACTCTCAGACTTCACATAATCCACCGAGCCTCCTCCATACACCCGGACTTCTCTTTGGTCCATTTGATTGTATCCCGAAAGCTTGTCGCTCTGAATCGTCAGTGTGTTTTTATCTTTATCATAATTTTCGATAAAACCCAGCGAAGAAAACTGGATGCTTTTCCCGCTGGAGCCGGAGGAATCAGGGAAATTCAATGTCACATTAAATTTAGATGGAATGGATTTTTGAATAAACCCGGGCATCCGGGTCCAGGTATCGGGAGTTTCTTCCCTCTCTACTGTATAAACCCAGTGATCGTTGTCCTGATAAAACCTCACTCTATGGTTAAACTTGGTCTTCACAGCCTGGAACTTGGCTCTCTGCATGGTGGAAAGGATTTCTCTAGCTGTATTCTCCAGGTTTCTGGTTTCCAAAGAATTATTGATACTGGGATAAAGGACCAGGGCCATCATCCCTATAATAGCCACCACCACCACAATCTCGATAAAAGTAAAACCCTTTGGAGACCCTGCGAAAATCTTTTCTCTGTCAGCAATCTTTTTTAAAGAATACATATTGATTTGATTTTCCCTTTGCCTTTCATGCCCAAAATTGGCTCAATTTTACACCCTTTTTTCCCTTTTTGCAATCATTACTTAGACTTTTTTCACTTACTTCCATTACATAAATAATATCTGTATTTGAGTCAATAGCCCCTAAAGATGATTTTACAGAGTTTTCCCCTCCTCCCTATGTGGATTTTTTTCCCATCGAAAAGGGTTAATCAGGGAGACTCATTGAATTTTAACCTGCGGTATGATATTGGTTAATCTGATGAATTCTCAAACCAAAACTGTGGCCTGTTTTTTAGGATTGATCTTTCTTTTTTCCCGAGGAAGGGATTCCAAATGAAAAAATTTCACCTTTATAAAATCAAAATCCAAGCAGAAAAAGGAGCTGTTCCTGCTTTTGAAGAGGAAGAATCCAGGGATAAAAGATATTTAGGTGTCTTTTTCAACCTGGAAATCATTCCGTAGTGACAATGTGTGGAATATGTGGAATCCTGAAAAAAGAGGCTTATCAAACAGTTTCTCCTTCGCTCCTCTCTTCCATGTGCCAAACTCTCTACCACAGGGGTCCGGATGACCAGGGACTTTTCACTCAAAAAAATGTGGGACTGGGAACCCGGCGCTTGAGCATTATTGATGTGGAGAAGGGACACCAACCCTTATCCAACGAAAACCAATCCATTTGGGTAACACATAATGGCGAAATCTACAATTTTCCTTCTCTCAGTGACAAACTTATCCAGCGAGGTCACCATTTTTCCACAAGGACGGACACAGAAACCCTCGTGCATTCCTATGAAGAATGGGGGGAAGAGTTTGTGCATAAGCTCAGAGGGATGTTTTCTTTTGCTCTCTGGGACGGAAATAAAGATAAACTTATTTTGGTCAGAGACCGGATGGGAATCAAACCTTTATATTATTCTATTCTCCAAGACAAAACCCTGGTGTTCGGTTCTGAATTGAAGGCCCTCCTGGCCCATCCAGGGATCCACCGGGCCGTTGAACCTCAAGCTCTCAACCTGTTCTTGACCCTGGAATACATTCCCTCTCCTTTCTCTATTTTCCAGAATATCTTTAAACTTCCCCCCGGCTGCATGCTTATTTATAAGAAGGGTCATGTCCGCATACAAAAATACTGGGACGTGAAAGCTCCTTCTGAGGAGTCCCCGAATCTCGCTGGAAAAACATTGCCGGAACTCAAGGAAATACTGTTTTCCCTTCTCCAGGAATCAGTAAAATTAAGACTCCTCAGTGATGTCCCTTTAGGAAGTTTTCTAAGTGGAGGGATTGATTCCTCGGCTATTGTGGGATTGATGAGAAAATTGGGAGCCTCTCCTCTCAAAACTTTTTCCATAGGATTCAAGGAAGCTTCTTATAACGAATTGAAACACGCCCGGAGAATTGTCAAAAAATTTGACACCGAGCATCACGAGTTCATCGTCCAACCTCAGGCTCTGGACCTTACAGAAAAACTAGTCCGGCATCTGGACGAACCCCTGGGAGATTTTTCCATTTTTCCTACTTACCTGGTCTCCCGAATGGCTCGGGATCATGTGAAGGTAATTCTTTCCGGAGATGGAGGGGATGAAATCTTTGGAGGCTACGAACATTACCAGGCCCAAAAGCTTTCCCGTCTGGTTCCTCCCTCTCTTTTTTCCTTCTTCATGCCCTCCCTCATCAAAAAATTTCCTCCGGCTCCTGAAAAAAAGGGAGTTTGGAATAAACTCCGCCGGTACTTTCAAGGCTTCGAACACAATCCCCAATTGAGGCATCTTCGCTGGATGATGTTTCTCTCCCTTAAAGAAAAAGGGAAACTATACTCTCCTCATTTCATCCATTCTTTAGGAGGAAACAGAGAAATTTTAGAACTCCCTCCGTTCAGTCAAATCTTCCCTCAGCTCACTCAATCTGATCCAGTGACCGGAGAACTCTTTCTGGACCTTAAATCCTACCTGGTGGATAACATCCTGGTCAAAGTAGACCGGATGAGTATGGCCGCCTCTCTGGAAACACGGGTGCCTCTCCTGGATCATAAAATTGTGGAATTCATGTTTCATCTTCCCGGAAAACTGAAAATCCATCATCTCACCACCAAATGGCTGTTCAAAAAGACCATGGACCCTTGGCTTCCCCGAGAAAATATATACCGGGCCAAAGAAGGATTCAGCATCCCCATAAAACACTGGCTCAGAACGGAACTCAAAGACCTTATGCTGGATTATCTCAATGAGAAAAGGATCCAAAAAGAAGGACTCTTTCATTTCCCGCAGATTAAGAGAATGATCGATGCCCATCTTCAAGGAAGAGAAAATTTCAGCCATCAACTCTGGTCCCTTTTGGTGTTTGAAATCTGGAAAGAGAATTATTTGGAAAGATAGGACTCTATCTTTTCGATTTTGAAGGATTCTAGGGTATCTTCAGTGATTTTGAACTTTTCAGAGACAGGAAGTCCCAAAATCCAGACGATCTCTCCCGCGGAGAGAAAAACCGGACGTTTTTCCCTTTCCCCTCGAGGAATCTTTCGGGATCTCATAATCTCCTTGAGCTTTTTCCGACCTGGTGCTCCCAAGGGTTGATATTTATCTCCTTTCCGCCGGTTGCGGACTCGAAGGGGAAAATCCAATTTGGCAAGATCCAGGCAAACTCTCTGATTGTCATTGAAATCAGGAATCATTCCCTCCAGTTTTTGCTTCGCTCCTCTGAACTTCAAACCGATCTCTTTAATCTCTAAAAGCTCTTTACCGGACCATTCATATTCATAATTCAAAGGGAAAGATTTCTTTTCCTTTGAAAATATCCAATCATTCTCTCTGCATAAAAGAATCCCCCCTTTCAAGGAATACTTTTTCCCTCCCTCCAAACTCAGGATTTGGTCCACATCCTCATAAGAGACTCCCCGCAAATCTCCCTTGATCTTGGAAACAAACTCCCGCACAACCCGCCGAGCCAAGGCTAAAGGGATTCGGGAGGTCAAATCTGCTTGAAGACAGAGGCGGTTGTTTCTTAGGGAAAAAAATTCTCGAGCTTTTTCCTTGGCGCTTTTTTCAAGATAAGCCTCTTCTTCTTGAACCAGAGAGGCCAGACGCCCCAATCGAGGAATGATTCCTGTAGCATAATTTCTTTCCAGATAAGGGATCAACTCTTCTCTAATCCTGTTTCGGGTGTAACGCCGATTCTTGTTGCTTTCATCCACACAGAAGGACATCCCCTTTTTCTGGAGATAATCCTGGATTTCTTTTTTTTCGATATTCAAAAGAGGCCGGATTATATTCCCATTGACCTGAGGGGAAATTCCTGTCAGTCCCTTCAAACCGGTTCCCCTCAGAATCCTCATCAGAACTGTTTCGGCCTGATCATTCAGGGTGTGAGCAGTAGCTATTTTCTGAATCCCTTCACCCAAAGCTGTCTGGTTTAAAAACTCATAACGGAGCCTCCTTCCGGCTTCCTCCAGATTCACCCCCTTCTCCTGAGCATAGGAGCGAACATCCTGGGATCCCACAAACAAGGGAAGAAAAAAAGACCGAGCCACTTTTCTGACAAACAGTTCATCCTTGAAGGCCGTGGACCTCAACCGGTGGTTGAAATGAGCCAGATAAAGATGAAGATTCCACTCTTGTTTGATTTCCAGAAACAAAGAAAGAAGCCCTGTGGAATCAATACCTCCCGAGTAAGCAATCAAGACCCCTTCTCCTTTTTCCAACAGACCCTTCTTTTCGATGAACTGTTTGAATTTCTGAAGAATCATGGAAGGCCTACCCCTCTGAAATTTATTATTCACCTATGGAATTCTTTATCCCCTCTAAAATATCTGGATGTCTGAAAGACGAATGCAAAAGAGCAAATTTTCTCAGTGCTCATCAAAAACAAAAATAAATGGCGGTGGAGGGAATCGAACCCCCGACGCTGCGGATATGAGCCGCATGCTCTAACCGACTGAGCTACACCGCCAGTCTGGTGAATTTTAGCCCAATCACCCGCAATAGTCAATCGGGGGTTACCAACAAGAATTTTTTTAGGATGGGTCCTGTCACGGGATACCCTCCGTCCGTCCTCACTCCACCCATCCCCCAGTGGGTCCCTTCCGCTGCGGGCGGGCGGTAGGGTATCCCGTGCCACCCATCCTCTTTATAAAGAAAACAGCCATTATCTCTGGAAAAAGGTGCTTCATTCCCCAAAAAAGATTCCTATTGATTACGAATCGAGTAAGGATGTAAATTTTTCTTATTTGACTTTAACTTGGGAAGTTCCTCTGTTCAAAGAGACCGGTTCCCCAGAAGGAGCATTGGCTGTGACACTGGATAAAGAAATTTCGGTCTCTCCTTTTGCTTCTGAAACAAATACCAACGTGGCCAACCTTCCGGTTCCTTTATATCCCTGGCTGACATCGGGACTGGAAAAACCGATGGTGCAGCTCCCGGAAGAATTGTCAATATTACTCAAAAACGGAGCCTTTTCTCCTAATTGCCGAACAGCCGTGCCTCGAACCACTTCCTTTAATTCCAGTATTTGGGAGTTGAAATTCACATTGACCGAGAGGTTGGAGATTTCGTTAGCGCTCCGAAGATTCACGTTAACCCGAAATTCCCGACCTTGAGGAACACTCAAGTCAGAGGGATGAAGGAACACCTGATTTTCTCCAGCCTGTTCTTCTTTTTCCGGGGTCCTCCTTTCCCTCCGCATACGTTCCATAAGTTCTTCTTCAGGCACTTTCTGGGTGCCTTTCTGGGTGGGAGAGATTCCAGATAAATTCACCCATAAAGGCTTTAAATCTTCCTCAGTCAAAGGAATTTCCCGAATGATCCGGGGAGTAATGGTGAGAATCACATCGGTCTGCTCAATAGTCTGATCGGTGTTGGAAAACAAATCTCCCAAAATAGGGATGCTTTTTAGGCCCGCAATTCCCTTCATGGTTTTTCTCTCTTCCTCTTTAAGCAAACCACCCAGGATATTGGTTTCTCCATCCCGGAGACGGAGGGTATTCTTGACTTCTCTTGAGGAAATGATAGGGATTTCTGCATAACCGGAGCCCCCTAGGGCATTGATCTCCATCTCCAATTCCAAGGTTACCTCCCTTTCCTTATGAATTCTGGGGGTGATTTTCACATTGATCCCCACATCCTCAAACTGAAAGGAGGTTACCGGCTGCTGACTGATCCCGCCGGCAGCCATCGGCTGGAAGGTAGTACGGGGAATGGGGATTCGATCTCCCACCATGTATTCGATCTCCTCACCTCCAATTCCCCGCAGCCGAGGCTGAGAAATAATCTTGGTATCCGAATCGGTCTCTAAAAATTGAAGCAGGGAAGAAGGAAGACTAAATTGATAATTCTCTGCCTTGGAAAAATCGATATCTTTCATATTGACCCATCCGGATTCTTCTGTCTCTCCCCCACCTCCAGTTCCTCCATATCTCATGCCCACGATGTATTGATTGAAGTCCAGTCCCAATTTTCTCATCCTTTTCCTGGAAACCTCCATAATTTCCATATCGATAACCACTTCCCCTTTCGGCTTATCCCAAAGGCGGATAACCTTTTGGGCCAATTCCACCGCTTGAGGAGAATCTCTTATGGTCAAGGAGTTCAGGTTTTTATCCACAATGATAGTGGGCGCTTTGTACTGAGTCCGGAGCATCTGCTGAAGAGAACCTTGAATCTCTTCAGCTTTGATGTTGGAAAGATAGAAGGTTTTGATGGCCTCAATCTCGTACTGGGCTCTCTTAACAGGCTGGTCAGGGACCACAATAAGAGTTTTCGCATCGATCACCCTGTAGAAATTTTTGGATGCCAGACAGAGCGAATGCATCGCTTGTTCAAAGGTCATTCCTTCCAGATTGATGGTAAAGGGAATATCTTTAAACTGCTGATCGAACATGATGTTGATTCCCGCATGTTTGCCCAGAGCCATAAAGATAGACCGGAGGCTGGCTTCATGAAATTTAAGATCTAACTTTTCCTCCCTCACTTGAAGCTTCACCGGAGGTTCAATCTCTCTCTTGAGAGTTTTTTCTTCTTCTTTTTCCTTCTCCTCAGTGAGTTCTTTAATTTCCTGGGCAATCCTTCGGTTTGAGGGATCATAAGAGAAGGCTTTTTCATATTCTTGGACAGCCTCTTCCTTTTTTCCCTGAGAAGCGAGGTTTCGGGCTTTCATAAGATGAGAGTAACTGGCTGAGATCTTAGCTCTGATCAGGGCGAGACGGTAGACTGAATTTTTAGGATGGTTCAAGTGAGCTTTCTGGTAGTATTCCACAGCCTTATCCCAATTTTTATTCACGGCTTCCTCTGTTCCCAATTTATAGTTCCGGCTGAACGTAGCACAGCTCCAAAACAGTAAACTTATTACGATCAAAACAGATATTTTTTTCATTTCTCCTCTCCTTCCAGAGGATAAGACTTTTTATGGGAATCAGAACCTTGCACCACTATTTTTTGGGGAGTGATTTCCTTCACCTGAAACTTTGAAGTTAGGGAGTCTCCTTTTTCCACCGCTAACGTTTCACCTTCAAAAATCACAAGACCCACGATTTTTTCGCCTGAAAAGACACACCCGACATAACGAAGCCTTATAAAGGAAGGGGAGGGAGTGCTGGGGGCGTTTTCTTCTTGAGCGGGAGGATGGGTCATCGATTCTTTTTCAACAGGGTGAGAAGGTTCAAATGAAGATAATGAGGAAGAAAATATGTTTCGAGCCGGAGGCTTTAATTTTTCTTCTTTCCAATCCAACAAATCTATCCTCACCAGCGGGGGCTTCTCCATTTTTTTTCCTTCCCGGTCTACAGACTTTTCTTCTTGTTCACTTCCTTCCCCCATAAAACTTAAACTTAAAAATAAAAAGGCCAAGATAAAATATTTAGTCTTCATAGTATCCCGATACCACTAAATTTAATTTGAGAATCCCCGATTCCGGATTGATATCTATAAAATCAATTTTTTCTATGGTCAAAAACTTGGGGAATATCTCGATGTCATGGATGAATTTTTTCAAAGAAAAATAAGAACCCGTCGCATCAAAGCTTACTTGAATTCTCTGGATATTTTTCTCCTCTGACTTTGGATAATCATACCTCAATGGGGATATCTGTACCGATGACCCTCTAAAAATTTTTTGGAGGTCTTTCCTCAATATTTCTACCCCTTCTTCGGAGGTGTAGAGATAATTTTCCTTCAACTCTTTCATATCCTGCCGCGCCTGAACCCATCGCTCCCACTCCTTTTCTAACTGAATCTTTTCCTTTTCCATCTTCTGCAGTTTATTTTTTTTGACTTCCAGTAATTCCCTGGAATGAAGATAGGCTCTTTTCTCCCCCAAAGCAATGAAAAAATGGAACAAGATCAGGGCGAAAAGAATAAGACCCATCCCCCCTAATATTTTTCTCTCTTTCTGGTCAAAAAATTTAAACATTTCTTTAGGATTCATAAGTAAACGAAATCTCTGAAATCAAATCTCCCTTTTCGTTCTTGGATTCGCTTATAACCCGGATTTTTTTGAAATTCTGGGCATTCATCCGGTCAATAAATTTCAAAAGTTCATCCAAATGGGGAGAAACCACCCTAAACCTCACTTCTAACTGGGATTCTCCTTTTTGTGACGGAGAGAGGGAAACGATATAACAGGAAGAGGGAAGAGAATTTTCCAAAGCAGAAAGAAAATCCACCCAGGAAAAACTTTTTTTATGTATAATTTCATTCAGCCGGTCAATCTTTTTCCGGTGCTTCTGAGCCACCTTTTTGATTTTCCTGGATAATTGGTTGTGGGTGTTTTGGCTCTTCTCAATCTGTTCCTGAACCTGAATTAAAGAAGAATGCAGGTTTGCATTCTTCTTTTTATAAGAGACGAAAGCACTCCCACTCACAACCGCCAGGAAGAGGATACCCAATGCTCCTACAGCTAAAAGCATGAAGAACAATCGTCTATTTCTCAAAGGTCTGCTTGCCAGGTTTATTCTCAAAGGCTGCTGATGGTTCATCCGAACTGTCCTATGGAAGGAGAGAGGACTCTTTTTTCTCTCCCCTTCATGGAATAGGGAATCGAATTTTCAATTCTCTTGACCGAAAAAGGAAGCTCTTCCTTTAACCGATGAAACACCTCTTCTTCCTTTTCCACCCATCCCAAACGTATCCATACGTTTGGGATTTTTTTCTTTTCTCTATCTTCGAGATAGTTGGCTGTATTCTTTATCTCCTGGACAAGAACATCCAAACTTTTATTGAGAGACTGGAGAGGAACAGAGGGAAGGGATTTTTGGCGATAGAGAACCAGATTTCCATCGACCGTGGATAACAAACTGAAGGAGTCCTGTTCAATATTGGCAAGTATAAAATTCTTTTCTTTTTTGAGAAGACTGAGCAAACTCAGGGAAACAACTCCCACGATTCCCACTCTCAATTGAAATTTTCGGAAAAAATTTTCATATTCCTCTATAACCAATTTTCGGGCTACCGAAGTAAGGACTCTAATTTTTTCTCCAGAAAAAAACCAATCATAGGAGAGTCGAACATCGGAAGGCAGCAGGGGGATTTGTTTTTTGATTCGGTACCACAATATTTGCTCTCTATCCTGAGGAGACCGGGGAAAGGAATCCAAAGTGAAAACAAGAGCCTTTTGGGATAAATCCGGAAGAAGAAAAATCACCCTTGGGTCGTCGAGCTGAAGCTTTTGGATTTCTGGTTTCATCTTTTTTTCTAAAAGAGAGGGGTTGAGGATGTTTTTTTTATGAAAGGAAGGCCGTATGATTTCACCATTTCCTAGAGAGACAAAAAAACATTCCCTGACAGCTCTATTTCTTGGAGATATAAGAATTCCTCCTCCGTACTGAGAAGAAAACTGGAAAGCGGAATGAAGAGAGGAGGGTTGGATAAAGAAATTTTTTATTTTGTTTATCAAAGAATTCTTCCTCCTACTCCACAAAAGTCACCTTATTCAATTCCCGAAGACTGGTAAGCCCTTGGGACACTTTTTTTATCCCTTCTTCTCTTAAAAAGACCATTCCTTCAGCCTTGGCTCTTTTTTTCACTTCAGAGAGGGGTTTCTTATCCACGATCATCTCTCTGATCTCATCGGAAAGCTCCAGCAGCTCCGCAATGGCGGTTCTTCCCCGGAAACCCGTGAACCGGCACTGAGGACATCCTTGAGGCTCATAAAAATCCTGATTCTGGAATGTCTCAGGATTCAGCCCGGATTCTTTCAATTGAGAAGGTTCATACTTCACTGATTTCTTGCAGTAAGGACACAGGACCCGGACCAGTCTTTGGGCCATGATGCCGTTCAAAGATGAAATGAAACTGTAGGGATCTACATTCATATGGAGGAATCGTCCGATGACATCAAAGACATTGTTGGCATGGACAGTGGTGAACACAAGATGGCCGGTCAAAGCTGACTGAATGGCGATCTGAGCTGTTTCGGGATCCCTGATTTCTCCCACCATGATTTTATCCGGATCATGACGTAAAATTGACCTCAATCCTCGAGCAAAAGTAAGCCCTTTTTTCTCATTCACCGGGACCTGGGTGATACCGTCGATTTGGTACTCCACAGGATCCTCTATGGTGATGATTTTATCTTCCGGAGACTTGATTTCAGTCAAAGCTGCGTAAAGAGAAGTGGTTTTCCCGCTTCCTGTGGGACCGGTGACCAGCACCATTCCATAGGGTTGGAAGATATGCTTCCGGAATTTATAAAGAAGTTCCTCAGAAAGTCCCAACAAATCCAACCTCAATTCGGATATAGCCTCAGTAATCATTTCTTTATCCAGGACCCGAATCACCGCATCTTCACCATAGATCCCGGGCATGATGGAAATTCGAAAATCTATGGTCTTGTCTTTGATTTTCAAACGACACCGTCCATCCTGAGGGACTCTCCGCTCAGCTATATCCAGATCTGACATCACCTTGATCCGAGATATGATGGCCGAATGGAATCTTTTATCGATCGGCTCCATAGCCTCACTCAAAACCCCGTCAATCCGATATTTGATGATCACCCCTTCTTCCCGGGATTCAATATGCACATCGCTGGCTCTTTTTTGAACAGCGGTGAAAATGATGGAATTCACCAGTTTGATAATAGAGCCGTCTTGATCAGCTAGTTTTTCTACCGAAATCGCATCTTCTCCCTCTTCAGTGCCTTCTTTATCCACCACCTTCATGACATACCCTTCGGTGGCATCCCTGAGAAGCTGTATCGCTGTCTCACTTTTCCGCAGAGCTTCATAAATGGCCTGACGAGGTGCCGCACACACCTCAACCTTCTTTCCCTTAAAAGATTCAATCGAATCGATGGTTTCAATATCGGAGGGGTCAGCAATGGCGATTTTAATTCCCTCTTCATTTTCTTCAACAGGAATGAAGCAAGACCGGTAAAGAAAATCAACAGGAAAGGATTGAATCAAATCCCTATCCAAAGCACATGAGGAAAGGTCAATGGTGGAAACCTGATACCTCCGGGCTAGACGTTGGGTTTCTTCCTCTTCGGACAGACTGTTTTTTTGTTTCTTTTGTTCCTTTTCTTTGAGTTTGTCTTTCATCAGGTCACTCTTATCAGGTTAAATATGGGTAAATACACGGATAGCAGCATGAACGCTACCACTATTCCCATCAGTATTATGATAACAGGTTCGATAAGAGAAACAAAAGTTTCCACTTTGGTCCGTATCCGTTCATCATAGATATCAGCTACCTCTTCAAGCATCCCCTCAAGGTTGGCTGATGTTTCCCCTATACGAATCATATCCAATCCCAAAGGGGGAAAAAGACCGATCTTTCGAAGGGAAGCCGACAAACTATCCCCGTTTTTTATATCCGGGGGAAGATTTTCCATCCTCCTGGATAAATATTGATTGGGCACCGCTTGTGAAGCCACTCCCACTGCTTGGAGCAAAGAGATGCCTCCTCCCAACAGGATGGCCAATGTCCTTGAAAAAATGGAAACCGAAGACTCCAACCAAAGGCCCTTTCCATAGGGAATTTTCAATTTCATCTGATCTAGATAAACCCGCATATGACTCCTCTTTTTTAACTGAAAATAAAGCAAAATTAGTACAAGGAAACCCCCCAGTATATACCCAAGGTGATTTCTCACTGTCAAGGAAAAGGACATAAGTATCCGAGTGATAAGGGGGAGCTGGGCTTCAAAATCAGCGTAAAATCCAGAAAAGCGGGGAATAACAAAGTTAATCAGTATCCCCATGAGAAATAAAGAAAAAATAAGAAGAAGGGTGGGATAAGTGAGGGCCGATTTAATCCTGGATTTAGTCTGGGAAATTCTTCGGGAATACCCGATGAACCTGCTCAGAGTGCTGGGAAGATTTCCGCTCCGTTCTCCGGCGATAAGAGAAGCGGTATAAACTTTGGAGAACATCTTTTCATACGGAGAAAAAGCTTCGGAAAGGGACTTTCCCGCTCGAATCTCTTTCTCTACATTCATCAAAATCTCTTTGAGATGAACATTCTCGACTCGATTGATGATAATCCCGATGCTTTTCAGGATTGGATATCCGGCCTTTATAAGGGCTATGAATTCTTGATTGAAGGCAATAAAATCTTTATCTTTGATTTTCTTTTCAAAAGGAAAAGTTCCTAGCTTTATTTTCTTCCAATCCTTTTTTACAGAAAGAACACAATACCCTTCCTCTTCAAAATATTTTTGACAATCTTGAGAAGAGGGAGCAAAAAAAGACTGGGATGTAATCAGTCCATTTTCCCCAGCTAACCGACAGCGATAGTATGGCATCTTCAAATTGGATAAAATAGTACAAAAGACCTCCTCATATTAGGTCATACCCTGAAATTTGTCAAATTCATCCCCTAGGGTTTTAAGGGGAAACACGGACTCTGGCCTTGTTGACAAAATCCATATAAAATATTATTTTAAAGATAAATGAGATACAAAAAAGTGGGGATGGTTCTTCTGTTTCTTCTTTCCGCCTTCATTTTGTCCTCTATCCATAAGGGTTACTCGTCTGGGTCCTTATGGAGTAAACTCAAAGAAGGAGCTCCACAGACTGTAAAAAAGGGGAAATATGATTATATGAGTACTTTTTTATCTCGGAACACCAAACCGTTAGGTCTCAAGGAAAACAAGGATCTGAAAAAATTTCTCAACCAGTCCAACATAAAATGGGCCATCAGGTCCGAAGAAAAACACATTTTATATTGAACGACCCATATATTTTTTGTCAGAGCGATTCAATTTTTTGGATTTTGAGTCAAAATTGGGACTTTCCGGTTCACGACCAAGGAACATGAATAAAAAAATCTATCTCCTGGTAATACCGCCTTTACTTCTGTTGTTCGCTCTGGGGGCATTGAATATATACAGAAAAGCCACCTGGAAAGAACCCACCGACGGAGTCATTTGGGAAAAAACTCCGGAAGGCCTCACGGCTGTAAAAGTAGAAGAAGGGAGTCCAGCTTATTTACATGGAATCAAAAAAGGGGATATTCTTTATTCAATCAACGACACTCCCATAAAGAACAAAATTGACCTCTCCAAAAAATTATGGGAAGCGGATGGACTGAACCAAAAGGTCACCTACGAGATCGCTCGGGAAGGAAACCTTGAAGGAAATCTGGCTCACCCCTCATTTTATCTCCGGAAAAAGGGAACTAACCTTATTTACTTTTTCCTTTCTTTAGTGGGAATCACCACCCTGGCCATCGGGCTCATCGTTTTCTTCAGCTCGGATAAACCTTTTTTCCTTCCTTATGGGTTCTTTTTTCTTCTTTGTGTGACTTTCTTTGCTTTTTATACATTTTCTCCAACCGGCCAACTGGATGTTTGGGACTCTTTGTTTTTCTGGCTGGATAAAATAGCTTTTCTGTTTTTTCCACCTTTGATGCTCCATTTTTTCAACACTTTTCCCAAGAGAAAAAAAATCTTAAAAAGCATACTCCGCTCTTCTATCCTTTTATACATCCCTGCCTTCCTTCTTCTTTCCTTCAAAGGGGTCCTCCATACTGTCTCTCTTAATGAATTTACGGTATTAAACCTCCACAAAACTTCTGAAACACTGGATCTGGTTCATTTTGGCCTCTATTCCCTGTTCACAGTGGGACTTCTCGTCATGGGAATCTTTAAATCTCCTAATCCTATCATTAAAAAGCAGCTGAAAGGCATCGTCTACGGCCTCTGTTTTGCCATCCTCCCATTCACTCTTATCTATATCCTTCCTTTTCTTTTAGGAAATGTCCCCTCCAAGGGGGCTGAATTTACAGTCATCCTCCAAGCTCTCATCCCTTTAACTTTCGCTTATTCCATTTCCAGGTATAAATTTTTTGATCTCGAAATTATACTCAAAAAAGCCGTCACTCTCATCTCTTCCTATGTGGTGATCGCTATAGTCTATTTTATCGTCAGCTCACAAACAAAAATCTTCTCTGAAAATAGACTCAATGCTCTCATCCTGGGCATTCTCGCCATTATTTTGGGAGCCACTCTTTTTTCACCTTTAAAAAATCTTTTCCAATCTCTTCTGGATAGGGTCATATACAAAAAAAGCTATCATTACCGGAAGACCCTTCTTTCCATCAGCGAACAGCTCAATAAAGAGAGAAACCTTCAAAAACTTTCTCAATCCCTTCTCAATCTCATTTCCAATGCTCTATCGCTCCAATACATCGCTCTTCTTCTCCCAGATGAAAACAACAAGGATTCCTTTTACATCTTGAAATCCATGGGAAATTCTTCCTCTCCAGAGAAACAAATCACTTTTGATCCCCAAATTTACCACCATTTAAAAAAAGAGAATTTCATTTCCGCGGATTCCCTTTCTGAAAAAAGGACCTTGAAAGATAAATTGAAAAACCTCTCCTCCAGAGGATTTCATCATTTATTGGCATTAAAGGTTGAAGATAAGATGGTAGGCTGCTTGGCTATGGGGAAAAAGACAGATAACACTTACCTGAACAGTGAAGATTGGGAGTTGCTCAAAACCATCGCTTCCTCGGTGGGACTGGCCTTAGAAAACGCTTATCTGTATAACCAGGCTCAGAGTCGAGCTCGAGAACTGGAAATGTTGAAAGACTACAGTGAAAACATCATTGAAAGTCTGACTGTGGGAGTGGCTGTACTGGACCAATCGGGAAAAATCATGGGCTGGAATCGGGTCATGGAAGAAACTTTTTCTCATAAAAAAGAAGAGGTTATGGATAAAAAACTGCTTCAAGTGTTGGGAGAAGAGAATTATGCGGCCCTTTTTCCTCCAGACACCCAGAAAGGATTTCGTTTGCTCAGTGAAGTGACTCTGGAAATGCCTTCTGGAGAGAAAAAAATCTTTGATATTGCCAAAACTCCGTTGTTGGATAACCAGATGAACCCTTATGGCACAGTCATCGTCTTTGAAGATATCACGGAAAAGTTCTCTCTCCAACAGCAGCTTCTCACTTCAGAAAAGCTGGCCTCTGTGGGACTCCTTTCAGCGGGAGTGGCTCATGAAATCAACACCCCTCTTACGGGTATCTCCAGTTACGTACAGCTTTTACAGAAAAAACTCACCAATGATTCTCATTCACAAATCTTGGACAAGATCGAAAACCAAACAGAGAGAGTAGGAAAAATTGTTAAAAATCTCCTTAATTTCGCCCGGAATCCTTCCGAATCCTCTTTTTACCAAGTGAAGCTCAAAGAAAATATTGAAGAGATCTTATCCCTGATTGATTATAAACTGAAGAACATGAAGATCAACTTAGAACTGGAACTTCCTTCTATTCCTTCCATATGGGCTCAAGGGGAAAGACTCCAGCAAGTCTTCATCAATATCATCCTTAATGCCATCGACGCCATGCCTAACGGAGGAACCCTTAAAATCCAATTATCCAACACGGATAATCAAGCCATCGTCACGATCAAAGATACGGGGACAGGAATCAAAGAACAACATCTGCCCAATATCTTTGATCCTTTCTTTACCACCAAGGGCATAGGAAAAGGAACAGGCCTAGGACTTTCTATTAGTTATGCCATCATCAAAGAACATGAAGGTCATTTGAGTGTGGAAAGCGAAGAAGGAAAAGGCTCCCTTTTTACTATTTATATTCCCATGGACTTGGATAAAAGGAAAATGACCCAATCTTCATGAGAGAAAAAAAATGAGTAAAAAAGGAATCATTCACATCGTGGATGATGAACCCATCATCCATGAAATTTTAGGAGATCTTCTCTCCTCTGAAGGATATGAACTTGAAATATCCTCGACGGGAGAGGAAGCTTTAAAAAAACATTCCTCCCAACCGTTTGACCTCATCCTTTTGGACCTGCTCATGCCTGGAATGGACGGCCTTCAAGTCCTTAAAAAGATCAAAAAAAGGGATCCTACGGCCGTGATCATCATCATTACCGCCTATGCTTCGGTGGAATCCGCTATTTCCGCTATGAAAACAGGAGCTTATGATTACATCCAGAAACCTTTTAAACACGAAGACCTGCTGATGACGGTTAAAAGAGCCCTTGAACATAAGAAACTTCAAGAAGAAAATCTCCGGTTAAAAAGTCAGCTCCAGAAGAAATTTAGTTTTAACAGTATAATCGGCAAAAGCAAATTAATGAACAATGTTTTCGAAACCATAAAAGCCACCTCCTCCTCTCGAAGCACCATTCTTATCCAAGGAGAAAGTGGAACTGGAAAGGAACTGGTCGCCAGAGCAGTTCACCAAAACAGCAACCGCTCGGATTATCCATTTATTGTTGTCAACAGCGGTTCCCTCCCCCCTGATTTACTGGAAAGCCATCTTTTCGGTCACGTCAAAGGAGCCTTCACTGGGGCGGTACAGCAAAAAGAGGGATTGTTTGAGGCCGCAGATAAGGGGACTATTTTCTTTGACGAAATATCCACTCTCAACATGGAAACTCAAGCCAAACTTCTAAGAGTCATGCAAGACCGAGAATTTATGAGGCTCGGAGGAACCAGTACCATAAAAGTAGATGTTCGGGTTATCGCAGCCACAAATGCTGATTTAGAAGAGCTCATCAACCAGAATAAATTCCGGGAAGATCTGTTCTACCGGTTGAATGTCATTAAAATTGAACTTCCTCCTTTAAGGGATAGAAAAGAAGATATTCCTCTTTTAGTTAAGCATTTTCTGAACATCTACAGCAAAGAAAACAACAAGGAAATCCAAGAAGTATCCCAAGATGTGATGGAAATTTTGGAAAACTATGATTGGCCTGGAAACATCAGAGAATTAGAAAATCTTATCGAAAGAGCCGTGGTTTTAACCAAGACCAAAATCATTACTCGAAAAAATCTTCCTCCCTCTTTCTTAGCCCCGCCCCAAGAAAAGGAAAATACCACCTCCGCCTCGGCTCACATGACCCTCAAAGAACAAATGAAGCACTACCAAAAGAAAGCGATCATTGATGCCTTAAAAAAGGCCAACGGAGTTCAAAAAAAGGCTTCCCGATTTCTAGGAGTCAAGCCCACTACTCTGAACGAAATGATCAAAAGACTCGATATCGACACCCGAGATATCCTCTCCTCCTGACTAAAGGAAAAAGCTAATTCCCCATGGCGGCTCCGCCTCCCTCAACAAATTCATTTCAGGGGAAAATGTCATAATGCAAGACACGACCCCATTCCTCTCATACCGTGACAGGATCCATCCATAAAAAGAATATAATTCATTAGTAGCTGTTTTCGAACTAATGGAATTTTCCGGGAACCTTGTGATGGGGATTGATGGTGATGTGTTTTGGTTTATGATCTAAGCGGATCAAGAATTCTTGATTTTTCTCACGGACAATGAATTTTCGGGTGACTCTCTTCCCTTCCTCCTTCCATTCCACCCAAAGAGGAAAAACAAATTTGTCCTCAATCTGCTCCACCTTCAGCTTAAGCAGATATCCATTCTGTATCCTCTGAACATGGTGAGAAATGCGGGATTCCGGCAGTTGGTAAGTTTCATACCATTTCTCAAAAAATAACCCCATATCTTTGTCTGTGAGTGAATTGATGGTTCTAAAAAAATCATAACTGCTGGCCCTCTTAAATCGATAATCCTGGAAAAACTTTTTCAATCCTTTAAAAAACGTCTCTTCCCCAATTACATCCTTGAGCATATTCAAGACCAAAGAGGTTTTATTATACACAATCGCTTGAAAGGCCTTAAAATCAAAATGGCTGATCCTCGATCCCAAAATGATCGGTCCCCAGTGGGCTTTTTTTTCAGTCCATTTATTGAATTTTTTAAGAATCCGGTGAAAGGCTCCTTGTCCATACCTTTCTTTCAAGTAAAGGGCTGCCGAATATTGAGCCAACCCTTCACTGACCCATTGGTCATGATAGGATTCCCAAGTGACCCCTTGTCCCCACCATTGATGAGCAATTTCGTGAGCCAGATAATATTCTTCCCATTTGGACAGGTCCACGGGATTGGTGGACTTGACAAGAGCATGTCGTGCGGGTGTCACAGGCAGAATATTCAAAACCACCAACGAAGCCGAGCTTTGACCTCCACTCGTGGGCCAATGTCTGTGAACAATGTCCAGTTTATGGAATGGGTAATTTCCAAATCGGCTTTCATAAAACTGGATTATTTTTTGGGTCTCCCTAAATGTATTCAATCTTAAAGAAGGAACTTCAATGGACCGAAAGTATTGAATAGGAAGCGGCTGGGTGCCTTGTTTTATCTGCCTTAATTTTCCTACCAGAAAGGAAAGGTATTTCACAGGAGTTTTTGATTCAAAAACGTAAGCCGTGTTTTTTTCCTTTTCTATCACTTCCTCTGCTTTCTTTTCTAGGAGTTTCCCGGTGGAAAGTATGCTGTATTTGGGAGGAACAATGATTTTCAACCGGGCTGTAAAATAATCATCCTTGAACGGAGCCGGATACCAATAAGAAGATCGAGTGTAGAGATAACTTTCATATCGAGGAGTTAAAATATTCAAAGAATTCCCTTCTCGGTGCATTTGCACCCCGGAAGAAGGTTTTTTAGACTCCACCTCACCCCGGTAATAGATTTCAATGGAGGTCTTTTGGTCTTTACCTGGGGGACGAAGAAAATAAACATAAAGTGTTTTCCGGAGTTCATCCTTGGTGTAAAGAAGTTCTTGTCTGTCTTCATTGAGAATTTGAAGGATTTCCATTTGAGGGTTGATCTTCAATTTCACTCCATCGAGGGATTCCACTTTAGAAGAGATCAATATTTCAGCCTTTCCCGATAGATAAGACTTTCGGGGATCAAAATCAATATCAATTTGATAATCCATGACATCAAACATCTGGTCAAAGGAGAGAAAAAGCTTTTTTTTATCCTCCCCCTCCCCCGGAGAATAGAGGTTCACAATCCTCTCTTCTTTCCATTGATAAAGATTCACTTCTTCTCGCGAAAACGGAGAATAAATGTAAGTATAATTCCCAATATCTTTTCCCTCAAATTCGAAAACCGCTTCCTTTCCTTGAGGTATAAAAGAAAGCAACTCGTTGTTAATGGAACTTCTCACGGTAAAAGATCTGGGATAATGTTTGGAAAAAAGAGAATGAGCCTTATTTTTATCTTTCTGATCCACGGGGATATCTTTTTCACTGTCCTGGCTCATCTGAATGTTGTTTTTGAAAAAAGAATCAGAAAACCGGAAATAAGCATATTCAAGCTTATCTTTAAGAAATTTCTTATCATAAATCATTTCCAGCTGATGCTTTTCAATAGGAGAAGAGGGAGAAAAATAAATCTGCCCTTTCCCCATGATCAAAAGGGCCGTTTCATGATGAGGAAGGTTGTCATAGAATACCAGAGCATCCCTAAAGGTAATCTGAATATCCACATGGGTTATCTCCACCCGATCCACTCTTTCCACTCTTGGGGAGGGAATTTTCAGTCGGTACAAGTGCCTCATTTTCCCAGGGGCTCTTTTCTCCTTGACCCACCATTTCCCTTCTCTTTGACGAAGAATCAAATGCCAATTCTCAATGACCACTGAATATGAATTCTGGAATAATACATTCATGTAAACCCGAGCTTCATCCCCCTCTCTTTTCTTCTTATAAACCCGGTGGACCGAAGCACGCTCCATATCCAAAGAATCGAACATTTTGTCCAGGAATTTTCTTTCTTCCTCCCTCAATTCTGGAGAAAAAGCTTTCACATATCTGGAAAAATCTTTTTCTTCAAGGCTTTCCTTAAATTGAGAAATAAACTGACCCAGGTCTGCCGTTTGAGCAGGAAGGAAATTCCCCATAAAAAAAAGGGCTATAAATAAAGCGAAAACTCTTCTCAACACCATAGCATTCACCTATTTATTTTAGCAGAAATGAACATTTTAAAAAAAAATGGCTTTTCATTTCTATGGAACACAACACTCATCCTGTATCTAAGGCAAATTTTATGCCAGATTCTTGCAAAAGTTTATTCCCCTGGGAACCGTAGACCCATTTCCCTTTATGAAAAAGACTTATTTTTTCTTTTTTATTTGTCCTATTATAAAGAATTTTTACAGCGGGGAGTAAGGGGCTGGAAAATAATCCCTTCTGTATTCAGATTTGAATTCCTTTTTCTTCTTTCACCACATTCAAAACCACATGAGTGACCGATCGGTCAATATTTTCTTTAGATAGAAGGTTTTTTATGAACTCGTTCAGGTCGTCTCTATCTCTAAAATACCCTAAAACCATGGAATCCCATTCTCCAGTAATATCATATACGCTCACAATCCGGGAATCTTCAGCAATTCTCCTTTGAGTTTCCAGTAAATTTCCTTTGGAAATTCTCAGAGCAATGATCGCAGTCAACTTAAGTCCTATAATCTGAGGATCCACCACAGGAATGTATCCTTTGATTATCCCGGACTTTTCAAATTTTTTCACCCTGTTTATGACCGATGTCACAGAAACTCCCACTTCCTTGGCCACTTCTCGAAAGCTCTTCCGGGCGTTCTGATTCAGTGACCGGATTATTTTCCTTTCAACTTCATCCATCATTTTCTCCTCCCTACTGTGGGCTTATGTTTTCATATTCATCTAAAATCAATGCATTTACACATTATTTTAATTCATTAATTGACATATGTACAATTTTTTCCTAAAATTATTTTCAAAATTCATTTGGGTGATGAAAGAGATCTCCCCAAATAGCCTTGATTATTAACGAGTCCAGTCCGACTCGCCTGAAAGGCTGATTTTAAGATAAAATATCAAAAAAATGGGATCAGACACTTTGGGCTCTGAGCCCATGGATGGTTGTGTGGGTTATTCATTATGCTGGGCCTTTTTTACGAATAGTGCAGGTAGAAAAATAAAAAGAATCATCGCTTTTCATTCAAAGAGGAGGTCTCATGGAAAGTGGCTTTCATTCCGATATAAAGTTTTTTGGTTATGAAAACTCCGATGAGGTACTGGACACGGTATTAGATCCTTCCCACAAAATCGAATTTGTCCGCATCATATTTCCCGATATTCTAGGGAGACCTATGGACTTCACTATTCCCAATCATGAACTGGGAAAAACATTCCAAGAAGGCAAGGGATTTGATGGTTCTTCGGTAGAAGGCTTTGTTCGTATCGAAGAAAGCGACTTGATCATCAAACCCGATGCTTCTACCTTTCGAGTTCTCCCCTGGTCTTATCATGGATTTGACGAAAACACCATATGGAGAGAAGCCATCATGTTTGGAGATATTTTCAAACCAGGAGGGGAGCCTTATGAAGGAGATTCCCGGCTTGTCTTGAAAAAAGCATTGGAAAGGGGAAAGAAAGAATGGGGGATCGATGACTTCAAAATTGGCCCCGAACTAGAATTTTTTCTCTTTCCCAACGATAAAGAGGCTGTGGCTTTAGATAAAGGAGGTTACTTTTTTGGAGGCCGACAGGGAGAGATTCGAAAAGAGGTCCAACTTTTACTCAAAAAAATGGGGATAAAATCCGAATATGACCATCACGAGGTGGCTCACGGGCAGCACGAAATTGACCTCAAATATCTTTCTGCCTTAGATATGGCTGATAGTTCCATGATCTTCCGGTATCTGGTCAAAAAAGTGGCCCGGATGCACAATCTTTATGCCACTTTTATGCCTAAACCCCTCAACGCCCAAAATGGAAGCGGCATGCATGTCCATCAATCTCTATGGAAGAATGGAAAAAATATTTTCTTTGACCCAAAAAACACCTACCAACTTTCGCAAAAGGCCCGTCAGTACATAGCGGGACTGATGGCTCACTCGGGAGAAATTTCTTCTCTGCTCTGTCAATGGGTCAACTCTTACAAACGGTTGATTGAAGGTTATGAAGCCCCCGTTTATGTGGCCTGGGGACAAAGGAACCGTTCGGCTTACATCCGGGTTCCAGAGTATCAGCCAGGAAAGGAACAGGCCACCCGAATCGAACTCAGAGCTGCCGATCCTTCCTGCAATCTCTATTTGGCTTTTTCTATCATGCTGATGGCCGGGATGAAAGGGATACAAAACAAATATGTACTGGAAGACCCTGTAGAAGAAAACATCTATGAAATGAGCAAATCAAGACAAAAAAAATTAAAAATCAAAGTTCTTCCCCAAGGATTGAAGGAAGCTGTCTCCTTCACTAAAAACAGCGCTTTGGTTAAAGAGACATTGGGAGAGCATGTTTTCAACAAATTCATCTCCAATAAAAAATGGGAAATTGAAGAATACACCAAGAATGTGACCACAGAATTTGATAAACAGGTCAGCGACTATGAAATTCAAAAATACCTGCCTTTTCTATAAATCCTTTTCATCATTCCAACATTTCTTTGATTCTCCTCCCTCTAAAGGCCAAAAAATTTCTTGACAACTGAAATTTATATCTGGTATATGTTTTGGTTATTAATTAATATAGGTTAAGAGGAGGAATAATAGGTTTTTTTTCTAATATTTAAAAACTCAATTTTATATTAATATTTTCATCCTTTTCCTCCTATAAATCAATCATAAGGGAGAAGTTTCCGTGAATGCCGAAACTCAAAAGATCAAATCTTTTATAGAAAAACATGATTCAAAAAAACAAGCCCTCATTTCCATCCTTCAAGACATTCAAGGTGAATACAATTATCTCCCTGCAGAAGCCTTGAGATTCGTTTCCCAAACTTTAGGGATCCCCCTCATTGACATTATCAGTGTGGCCACTTTTTACAGGTCGTTCAGTCTTGAGCCTAAAGGAGAACATATGGTCACTGTATGTATGGGCACAGCCTGCCATGTCCGCGGAGGCCCCAAAATCCTGGAAGAGTTTGAAAGGAAACTGGGAATCGAATCTGGAGAAACTACAGAAGACAAACAATTCAGCTTGGAAACCGTGGCTTGTTTGGGATGCTGTGCCATAGGTCCCGTTGTGGTGGTTGACGGAAATTATTATTCCCACACCAACATCCGCAAGGTCGGTTCGATCTTAAAGACCTATCATAAAAAAGAGAAAGAAAATGAACAACCTCAAGAGAATTAAATCAACACAAGAATTAAAACAAACCATTGAAAAAGAAGTCCAAAAAAGGAACTCTGATAAACGCCAAATTCTCACTGTCTCGGCGGGAACCTGCGGACAAGCCAGAGGATCCCTTAAAGTGGTGGAAGCTTTAAAACAGGAAATTGAAAAAAAGAAGTTAAAAGATCAAGTCGAGCTTAAAATCACTGGCTGTCATGGTTTTTGTGAAGCAGAACCCAATATCATTCTTCAACCTCAAGATTTATTCTATCAACACGTCCAACCTGAAGATGCCACTGAGATCATCAATCAAACAGTTCTCAAAGATAAACCTATTAAACATCTTCTGTTTACAGACCCTCAAACTGGTCAAACAATCTATAAAGAAAAAAATATTCCTTTCTATAAAAAACAAAAACGCATTGTGCTGGGTGATAATACGTTGATCGACCCAGAAGACATTCAAGATTATCTGTCTATAGGCGGGTACAGTTCTTTGATTCAAGTTCTAGAGGAAATGAAACCTCAAGAAGTCATTGACAGGGTCAAGGAATCCGGCATCAGAGGAAGAGGCGGCGCAGGTTTCCCGACCGGAAAAAAATGGGAATTCGCCCGCAAAGCCAAAGGAAATCCCAAATACATCATCTGCAACGCCGACGAAGGAGATCCAGGGGCTTACATGGACCGTAGTTTACTGGAAGGAAATCCTCATCGAGTTCTGGAAGGTATGCTCCTGGGTGCCTATGCCATCGGAGCCGAAGAAGGATACATCTACGTGAGAGATGAATACCCGCTGGCGGTCAAACACATTTCCAAAGCAATCACTCAAGCCAAAAATATGGGATTGCTGGGTAAAAACATACTGGGTACTGGATTCAATTTTAACCTTCACATAGCTAAAGGAGCCGGAGCTTTTGTCTGCGGTGAAGAAACAGCCTTGATTGCTTCTATAGAAGGAAAAGTGGGAGAACCCCGCCAACGTCCTCCTTTTCCTGCAGTTAAAGGCTTATGGAAAAAGCCCACCAATATCAACAATGTGGAAACTTGGGCCAATATACCCATCATTATCAAAAACGGAGCGGATTGGTTTTCCCAAATCGGGACCAATGGAAGTAAAGGTACTAAAATCTTTTCTTTAGTGGGAAAAATCAACAATACCGGTTTAGTAGAAGTGCCAATGGGGATTACCCTCAAAGAAATCATCTTCGATATTGGGGGAGGAATTCCTGAAGGAAAACAATTCAAGGCCGTTCAAACCGGAGGCCCTTCTGGAGGATGTATTCCCAAAGAGAAACTGGACCTTCCTATTGACTATGAAAGCTTAGCCGAAGTCGGATCTATAATGGGTTCAGGGGGAATGATTGTTATGGATGAAAGCACCTGCATGGTGGATGTCTCCAAATACTTTCTGAATTTTCTCCGAGATGAATCCTGCGGCAAATGTCTTTCCTGCCGGGAAGGAACTCAACATATGTGGGAAATCGTGAATGATATTTCCCTGGGAAAAGGAAAAAGAGAGGACATTGATCTTTTGGAAGAACTGGCTCAAGCAGTTAAAGATGCTTCTTTATGTGGGTTAGGTCAAACGGCGGCGAACCCAGTCCTTTCTACAATTAAATATTTCAGGGATGAATACGAATCCCACATTCAAAAAAAACAATGTCCGGCTTTGGTATGTACAGAGCTAGTTTCATCCCCCTGCCAATATATTTGCCCTGTCGACCAAGAAGCTCCTGTCTATATCGCCCTCATCGCCCAAGGAAAATTCCAGGAAGCTATGGATATAATCAGAAAAGACAATCCCCTCCCCTCTGTGTGTGGACGAGTTTGTCATCATCCATGTGAAGAAGTGTGTCGGGCCGGAGAAATAAGCAAACCCATTGCGATTCGGGGCCTAAAAAGATTTGTGACAGATTGGGCCAGAGAAAAAGAATATAAAGGCTCCACCCCAAATAGGGAACCCTCCAAAACACAGAAAGTGGCTGTCATCGGATCTGGACCCGCAGGCCTGGCTGCTGCGTACTCTCTGAACCTAAAGGGATATCCAGTGACCCTCTTTGAAGCCTTGCCTGTTTTGGGAGGAATGTTGTCCATAGGAATTCCTGATCACAGACTGCCTAAACCCTTTCTTGAATTCGATCTTGAATACATCAAAAACTGCGGAATCGAGTTTAAAACCAACACTCGTTTAGGCAAAGATTTCTCTATCCAAGACCTTTTTCATCAAGGATACCAGGCCGTGTTCCTGGCAACCGGAGCTCATAAATCCATGAAACTCAACATTCCTGGAGAACAATCCAAGGGAGTTGTCCAAGCTATGGATTTGCTTAAAGCTACGAACTTAGGAGAAGACATCGATCTGGGAGAAAGGGCAGGTATTATTGGTGGCGGAAATGCTGCCATTGATGCAGCCCGGGTGGCCATTAGAAATAAATATTGTCAAAAAGTAACCGTTCTCTATAGAAGAACACGGAAAGAAATGCCTGCCTTTGAAGAAGAGGTAGACTTTGCGATAGAAGAAGGAATCGACATTCAATTTCTCGTTTCTCCAGTAAAAGTTATCAGTGAAAACGGAAAAATTAAAGGAGTTCAATGTGTGCGGATGAGATTAGGAGAAATGGATTCCAGCGGAAGAAGACGACCCATCCCCATTGAAGGGTCTGAATTTACTGTTGAACTGGACACCCTTATTCCCGCCATTGGAGAAAGACCTGATATTTCATTCCTTTCCGAAAGCGATTCCCTCAATATCACCAAATGGAACACGATTGTGGCTGATGAAAGAACTTATCTCACCGGTCAAAAAGGAGTTTTTGCAGGAGGAGATGTGGTCACAGGCCCAAACACTGTGGTGGAAGCTTTGGCTTCAGGGAAAAAAGCCGCCGAATCCATTCAAAAATACCTAAAGGGAGAATCCCTTTCTATAAAACACAAGCTCACCCGTCCTTCTATGTATGTAGAACCGGTGGAACTTACTGAAAAGGAAATAGAGGAAGCCGAACGTCCAGAAATGCCTAAGCTGTCTGTGAAAGACCGACAAAAGAATTATAAAGAAGTGTTATTAGGATTCGACGAAAAGACAGCTATTAAAGAAGCTCGAAGATGTTTGAGATGTGAACTGGAAACAGAAGACGGGAAAGAAGCTTTAGGATGGTCAAAATGATCAATATAATAATGAACGGTTTAGAGGTCAGAGCCGAAGAAGGCTGGTCTATCTTGGACACAGCCAAATTTTACGGCATCGAAATCCCCACTCTCTGCTACAACGAAGGGCTGAGTGTGTATGGAGGATGCCGTCTCTGCCTTGTGGAAATCGGAGAAACTCCCAAAACCAAACTGGTTTCCTCCTGCACTTACCCTGTACATAAAGGACTGGTGGTTCATACAGACACCCAAAGAGTCATCCGGACCCGGCGGATGATGATCGAACTGATGCTGGCTATAGCACCCAATTCCAAAACCATCCAGGATTTGGCCTCCAAATTCGGAGTGAAGCAGTGCCGGTTTAAAGTCCGAAATGAGGAATGTGTTCTCTGCGGGCTTTGTGTGCGGATGTGCAGAGAACAAATGGGGGGAAAGGCCATCGGCTTCCAAAACAGAGGATACAAACGAAGGATTTCTACCCCCTTTGATATGCGCTCCGAAGAATGCCGGCTGTGCGGAGGTTGCATGTACATCTGTCCGGCCTGCCAATTGAGATGTCACGGTCCCGATCCAGACACAACGGTTTGCAATGCCTGTTTACAAATGGATCCCACCTGTCTCGATTACTATGAGGAACTCCAGTGCTGGATGTATGATGCCGGCCGCTGCGGCACATGTGTCAAGGAAGGCCCGGAAAAGGAGACTAAGGAAAAGGCTGGTCATAAATAATGAATATCTTAGCCTTATCCTATTCGTTTATAAATAAATGAGGAAATAAGGAGGTAGTTATAATGGCTTATACAAAACTCAATCGAAGCGCGGCCACATTAACCAAAAACAGGACCGAAGGCTCTATCAGTCCGTTTAGCGGTATGTGCACCACTTGTGTGGACGGCTGCATCGGGATGTGTGAGATCGGAAAATCAGCTTACCGAGGTGCGGAAGTCCTCTACCCCCAACCTTTCGGGATTATCACGTCCGCCTCAGAAAAAGAATATCCTGTGGATCTTTCTCACTTCAGCATTATGGGTACGGCCGTAGGAGCTTATGGTGTGGAAGCCGACAGCGACAAGGCGATATTCCCCAAAGTGAGCATCGAAACAGCCATCGGTCACGATAAAGGGCTCAAGCTGAAAATTCCTTTTATCATTGGAGCCATGGGTTCCACCAATGTGGCTAAACAAAACTGGGATGGTTTGGCCATTGGAGCGGCTATATCAGGGACCATTCTTTCGGTTGGAGAAAATGTGTGCGCGATGGATCCGGATTCAGAAATAAAAAACGGAAGAGTTATCCGCTCCCCGGATATGGAAAGACGGGTTCGATTATTCAAAGACTGGCAGCAGGACGGATACGGCACAGTGGCCGTTCAGGCCAACGTAGAAGACACTCGATTGAAAGTTCAGGAATACGTAATGGACAAATTAGGGGTGGATACTGTAGAAATGAAGTGGGGACAGGGAGCCAAGGATATCGGGGGCGAAGTCAAAATCAAAGACCTTGAAAAAGCCCAAAAATTAAAGAAAAGAGGCTACATTGTTCTCCCTAATCCGGAAGACCCCAATGTCATCAAATCATTCGAAAAAGGCAGCTTCAAAGAATTTGAAAGACATTCCCGCCTGGGAATGGTGGATGAAGAAAGCTTCATGAAAAGAGCGGAAGAACTCAGGAAAGCCGGAGCCAAATATATCTTCCTCAAAACAGGAGCTTTTCGTCCGGCCGACCTGGCTCGAGCTGTCAAATTTGCCTCTAAAGCCAAGCTGGACCTTCTTACGGTCGACGGAGCCGGAGGAGGAACAGGAATGAGCCCCTGGCGGATGATGAATGAATGGGGAATCCCCAGTGTGGAAATCTGGTCTCTTCTCTACCAATACCTTAAAAAGCTCGATGATAAGGGAGAGTACATCCCCGACGTGGCTGTTGCTGGGGGAATCACTCTTGAAGATCAGATTTACAAAGCCTTGGCCTTGGGAGCGCCCTATTTCAAATTGGTGAGTATGGCCCGGGGACCCGTGGCCGCCACCATGGTAGGAAAAACCATCGGGAAAAGAATCAATGAGGGACAGATCCCGGTTTATGTGGAACGATTCGGTGACAGTGCTGAAGAGATCTTTGTCACGGCTCCTGAAATCAAACAGATGTACAAAGATAGATTCACGGACATTCCCACCGGCGCATTGGGTCTTTACAGCTATTACCATAGACTTCAGCAGGGAGTCCGTCAGCTGATGGCCGGAAACCGAAAATTCAATCTTTCTTATATCTCTCGAGATGATTTAGCATCCCTCACCAAAGAGGCTGCCGATATAAGCGGAATCCCTTACATCACAGAAGTGGACAAGGAAGAGGCCGAAAAAATCCTGAACAGTTAATTTCAGTTTAAGCTCATCTGGTCGATTTTGCATGGTTGTCTGAATTGAAGGACTAAGTCCAGCTTGTGGATATTCTTTTATCTCATTTTTTCTCGCATTTCTCGCTTTCTCTCAACCCAAACAACGCAATAAACGCAATCAACTCAAGGAACGCTAAACACGCAAGCAACGCGATTAACAAAACCGACGCAAGGAACAAGGATCACTTTTCTCGCCCGTCTCGCCTTTTTCGCATAATCAAATACATCCCGTGACAGGACCCATCCATAAAAAGAATATGATTCATTAGTAGCTATTTTCGAACTCATTCCCCTCCTTTACGATAAAAGGCGGTTGTGCTATAAATAGCTCTCAAATGGAAATCATCACCAGAGTTATCGCCTATTTTGTCCTTCTCTTCGCCATAACCATCCACGAATCGGCTCACGGTTGGACCGCCTATAAATTTGGAGACCCCACCGCCCACCAACTGGGAAGAATCACCCTCAACCCCATTCCCCATATTGACCCCATCGGAACCATCCTCCTTCCTCTGGTCATGATGATCACAGGCATCCCTTTTTTTGGCTGGGCTAAGCCGGTTCCGGTCAATCCCTTAAACCTGAAAGACCCCCGCCGCGACAACTTATGGATATCAGCATCAGGGCCCTTATCCAATTTGACCGCTGCCTTCTCTTTTTTGATAGGGATTGTGATCCTCAAATTTGTGGACCCTCAGATTGTGCATTTCTTTCGATCCGTACTCACAGGACAAACCTCTCTCTCCCAGGGATTTCATCCCTTAGAAGGTTTGGCCCTTCTTTTTTTCTACGGAGTCCTCATCAATACCTTTCTGGCTGTTTTCAACCTCATTCCCATCCCCCCTCTGGACGGAAGCGGGGTGGCTATGGGGATCATTTCGGAAGAAGCTGCAGAGAAACTGGAGAAAATACGTCCTTATGGGTTTTTAATCATCCTGGGGCTGCTTTTCATCGGCTTTTTGGATCTTATTTTTAGACCTATCTATTTTTTAATCGCTACTATAATACTGAGTTAAAGCTCAAAAATCATGGAAAAGAAAATGAATCAAAAAAGTAAAAAAGTCGTTCTCAGCGGGATGAGGCCCACGGGACCTCTCCATCTCGGTCATCTGGCTGGGGCTCTCCGGAATTGGCTTGATCTTCAAAAAAAATATCATTGCTTTTATTCCATTGTCAACTGGCATGCCTTCAGTTCCGATTACCAGCAGTTCAGCCATATTCGGGAATACACTTTTGAAGTGGCCGCCGATTGGTTGAGTATCGGGTTGGATCCTGAAAAAAGCGTCCTTTTCCTCCAATCCCAGGTGAAAGAACACGCTGAACTCCATCTTCTCCTTTCCATGATCATCCCTCTTCCCTGGCTGCAAAGGGTTCCCACTTTTAAAGAGATGCAGAGAGAACTCCCCGATAAAGAATTGAATACTTATGGCTTCCTGGGATACCCCGTGCTTCAAACTGCTGACATTCTGATTTATAAAGCTCAAGTGGTACCCGTGGGTGAAGATCAATCTTATCATCTCGAATTAGCTCGAGAAATAACCCGGCGGTTCAACCGTCTTTTCGGTGAAGTCTTTCCAGAACCCCAAACTCTTCTGACTGAAGTCCCCAAATTAGCGGGAACAGACGGCCGGAAGATGAGCAAATCTTACGGGAATGCGATTTACTTAAAAGACCCTCCGGACGTAATCAGGAAAAAAATTTCTACTATGAAAACAGATATCCGACGGAAGCGGAAATCTGATCCCGGAGTTCCTGAAGAATGTCCCGTTTTTACTCTTCATAAAGCGTTCGTACCTCGGGAAAAAAGAGACTCCTTGGCTCGGTCCTGTCGAACAGCTCAAATCGGCTGTCTGGAATGCAAGAAAGTGGTGATCGATACTCTGATTCACATCCTCACTCCTTTCTGGAAAACAAGGAGACAACTGGAACAAGACCAATCTCAAGTCTGGAAAATTTTAGACAAAGGCAATCAAAAGGCTCGAACCACAGCTCGAAAGACCATGGAAGAAGTCAGGTCAGCCATTGGTTTTGCTATGAAAAGCTGAACTGCTCTTAAAATGTCCAACCGACACGATTACAAGGTGAATTTAGAGGTTTTTCAAGGCCCTCTCGACCTTCTTCTTTTTCTCATAAAAAAAAAGAAAATCGATATCCAAGATATTCCCATTGCTTCCATCACCAGAGAATACCTGCAGTACCTGGAACAAAAGAATTCTATCAATCTGGAACGAGAGGGAGAATTTCTGTTCATGGCCACACTTCTCATCTATATAAAATCTCAGATGCTCCTGCCCCGGGAAGAAATAACGAATGAAGAAGACCCACGACGGACTCTGGTCAACCGGCTTCAGGAATACCAAAAAATCAAAGCAGCCTGTTCTGTTCTTAAGGAAAAAGAGGAGAATCAAAAGCTCAAGTGGCAAAGGGCTTCTCTTCCTTCTTCCAAGTGGAGGGAGGAAGAGGAATTCATGGAGGTATCTCTTTTTGACCTCGCCGAAGCCTTCTTCAGCTTAATGAAAAGAAAGGAACAAGAGAATATCCAGATCCTTCCGAGTAAAGAAGTTTCTCTGGAAGAAAAGATGAAAGAAATGAGGAATTATTTCCAAAAACACTCTTATCTGGACTTCTTCGATTATTTCAACCAACAGGAAACCATCGAGGAAGCTCTCATTTCTTTCTTTTGTCTGTTAGAGTTTATCAAAACGAAAACCGTTATGGCTGTTCAAGAAAAGCCTTTTCATCCCATCAAAGTTTGGTTTTGTAATGAATGAACAGTTGAAAAATATCATCGAGTCCTTGATATTTATATCGGTGGAACCTCTTTCCTTCGAAAAAATCAAGAATACATTGAGTGAATTTTCTGAAGAACAAATCAAAAAGGCTATTCAAGACCTCCGAAAAAATTATAAAACTTCCCAGAAAGGAATTCAAATCATCCAGGTGGGAGGAGGGTATCTTTTCTCCACAAAACCACAGTTGGACCCGTGGATAAGGCGGCTGATGCAGGAAGAAAAGAAGAACAAGCTCTCTCCAGCCGCCCTGGAAACTCTTTCGGTTGTGGCTTATCACCAACCCACTACCCTATCGGAAATTTCTGCTCTGAGAGGAACAGACTCGGCTCACTCTATCAAAACTTTACTCAAGAAAAAAATGGTGAAAATTGTGGGAAGAAAAAAAGCCCCTGGAAAGCCTCTTATTTATAGGACCACGGATAAATTCTTAGTTTATTTTGGTCTCAACAGTATCAAAGATCTCCCTTCTTCAGAAGAGCTCAATCAAATCATCGAAGAGGGAAAAAACGAAAAATGACCAATCTTTCTTCGACAAGTTTTAAATTTCTAAAAAGCACTCCTTCACGTGAAGAGCCAATCGTGAAATCTTCCTGAAAAATCGAAGAGACTTTTTTATTTTTTCCTAAAATAAAGGTAAATGAAGATTTTACCTGCATTTAGGATTGACAAAGCTGGTTTAACTGAGATAGTATAAGTCATCATTCATTCAAATGAATATATCAATAGCTAAAGATGCAGGTCTTTGTTACGGAGTCCAAAGGGCTCTCAACATAGCAAAGAGCACTCGGAAGAAGAAAAAAGGACCCGTCTATACACTAGGAAATCTGGTCCATAATCCTCAAGTCATTGAGGAATTAAAAAAACAAGGGATTCGATCTGTAGAAAATCTCAGAGGATTGAAATCCGGGGTTATCATCACTCGAAGTCACGGAATTTCACCTCATCTCTACCAACAACTTAAAAAGAGAAAATTTGAGGTGGTTGATACAACCTGTCCCATTGTTAAAAAAATTCAAAGCCTGGTGAAATCTTTATCCCAATCGGAAGAAGAAATCATCATCGTGGGGAACAAAAATCATCCTGAAACCAAAGGTCTTATCGGATACAGTCATCAGAAAGGCCATGTTGTGGAAAACTCAACCCAAGCTAAAACTCTTCCTCATAAAAAAAAGAGAGCTGTGCTGGCTCAATCCACTCAGGATATGGATCTATTTAAAAAGATTGTCTCCATTCTCCTAGACAAAACTAAGAAATTAAGTGTGTACAATACTATCTGCAAAGCCACCTTAACCCATCAAAAATCCACACTCCACCTGGCTTCGCGAGTTGATACTCTGTTCATAGTGGGTGGAAAAAACAGTTCCAACACCAATAAATTGTATAAAATTTCTAAAAAGGTTTTGCCCAATACTTTTTTCATTGAAAGAGCTGAGGAAATCGTTCCTTCCATGTTAAAGGGAGCTCAAAACATCGGAATTTCAGGTGGTGCTTCGACTCCTCCTGAAGCTCTCCAGGAAACAGTCGAAAAAATCAACTCTTTCCTCCAAATCCAACACCAAAGGGAGAAGTCTGTCCAATGTCAGAGTTAAATAAAGATTCCAACAAAGAGGAAAAAATCAATCCCAAAGAATTCGAAAATTTAATCGATCAATATCAATTCAATCTCAAAGAATTGACTCCGGGAAAACTCGTCAAGGGCAAAGTGGTAAAGGTGACCTCAAATTATGTTCTTGTGGATATAGGCTATAAATCGGAGGGTCTTATTCCCAACGAAGATTTTAAAAATCACCAAAATGTCCAAAATATAAATCCGGGCGATGATATTGAAGCCGTCCTGGAAAGAAGAGACTACGAAGAAGGCTATCTCATCCTTTCCAAAAGCAAAGCTGTGGCCCAAAAGGCTCTCAATAATTTAGAAAAGGCTTACCATCAAAATAATTGGATCATCGGGGAAATCACCAAGAAGTCCAAAAGTGGTTATACTGTGAATGTAGGGATCAATACCTTTCTCCCAGACTCCCATGCCGATGTAAAGCCCGTGAAAAACCCTGAAAGTTTAATTGGAAACCGGTATAAATTTAAAGTCATTAAATTTGACCGAAAAAACGAAAATGCTGTTTTATCCCGCAAGCTTTACCTTCAAGATGAAAAAGAAAAAAGAAAAAGGCAAGTATTTGACAAGTTGGCCCCCAATAAAAAGATTAAAGGAAAGGTCAAATCGTTGACCAAATTTGGAGCCTTCATCGATTTAGGGGGTATAGAAGGACTTCTCCATATATCGGATATGTCATGGGGAAAAATAAATCATCCATCTGAAATCTTTCGTGCGGGAGAAGAGGTTGAAGTTATGGTCCTTGATTACAACGAAAAAGAAGAAAAGGTTTCCCTGGGGTATAAACAACTGACCCCTGACCCATGGGAGAACATAGAACAAAAATACCAGGTAGGAGAAAATGTTGAAGGTAAAGTAGTCAGTCTCACTGATTTTGGGGCGTTTATTGAACTCGAAAAGGGTGTAGAAGGCCTCGCTCACATTTCTGATCTATCCTGGTCCCGGAAAAATGTCCATCCCAAAAAAATTCTTTCTCCAGAACAAAAAGTGACAGTTTCGGTTTTGAACATCAATCCTCCAGCTCGAAGGATTTCTTTAGGGCTCAAACAAGCCCAACCCCATCCTTTAGAACTTTTCAAGGAAAAACACAGCCCAGGTTCGGTAGTAAAAGGAAAAATAACCAACATCACAAACTTTGGAGCTTTCTTGGAAGTAGAAAAAGATATCGAGGGTCTCATTCATATTTCAGATCTCAGCTGGAAAAAGATTGGCCATCCTTCCGAAGTTGTGAAAGTGGGCCAGGAAACGGAAGCAGTCATCCTTAATATTGACGTGGAAAATGAAAAATTATCTTTAGGGATCAAACAACTCCAGGGAGATATATGGGAAGATTTCTTCAAAAGACATAAAGTGGGAGATTTGGTGGACGTTAAGATTGTCCGCCTCACTCATTTTGGAGCTTTTGTGGAAATAATTCCCGGAATCGAAGGGGTAGTTTTTATCTCCGAATTAGCCGATAAAAAAATCGAGAACCCCGAAGAAGCTTTTTCTGTTGGGGAAGTAAAAACGGCAAAAATCATTAAATTAAATAAAAAAGAGAAAAAAATTTCTCTCAGCTTCAAACAGGCTCAAATCGAAATTCAAAAAAAAGAATACCAGAAATACCTAAAAAATCAGGATCGAAGTTTAAAATTGGGAGATATCATGAAAGACCAACTTAAACACATCGACCCCCCTAAAAAGAATACTAAAGAAAAAGAAGAAAAAAAGGAGGAAAAGGATGATTAAGGCTGATTTAGTCAAAAAAATTGCTAAGGAAATGAATATTTCCAGACAAGAAGCAGAAACCGGAGTGAATTTATTTTTTGACACTATCAAAGAAGCCCTTCAAAAAGGAGAAGAAATCGAATTGAGAGGATTTGGAAGTTTTCGCTTCCGTGAGAGGGGAGGTAGGGTCGGCCGAAATCCTCGGACAGGAGAAGCTGTGAACGTTCCTCCCAAAAAGGTCTTGTATTTTAAGCCCAGTAAGATTTTAAAAAATCTCATCAATCAATAATGGATTACATCTCTGCCACTTGGAGAGAAAAATACGTCAAAAATGTGTTTAAAATGAAAGGATGTATTTTTTGTCGGGCTCTGAAACTCAATGACGATGAAAAAGGATTTATCATTTACAGAGGTACACATAATTTTATCATGCTCAATAAATACCCTTACAATCCTGGACATCTGATGATTGCCCCTTACAAACATCTCCATTCTCCCGAACAGGCTGGAAACGAATCCACTCATGAACTCACTGATCTACTGAAAATGTGTCTGGAAAAACTAAGAAAAAACTACAACCCCCAAGGGTTCAACACAGGAATGAACCTGGGAAAAAGTGCCGGCGCTGGAGTCACCGATCACTATCACCTCCATATCATCCCCCGTTGGGCTGGAGATTCCAACTTTATGCCCATCGTGGGAAAAACCAAAGTTCTCATTGAAGACCTTCAAACCACCTATAAGCGTCTTCGACCTCTCTTTACATAAAAGTTTTCTCCTGGGAGAAACAATTTTAGCCGTAAAAGGATTCATCAATGAATTTTGAGCTTTCAGAAAATCAAAAATTGCTCCAAGAAATGGTCAGTGAATTTGTCCAGAAAGAAGTAGTTCCTCGAGCGAAATCGCTGGAAGACGAACATAAATTTCCTCGTGAACTTTTAAACAAACTGGGAGAGCTGGGGCTGCTGGGCATGACGGTATCCACCCAATATGAGGGATGTCAAACCGACTATCTTTCCCTGGTCTTGGCTATCGAAGAAATCAGTAAAATCTTTCCTTCTTTGGCTGTTATTTTCAGTGTTCATTCCTCCCTTTTTTGTTATTCCATCAATAAATTCGGTACATCTTCTCAAAAAAAGAAATATCTGCCTCCTTCGGCTAAGGGAGAAATTATCGGAGCCTTCAGCTTGACTGAATCAGGGGCGGGCTCAGATGCTACCAATCTTAAAACGAGAGCTGTGAAAAAAGGCCGGACCTGGGTATTAAACGGGACTAAGGCATGGGTGACTTCGGGAAGCGATGCCGATGCCTTTATTATTTTCACCAAAGCTGGTTCTGAGGCCAGAGAAAAAAAGTTGAATGCCTTTATCGTGGAAAAAAACTTTCCTGGACTGAAAGTATCCAAAGTGGAAGAAAAAATGGGGCTCCACTCTTCAGGAACCTCAGAAATCGTCCTGGAAGATTGCGAAGTTCCTGAAGAAAATCTTTTAGGCGAAGAGGGAAAGGGGGCTTCCATCGCTTTGCATTGTTTGGACGGCTCTCGAATCGGGATCGCAGCGCAATCTCTGGGAATCTCTCAGAAAGCTTTTGAAGAAGCCATTTCTTACGCAAAACAAAGAGAAGCCTTTGGAAAAAAACTATCTCAAATCCAAGCCATCCAGTTTATGTTAGCGGATATAGCCACTCTTCTTGAGTCGGCTCGGTTTCTCACTTATCGGGCCGCCAACCTTTATGATAAAAAGAAAACGTTCACCAAACAAGCAGCTATGGCCAAATTGTATGCTTCCGAAGCGGCCCATAAAATTGTGGACAAGGCTTTACAGATCCATGGAGGCTACGGCTATTCCAAAGAATATTTGATCGAACAGTTGTATAGAGATGTTCGTGTACTGTCTATTTATGAGGGGACCTCTGAAATCCAACGTTTGGTCATATCTCGTTGTCTGCAGGAAGAATACTGATGAATCCTGAATCACAGAACCACACCTTCGTTTCAGAAATCAACCTTTTAACCTATTTATAGAAAACCCCAAATCGTGTACAATTAAAAGGGATGAATTCTTTTCAAACAATTCGAGGAAAATAAATATTAATGAATAGAGGATAAAGATGCTTAAATCAATGAGAAAGAACCTAAAGTCCCTGTCCCCGGTTCTTTGGTTTGTCCTAGTGGCCTTCATCATTTCCATATTCGCGGTATGGGGAGGTGCCGGTCGGCTGGGCAAATCTGGAGGGGCCAACACGCTGGCTAAAGTAGGAAAAGAGAAAATCACTGTTAATGCCTATCTTCAGAATTTGAGACAAAGACTGGAGATGATGCAAAAAGAAATGGATGAATTAAATCAAAAATTCATCCAACAGTTGAACATCCCCCAACAGATCCTGCAGCAGATGATCCAGCAAACCCTTCTTTACCAAACAGCTCAAAAAATGAATATCCAGGCTACTGAAGAGGAAATTCGAGAAAAAATCATGAGTTATCCTGTTTTTCAAAAAGATGGAAAATTTGTGGGTTTTGAGCGGTACAAAAAGGTTCTGGAATGGAACCGAATCTCCGTATCTGAATTTGAAGAAAGTCTCAAAAAAGAAATCGTTATAAACAAAGCCATGGACGTTCTGACTTCCGGCATTACGGTCACTCAACAAGAACTATGGAAAAATTATAAACACAATAACGAGACCGCCCAGATCGAGTTTGCTGTTTTGGAAACAGATAAGGTCCAGATAGAAGAATCCCCCTCCAAAAAAGAACTCAAAGCCTATTTCGAAAAAAATAAACAGGATTATCAAATCCCCGAAAAAAGAAAGGGAGTCTTTGTTTTTCTCGACACCGAAGAATTGAAAAAAGAAATAAAGGTGGAAGAATCCAAAATTGAAGATTATTATAAAGAAAACAAATCCCGCTTTAAAGAACCCCAAAAAGTGAAAGTCAGCCGAATTTATCTTCCTTATGGAGAAAAAAATAAGGAAAAAATTCGGGAACAAGCCCAAAACATTTTGGATCGAACCACACAGGGCGAAGATTTTGGAAAGTTAGCTCAAAAATACTCCGAAGGTGAAAAGGCCCAAACAAAGGGAGATTGGGGCTTTTATGAATGGAAAAAATTATCTTCTCAAGAACAGAAAACTATCCAAAATCTATCCGAAGAAGAAGTTTCTGGAGTGGTGGAGCTGGAAAAAGGAGCGGCCATCTTGAAAGTCACTCAAGTGAATCCTTCCCGGGTGAAACCCCTTGAAGAAGTGAAAGAAAGGATTTCCAGAATCCTTAAAGATCAAAAATCCAGAAAGGTGGCTGAAAAGAAAATTTCTCAACTCCAAAAAAGGGCTAAAAAAGAAAAGAGCTTGGAAGCAGCTGCTCAACAGCTTGGATACAAAGTTCAAAAGACGGGTCTTATAAAAAAGGGAGAATCCATTCAAAACATCGACCCTTCGGGTTCCATAAGCAAAGCACTCTTCAACACCAAAAAAAATAAAATCACTTCCCCTATTTATACCCACAACGGAGTGAGTCTAGCTCAACTCCTTCACATAGAGCCTCCGAGACAAGCTCAATTCCAAGAAGTTCAAGATCAGGTTAAAAAGGATTTCCAGAAAATAAACAAGAAGGCGAAAGCTTTGCAGATAATGAAAAAATTAAAGGAAAGAATAAACGGACAATCTCTCGAAGAGCTTACAGAACAACATGATCTGGAATATAAAACTGTGAATAAGCATAAACGAGGGCAGTATTTAAGTATCGTTGGGGAAAATAAAACCATCGACAAGTTGGCTTTTTCTCTTCCATTAAAAAAGCCCAGCCGACCTGTGGAATTTGAAGGAGGCTACGTGATCGTCCGACCTTTGGATCGTCGCCTAGTGACCAAAGAAGAATTCGAAAAAAATAAAAAAGAAGCCAGAAAAAACCTTCTTGAAGAAAAAAGAAATAGATTTTTTCAATCCTATATAAATCAACTGAGGGAAAAGAAAAAAGTTAAAATCAAATACGATCGTCTCCAGCAGGTAATTGATAATGTTCTGTCTCGGTACGGAAGTGAAAAATCTCCTTAATCTTTTTGAATTTTGATTTTTGACTTTTGAATTCATTTGACCTTAGCCTTTTAAACATCATCCGTTTTTTCCTGGTGAGGGAGTGATGGGGAAGAACCCGTATGGAAGCCTGAGTGGGCAGGGTTCTTTGAGTGAAACGAAAAGAGAACGAAGGCTGGAATCGAGCCGGATTTTCTCGCTGGGAAAATTCGGCGTGGTTCCGAACCCATAACTCCAGAACCCTTTTCATTATAAATTTCTTGAATCCCTTAACATTCCATGATAATTTACCGTCCGAATTATCCTTTGTGTCAAATGAAGTAAGGGAGGACAATATGTTCACTCTGCTCAAAAAAGGACATGTTTTTGCCCCTCACTCTTTGGGTCGAAAAGATATTCTCATTGCCGGAAGTCAAATCCAAGCTATACGCTCCCCTGGAGAAATCCAAATCAAAGGAGCTTCCTTGAAGGAAATCGATGCCTCAGAAAAGATTGTTATCCCGGGGATCATCGACACTCATGTTCATATTCTCGGAGGAGGAGGTGAAGGAGGCCCAGCCACAAGAGCACCTGAAATCACTATCCAAGATATCATCTCCAGCGGTGTGACTTCAGTCATCGGCTGTTTAGGAACGGATGGAACCACTCGTCATATGGAATCTCTCCTGGCAAAGGCCAGAGGTCTCCAAGAAGAAGGTGTCTCCACCTATGTTTTCACCGGCTCCTATCAATTTCCGGTGATCACCATCACCAAAGATGTGTGCACGGACCTCACTCTTATAGATAAGGTTCTGGGAGCTGGAGAGATTGCGGTTTCGGATCACCGATCCTCTCAACCCACCTTCGAGGAATTTGCCCGTCTTGCTTCTCAATGCCGTGTGGGAGGGCTTTTAGGGGGAAAGCCCGGTATCTTACACTGTCATATTGGGAGTGGGCCCCGGAAGCTGGATATGCTTTTCCGACTGATTAAAGAAACTGAAATCCCTCCTACTCAAGTTATCCCCACGCATACCAACCGCAACTCAGAACTCTTTGAAGAAGCAGTGAAGTTTATCCACCAAGGAGGCACTATCGATATCACCGCTCCTCCACACCCTCAATCTCCCCATGGCTCCGAATTAACTCTTCCGAAGTGCCTACAACTCTGTCAGGAAAAAAAGGCAGCGCTCTCACAAATCACCATAAGTTCAGACAGCAATGGAAGCCTTCCTGTTTTCGATGAGAAAGGCCAACTGGTGGGATTAACTGTAGGAACTCAAAAAAGCCTTCTTGAAAACTTCAGGTTTCTTCTCCAAACCAATACTCTCGCCCTGGAAGACACCATCCGCCTTTTTTCTACAAACCCCTCTCAATTCTATCAATTACCTCAAAAGGGGGAAATCAAAGAGGGAAAAGACGCCGATCTCATTCTTTTGAATAAAGACTATCAGCTCTCTGATTGTTTGGCCATGGGAAAAATCATGATGTCTTCAGGGAAAATCTGGGCCAAAAGCACTCTCAACAGAAAAACCTAGGAAGATAAAGCCATGAATCAACAAAAAAAGAATATAAAAAGAGAACCCAAAAAGGCCAGTTTTGGAGTGGCCTTACTTCCTTTAATCGCCATGGGTATTCTTCTTGGTGTGGGCTATGGGATATACAAAATTCGGCCGCAAGTTCTTCTGGTGGCTGCCGCTTTTATTACGGGATGTCTCGGTTTTATTTTACGCTGGAACTGGAAGGATATGGAAAGAGGAATCGTGGACAGCATCCACAAGGCGATGCCGGCCATCCTGATTATGCTTTGTGTAGGAATACTTATTGGTGCCTGGATTGCCAGCGGAACCATACCTATGGTGATATACTATGGACTCAAGCTCATCTCCCCCCAATATTTTTTAGTTACAGCATGCTTTGTTTGTTCTTTAACCTCAATTGCCACCGGAACTTCTTGGGGAACCATCGGCACTCTGGGGGTGGCATTCATCGGCATTGCTATGGGCCTGGGAATACCTCTGGGTCCTGCCGCTGGAGCCATTGTTGCTGGAGCTTATTTTGGAGACAAGATGTCTCCTTTTTCTGACGTGACCAATTTGGCACCTGTGGCTGCAGGATCTAACCTTTTCGATCATATCAAGCACATGATGTTTTCAGCAACCCCAGCCTGGCTTCTGGGACTTTTGATTTATTTTTTAGTAGGACTCCAGTACGGAACCGAAAAAGTGGAATCTGAATCCATGACCCTTATTACTCAAACTTTAAAGGAAAACTTCAACTTCAATATTTTCCTTCTTCTTCCTATGGTGGTGGTTTTTTATTTTGCCGCCACCAAAAAGCCTACCATCCCTGGAATGCTCTTTTCTTCTTTCATTGCGGGTATCTTAGCCGTTGTTTTTCAAAAAGCTCCTGTCACTGAAATCGCCACCGCTGTCAACACGGGTTACCAGGCTCATACAGGTGTGGAACAAGTGGACCAACTCATTTCCCGAGGAGGAATGATGAGCATGATGGAAACTCTACTCGTTGCTTTCACTGCCTTCAGTTTTGGGGGTATCATGCAGCGCACCGGACTTCTCTCTGTAATTCTCGACCGAGTGATGAAATTCGCCAATAAAGTTTGGAGTATTGTCTTGACCACTATCAGTACGTCCATCGTGACAGCTCTGGTCACCGGAAGTTCCTATCTCTCCATGATCATCCCCGGAGAACTTCTCTCTCCCATTTATAAAAAAGAGAAATTGGCCGCTAAAAACCTATCCCGGATTGTTGAAGAAAGTGGTGCCATTATGGTACCTCTTATCCCCTGGAGTATGGCGGGAGTTTACATCACCGGGACTATTGGGGTCTCCACCTTCACTTACCTACCCTGGGCAATTATGAATTATGCTTCAGTCATCATCTTGGCTCTTTTTGGATTCACCAAAATAACCATGGCTCCTAAAATCAGAGAGGATGAAACTCAAATCGGAAGCTGATTATCTCTAGGAAGCATTTCATCCCCGGAGAAAATTGGAGGTGTATAGAGTTCGCTTTTATCCTGGAGACTCTAAAGAGTTATTTTCAAACTCAATCAATCCTTTAGAGGAGTTATTCTTCGTTATCCCTCTCTTTTAAATATTTTTTGAATTTCTTATGAGCTTCTTTTCTCCTCTCCTCACTCAATTCAGCAGTGGCTTCAAACCTTCGTCCAAACTCCTTTTTTCTTTGCTTCTCTTGGGACAAAAGGTCTTCCAAAGACCCTTTTTTCTTTTCTGCCTTTTCATAATGAATAACTTCTTTATTCTGGGAATCAATCCAAAGGAAAGAATGGCATAGGGGACATTTAACTTTAAACACTTTTGATTTACCCTTTTTCTTTTCCATTCCACTGGAAATTTAACAAAAATAAAAAAATTTCGCAATTTCTCATTCGTTTATTCCCATCCGGAAAAAGAGACATTTTCAGGGATACGGGAGAACTTGGATGGGAAATTAAGTTTATGCTTCTTGATCAATTTGAAAAGTCCCTGACGGCTTAATCCTATCTTCTCCGCTGTTTTAGCTTTGTTGTAATTCCACCGGGCTAAAGCTTGACAAAGAAAACGTTTTTCAAACTCAGCTTTGGCTTTGAAAAAATCGTAGGCATATCCACACTTTTTCTGACCAGATGGATTTATTTTTGAAGACAAATGATCCTCCTTAATAAATCCCTCCTCTTTGCTCATAATCAAACATCTCTGGACTTCGTTCTGGAGTTCTCTGACATTCCCGGGCCAAGAATAATCCATCATCATTTCCACGGCCCTTGGAGAAAAAAAAGGGCGTTCTTTCCAATGAAACAAGCTGCAGTACTTATCCACAAAATGATTTAGGAGAACAAGCACATCTTCCTTTCTTTCTCTTAAAGGGGGAATCCGAAGAGTGAGTATGTTCAAACGGTAGTACAAGTCTTCCCTGAATTTCCCCTTGTTGATCTCCTCCTCAATATTTTTATTGGTGGCGCTTAAAAATCTTGTGTTCACCCAACGAACTTGATTTTCACCAATCCTGCGGATCTCCTTTTCTTGAAGAACCCGAAGAAGCTTGGCTTGAAGATGAGGAGAAAGATCCGCTATTTCATCCAAAAAAAAAGCTCCTCCTTCGGCTTCTTCAATAAGACCAGGCTTGTTTCTGGTAGCTCCAGTGAAGGCTCCTTTCACATAACCAAATAATTCACTTTCCAACAGAAAATCAGGCACGGCTCCACAATTAAGAGCCACAAAATTTCCTTTTTTCCGGGTTCCCTTTTCATGGATGACCCGGGCTACCATTTCTTTTCCTGTTCCGCTTTCTCCCCATATCATCACAGATGCATTTATATCCTTCACTTTTTCAATCAACCGGAGAAGATTCATAAACTGAGGACTCTCCCCCACCAAGCCCGTATCAGAATCCAATAAAGGGGGTCCTTGGATAGCTCTCCTTTGTGGATGCTCCGGCAGCAAAAAGTTCAAAGGCCTGGATAAAGCCATTATGAGTTTCATCTCACGTCGGGAAAAAGGGCCATATTTATGGGACCGTTCCAAGTACAATATACCGGCTGGTTTATTTTTCACCAACAAAGGAAAGCAGAAAATGCTTCGGCCTCTTTCATCCTTCTCCTGAATATTCACTTTCAACCAAGTTTCCTTATGGAGATCCGGAATGAAAACAGGATTTTCATCCCGGAAAGCTTTCTTCATTATCTTCTCTCGGAGATTGGTATTGACTCCTAAAGATAATGGAGGGGCATTTTCAAGAAAACCGGAATCCTTTCCATCCCCAGAGAAAAAACAAATCTCATCAACCGGTACTTCTTCCTTGATTAAATTCAACAATTTCAAACATAATGGATTTTTCTTACCAGCAACGGCCGAAGTTATCATCCAAAAAAGCCTTTATTAAAAGTCTGATCCTCTTTTCAGTACAAATAACGTGAGGAAATCCCTCTTTTTCTCATTTGGACTTACATAAAAGTGAGGTGAAATTATTTATTTTTCTCTAAGGCTTTTATCTTTTGGTCTACATCCCGGTAATCCGGGTTCCATTTTTTGACTTCTTTAAATAATTTTAATGCTTTTTCCTTTTCATCCATATCTTCATACAGAGCTCCTAATTCATACTTCAACGCAAAAATCTGGTTAGAGTTTTCAGAAGCAAGTTCCATAGCCTTTTCCATCCACTTTAGAGCTTCCTTGAATTCCTTTTTTTGTCTGTAGCAAAAACTGACAAGGCTGTAACTCTCCACAGTTAATTTTTCATCTTTAGCAGCCAATTTAAATTCTTCAATCGCCTCATCTGGTAATTCCTGCTCCAGGAAAGCTATTCCCAGATTGTACCGACTTTCATAATCTTCCTTATCCACCTTCTCTTCCAGAGCTTCTCTGAATTCGGAAAGAATATCCTGAAGAGGCTTTTCCACGATGGTAGTATCTCCCCTCTTCTGATAATTCAGAGTGGCCTGGATCGCTTCCTGCTCTTCTTCTATTTTATTTCCTAAATCATAGTATTTTTTTTCACCTTCTTCCTGAGAAACCATGGGTATGATATCGGTTTCAGCGAATATATCCGCGGAGGTGAGTTTCTCTTCACTTCCCTCTTCCTCCCTCTCTTGATTCTCCGCCGAACCTTCTTTTCCAAAAAGTTGAGTTTCCCTCTTCTTCACTCTTTTTAGCTGTTCCGGTATTTCTTCATCCTTGACTTCGGAAACAATATCTTTAATCTCTGCTAATTTCTGATTGATCCGGGGATCATCAGGATATTCCAGCCTTAAATTTTCAAGAATTCTCTTTGCATTCCGGATCAAACCCTGTTCCACGTACAAATCAGCCTTTTTCAGAAAAGAATCGATTTGTTGGGTCTTTTCCTCATCAGAAGGAGCCTCTTTTCCCCTCTCTTCTTTCCCTTCTTTCTTTTCTTCCTTTTTCTCCTCTTTTTTCTCCCAGCCCCTTTCTTCCTTTTCTTCAGGCTTTCCCAACTCCTTTTTCAATTTTTTGTATTGAGAATAATAATCCTCCTCTTCAGGTCGAAGGCGAACCAAATCTTCTAACACAGAATAAAGTCTTTCCTTGAAATTTCTGTTCTCATATTCTTTTATGAGCACTTTATAAGCAAGAACCAAATCCTCTGTTTTTTGCTGCAGTTTATAAACAGAAGATAATTTTTCCAAGGTAGGAAGATGGGGTTTTTTTGAAGACAAAATAAGCCCGAGCAAACCAATGGCCTGTTTCACTCTGCGTTTACGCAGCAATGCTTCAACCAAAGGCTCAAACAATTCATAAGCCTGATTGAATTTCTGTTGTTGAATATATATTTTCCCTAATTTGACCTTGGCATTCACTTCTTTGGGCTGTAAAGATAGGATTTTGGAAAATGTTTCCCCCGCTTTTCGGTAATCTTTATCTTCCAAATAGAAATTTCCGAGTAAATAAAGAGCTTTTAGGTTGTTCTTATCCTTCTTCAGGATTTCATCGAGGAGAGAGGAAGCTTCTTTTCTTTTATTCTGTTTTTTAAGAAGTTCCATCAAATTTGCCAGAGTTCGGGGATGATCCTCTTTTAATTTTTTGGCTTGGCCCAGTACTTTTTCTGCCTCTTTGAGGTCATTCTGGCTGATTTTGGATTCGGCAACTTTATTGAGTTCTTCCAAAGCCTGGTCGTTCATTTTTTCTTTTTGATAAATCTCAGCTAAGGACATCCTGGAATTGGTATCCTGAGGATCCAAATCCAAAACTTTCTCATAGCTCTGTATGGCTTCCTGATTTTGCCCGTTTTTGCTCCTAATGTTAGCCAAATTCAGGTAAGCCTTTTTAGCTTCGGAAGTGAAACCCTGATTCTTATAATAATCGGCCAATTTCTGAGCCGAGGGAAGATCATTGGGGTTTATTTTGTTTATTTTTTTATAGATAGCTATGGATTTGGAATGCAATCCTTTGTCTTCATAATACTCAGCAATTTTTTTAAATTCTTCGACAGCTTTATCTTTTTGGCCGGATTTAACATAAAGGTCTCCGATGATGTTTTTCAACTGGACATCCTGTTCATTTCCTGTCAATAATTCCTGGTATTTCCGGATGGCTTCCCCAAATTTTCCCTTCTTAACAAGTCTTTCCGCTTGAGCTTCTATTTTTGTCCTCTTTTTAGGGTCTTTCATCATTTACCCTTAACTTTTAAGTTAAAACTGAGTCTATGGAAAGGAGAAGGTCCTAACTCCTTCAACATCTGGTAATGTTCTCGAGTCCCATAACCCTTATTCTTTGCCAAGGAATAACCATCAAAAATCCTGTCCAACCGAATGACCATTTCATCCCGAAGAACCTTAGCCACAATGGATGCACAGGCAATAGATACACATTTTTTATCCCCTTGGGAAAGTTTCATCTGGGGACAATCATTTCCTTGGAGTGAAACCGCATCTATCAATAAAAAATCTGGAGGAACGGCTAAAGCTTGAACAGCTCTCTCCATAGCCATAAGGGTAGCATTGGAAATATTATCACGGTCAATTTCCTCATGGGTGGACCAACCTATCCCTACAGCACGGGCCTGACTGTGTATCTCTTTAGCTAATCTTAACCTCCTTGCCGGAGAAAGAACTTTGCTGTCATCAATCTCTCCAATCCATTCTGGGCATTTTCCAGTGATATACTGGAGAGGTAATATGATGGCTGCTGCCACCACCGACCCAAAGAGAGCTCCTCGTCCTACTTCATCCACTCCAGCTACAGCCTGGAATCCCTTTCTCACTACCTTCCTTTCCATTTGAAAATCGGGCAACTTACTCACCTTAGCCTAAAGAAATATTCAACATTTTATAATCAACCCGTTGAATATTATAACACACAGAAAAAAAGTTCAAACTCATTCAAAAATCAAAAGTTTAATAGAGGTTGAGGTTTAGGTTAAGGTTGAGGGAATTCAACTGAAACAATCAAAAAGACCAAACAGACCAAATAAACAAAATGAACGCTTTTCTCGCCCGTCTCTCCTTTCTCGCTTTAGAATGATCCCCCCTAAAAATTTGATCAAACAAGCTATTTTCGAACTAAGAAAAAAACTTATCCAGGAAAAAACTTCTTTAGAAAAAGAATGAATGTAAAGAAAAAAACGGAGGTTTACAAAAAAATTATCTTATTTCTTTAACTTTAGCTGCTTTACCTTTAAGTTTGCGAAGATAATACAGTTTTCCTTTTCGAACCCTTCCTCTTTTTACCAATTCGATCTTTTTAATCATTTTCGAATGCATAGGAAAAATCCTTTCCACTCCCACACCAAATGAATTTTTCCTAACTGTGAAGGTAGAACTCATTCCAGAACCCCGCTTGGATATCACATGACCTTTAAAAACCTGCACTCTTGTTTTATCCCCTTCCCTGATAAGCACATGAACGTTGACCGTATCTCCCACTCTAAAAGGTGGTAAATCCTTTTTGAGTTGTTTTTCTTCAACAAGATTCATCTGATTCATGGTTCTTTCCTTTCTTTTCTGATTTTATTTTCCCAAGGATCGCTTTATCTTCTTCAGATAAATCCTTATCCATTAAATCAGGCCTTCGAATCCAGGTTTTTTTTAAAGATTCTTCCCTCCGCCATTGTCCAATCTTTTGATGATCCCCTGAAAAAAGGACAGAGGGAACTTTCATTCCTCTGAAATCCCGGGGTCTGGTATACTGAGGGAAATCAAAAAGATTTTTAGAGAACGAATCCTGTTGGACGGATTCTTCCTTGCCCACAACCCCTGGAATAAACCGGGACACCGCATCCACAATAACAAGGGAAGCATATTCTCCTCCCGATAAAATATAATCTCCAATAGAAATTTCATCGGTTATCAAATATCGGATCACTCTTTCATCCACTCCTTCATACCGGCCGCAAACAAGAATGATCTGTTCATATTCACTCCATTTTTTTGCCTTGCCCGAATCAAATTTTTTTCCTTGGGGAGAAAGTAAATAAACAGGGGAACCTTTTTTCTCCTGAATATGTTCCACGGCATTAAATATAGGTTCAGCTTTCATTACCATTCCCTGCCCGCCCCCAAATGGGCGGTCATCGACCTGTTTATGTTTATCCTCGGTATAATTCCGCAGATTATGAATCTGAACCTGTATGAGACCTTTTTCGATGGCTCTTTTTAAAATTCCTCCCGAAAAAACAGAATCAAATAAGCAAGGGAGAATTGTAATTATATCAAATCTCATCGAGTTCTAAAAGACCTTCAGGGGGATCAACAATGATTTCCTTTTTTTCCAATTTAATCTCTGTGCATATCTGTTGGGTGAAAGGGATATAAATTTCTTTTTCTCCTTTTTCCACAACCAGCAGCTGGTTATCTTGTATTTCCCATATATCTTTAACTTTCCCTACTCTTGTGGCCTTCTTTGTGAAAACCTTACACCCAATAATCTGGTAATGATAAAATTGTCCCTTCTCTAAAGTCATTAAGTCTTTTTCTGGAAGGAACAACTCCTGCTCCCTCAATGATTGAGCTTGGCTTATTTCATCTACCCCTTCCAGTTTTATGATGAAATAATTTCCATGAGGGCGCACTGATTGGACCTTGAAACCTTCAAATTCCCCCCTTTTTTTCAGGAATAATTTAAAAAAAAAGGGCCTTTGGAATATTCTGGATGAATATGTACTTTTAGTTCGCCTCGCTTTCCGTGACTCTTAACAATTCTTCCGATGCTGACCAATTATCCTTTCTCAATAATTTCCAGATTGAATCTCCTCTTCAGCTTCATTCCAGCAGCACCAAGGATAATTCGAATAGCCCTCGCCGTTCGACCCTGCTTTCCAATGACCTTACCTAAATCTTCCGGAGCAACTTTGAGTTCTAAAATTGTGGTTTGTTCCCCTTCTAGTTGGGAAACTTGAACACTCTCCGGATTGTCCACCAATGATTTGGCAATCATTTCAACGAGATCTTTCACTGTAACCTCCTTTAAGTTTTGTTAATTGGATGATTCCTCAGAGTTTGAAACTTTAACTTTATTTAAAAGGGATTTCACAGTGTTGGATGCACGAGCTCCTCTTTCCAACCAATAATTTGCTTTTTCTAAATCCACTTCTATGTCAGGGGGTTCTTTTAAAGGATCGTAATAGCCAATAATATCTTTGGCTTTACTTTCTCTTGGCTGTCGGGAATCAATCACCACTATCCTGTAAAAAGGATCTTTCTTTGCTCCCTTCCTCATCAATCGTATACTTACCATTTTATTATTCGCTTCTTTTCCTTTTCTAGATTTTAAATTTAGATATTATCTAAAATCCATTCATAAGTCAAATTTTTAAGCGAACGCAGTTCACCTTTTTAAAGTTTTGAGACACTCCTTTGATTTTTCGATGACTGTAGGAAATAATCGGGGAACTTTCTTTTAGTGAGAAGAAGGGAATGAAGAGATTAATTTCTGAAAATTAGACTTTTTCATCATCTTTTTCATCTCAAAATACTGCTTCAACAGCTGGTTCACTTCAAACACAGGTCTTCCACTTCCCCTAGCGATCCTTAACCGGCGCCGCCCGTTGATTATTTTTGGGTTGATTCGTTCTTTGATGGTCATGGAATTGATGATGGCTTCATAGTGAAAAACTTTTTTATCATCGATGTTGACCTTATTAAGGTTCTTGAAAGGGCCCCCTTGGGGAAGCATACTCATAAACTGGGATAAAGAACCCATTTTTTTAAACTGACCTAATTGTTTTTTGAAATCCTGGAGATTGAACTCCTGCTTGCGAAGGTTCCGGGCTAATTCTTCTGTTTCTTTCATATCTGCTTTCTGTTCGGCTTTTTCAATCAAACTCAACATATCACCCATTCCCAGGATACGAGAGGCCATTCTCTCTGGATGGAAAGCTTCAAACTTGTCAAATTTTTCCCCTGTTCCCACAAATTTAATAGGCTTTCCTAACACAGAAACCACAGATAAAGCTGCTCCTCCTCGGGCATCTCCATCCAGCTTAGTCAGAATAACCGATGTCAATCCAACTTTCTCCTCAAACAACTGAGCGCTCTTCACTGCATCTTGGCCGGTCATGGCATCTCCCACATACATAACTTCACTGGGGTTCAAAACATCTTTGGTCATCCTCAATTCTTTCATCAGTTCCTCATCCACATGAAGTCTTCCTGCTGTATCCACTATACAGGGATCAAATCCCTTTTTCTTGGAATATTCGACCACATCCTGAAGAGCTTTTCTGGGAGAACCCAGCTGTTTTTTAGAAAATTCATAAAAAGGAATATTGAGTTGTTGAGTGATCATCTTCAATTGATCCTGGGCAGCGGGACGTTTCAAATCAAAAGAAACCATAAGAGGTTTTTTTTGAGAGTTCAAAACCCATCGAGCCAGTTTGCCGCATGTCGTTGTTTTTCCAGAACCTTGAAGACCTACCAACATGAACACAGAAGGTGGTGGGGAAGTGAATTTCAATTCTTGGGATTCCTTCCCGAGAATAGATGTCAGTTCTTCCCGAATAATTTTGATAACCTGCTGGGCTGCCGTCAGGCTTTCTAAAACCTCCCTATGAAGGGCCTTCTCTTTAATCCTTTTCTCAAAATCTTTGACCACTCTGTAGTTAACATCAGCTTCCAAAAAAGCCATCCGCATCATCCGCAAAGCTTCGGTCATATTTTTTTCTGTGATTTTCCCTTCGCCACGGAGATACTTAAGAGTTTTCTGAAGACGATTGGACAATTGTTGAAGCATCTTTTCTTTTCCTTATTAACCTGAACTATTCATAAAAATACCGATCCTGATAAATAATGTAAAGAGGCAAAAAATGGGATCAGAACGGAACTACTCTGCCTCTCTTTTCACAGCTTTCACCCCTGTGTTTCCCTGTTTCAGCCACCTCGACTCATCAACAACCCAGGTTAATTCACTTTATATCAATATGTTAAGAGAAATATCTATCCGAGTCAACATTGTCCACGTTTAGATTTTAAATGACAAGATGATAAGGATCAGGACTAGATCTTTAAATAAATTCACACATCTTGGAGGAGAAAACGTTGGGTTTCTCCTTCCCTTCTTTTTTGATCAAATAATACACCGCTCCTGCGGAGAAAAGGCTCATCCCCCGGCGATATTTACTCTGGGATAAATCACCGAGCATCCGTAAAACCA
>JAGXKI010000049.1 GCA_018335295.1 bacterium | reverse complement strand
CATCAACCCAAACCAAATCAAAAAAAACTGAACAATCTCTGTAAAGATGGCTGAAAGCAGTCCGCTTAACGTGACGTACACGGCCACCGTAGCCGCGGAAACCCACATGCTCACCCCCCACCCCACACCCACAAAGGTATGGAGGACCAGAGCCATGGCGTACAGGTTGATTCCCGAGACCAAAAGGGTCATAAAGGCAAAGGCCACCGCATTGAGGACCCGGGTTTTCTCGTCAAACCTCAACTTCAAGTAGCCAGGGACGGATTTGATCCGGCTGCTGTAGTAGAAAGGCATCATGTAGACGCCCAAGAAAAGCATGGCCGGAACTGCCCCGATCCAGTAGAAATGAGCCACATACATCCCGTACTTGAAGGTGTTTCCGGTCATCCCAATCAGTTCCAGGGCTCCCATGTTGGCCGAAAGGAAGGCCAGACCAGCCACCCAGGAGCTGTTTTTTCTTCCCGCAAGAAAGAAATCTTCATCACTTCGGGTGTATTTTTTGAGATAAAAGCCGATGCCGATGATAAAGACAAAATAGATGGCCACAATCAGCCAATCCACAAAAGCCAGGGAAATGGTTTCCATTTCTGCTCTCAGCTTGCTCCCTTTTTTGGAAGAGTCATTATAAAAAAACACTTTTATGGAGTAAACTTATTTTTTCTCCAGGCAGAGCTTGAACTCAAACTTGACCCCTTCTCTAATAGAAAGTAAAAATAGAAAGAGTTCCAGAGAAAGGAAAAACAATGAGACACATCCGGAAAAAGATTCTCATAGGAACAGGAATCGCGGAACGAGTGGATATGGATTACACACTCATCTGCGCCACCCATAACCATGAAGCTCCGGATCTTATCGGACTCTGGGGAAAAAGCCGCTTAAAAAGCGGAATCAATAAAAAATACATGGAATTTGTCCAAACGCAGATTGCAAAATGTGTGGAACACGCTGTCAGAAATCTGCGTTTGACCCAGGTTTAATAAGGGCTTATCCCCTTTTCGTAACTTTTCTATTTCTTAATTGTGGTGAAATTTATAATTTATAATTTTTTGTTTCAAATAGTCTAATACAGGCATCAACTACATCTGGGTCATAAAAACGGCCTCTGTTTCGGGAAATCTCTTCCAATGCCTTTTTAATTCCCAAAGCAGGTCTGTAGGGACGGTGAGTGGCCATTGCCTCAACCACGTCAGCCACGTTTAATATTCTTGCTTCAATACAAATTTTTTCTCCAGATAGTCCCTGGGGATATCCTGACCCGTCTAATCTCTCATGATGTTGAAGTACAATATCAGCAATAGGCCATGGAAAATCAATTTCTTTCAATATATCGTATCCGGTCTGAGGATGTAATTTGATCAACTCGAATTCATTATCAATAAGCTTACCAGGCTTCGTTAAGATTTCACTCGGAACCGATATTTTCCCTACGTCATGGATGCTTCCAGCCAGACGGATCGCATTGATTTGCTCTTTGGATAAACTCATCTCCGTAGCAATCGAGCGGGCGAGGTCAGCAACGCGTTTCTGATGGCCGGCAGTATAGGGATCTTTTTTTTCAACAATCCGAGCAATCACTTGAACGGTTCCTCCCAAAGCTTTCCTTAAATCATGCAATATATTTTGTTTTTCCCTTTCAGCCTTTTTACGCGCAGAAATGTCTATTGCGGTATGTAAAAAGATTTCTTTGCCATTTGTATCTATGAACGCAGTTGGGTATACACCGGATAAGAACCATCGACCTGATGCTTCATCAAAGTATTCCTTTTCAGTTACCTGTCCTGACTTAACAGCCTCCTCTAAAGGACATCCTGGAAAGGGATCATCGAAGCCATGGATGACTTTAGGACAGTATTTGCCTTTCACCTCTTCAGGAGTCAGATTGAAATCTTCGGATATTTTTGAATTGGCAATCACAATATAATGGTCTCGGTCAACAAGAAATACATAATAAGGAAACGAATCCAGGAATTCCTTAATAGTGGGTAACGCGTGTATTAAATTTTCTTTTTTTTTCATAGAAACATCCCTATTATATTTCTAAAGAAAATCATCACGTTACAAACATTCTTATTCCAAGCTTCTTCAGCATTATGATGTGTTTCAAATAGGGCAACTGAAAAAGAAAAAACCTCATATTTTGCTCATTCCATGGCAATTAATTAGAATATTGTAACGAAATATAGAAGTCAAATTGCAAGTTTTTTTTCGCTTAAATCCTTCAAAAACCTTGTGCTTTTCTTCATAGATATTCCCCAGGTACCCACACAAAGAACGTAAAATCCTATCCTACCTTTATGCCTTGAACTTTTTCCATTGGGGAGAATTAAACGAATCCTCCCCGCTGGCTGCGGATAGCGGAGAAATAAAGATAGGGTAGGAGTTTACATTAACATTACCCAAGAAAAAATATTAAATATTGAGAAAAGAGTCTATGAAACTTGATTTCTTTACATACGCCTTAGAAAATTCTTTTAACTCATTCATGCTCTTTGTGTTATTTATATGTATCGGCCATTTTTATGAATAGTTCAGGCTAATAAATTCTGGGTTCCTGCTTGTGCGGGAATGACAATTTTCATTCGTCGTGGATGATGGAACCGCCCTGAGGAATTACTTTAAAAGATAAAAAGACGGCCTGTTTTGGGAAAACAGGCCGTCTTCAAAAAACTTAATTCTGGAATCGAAGATCAGCGGCGGTGCTTTTTCTGGCAGCTACTCGTATGGCCCTTTTTTTTCTCGTGCTTCTCATGGCCCATCTTTTCGTGTCCGTGGTGTGATCCTTTGCAATCCATACTCCGGCCAAAGCCCATGTGACCGCTTCCCATGTGTGTTCCAAAATGAGCGCAGGCGTTATCGAAGATCTTTTTTTGTTCTTCAGTAAGAATTTCCCTTACTTCCTGATGATGCGCATTAGCTTTTTTCTGTAATTTGGCTCGGACCTGAGCGATTTCATCAATCTTGGCGTTAATTTTTTCAGTCTCAGCGTTTTCTAATCTCAGCTTGCGAAGTTCAAGCCTCTTGGTCTGAAGTTCTGTCCTCAGAGGAAGCATTTCTTTCTGAAAATCAAGCCTCATTTTCTGTAGCTCCTCCTTCTGTTCAGCGGATAGGTTTAGCTTGCTTTGACACGACATTTCCTGATGCATCATGGGTTTCTTTTCCGGACCCTTTTGGGCGATACCAGGAACAGCGGCTGCAAGAGCCACCACTAACATTCCTACCATTAGGGTTTTGAAATTTTTCATTTTTTCCCTCCAAATCACGTTAGATTTTTATTGGTGCACCATTTGATTGATACAAGATTCTTTTTCTTTCTTTTTCCTCTCTTTAGGGGCCGAGTTTTCCCCTGAGTGGTGGTGAGGTCCCATTCCCCGGCCGCAGACATGCTGCTCGAACACAGAGAAGTAATGTTTGCGTTGCTCAGGATTGAGAATGGACTTTTCCTGGAGAAGTTTTTTCACTGCTTCTTTCTGGATCTCGGCCTGGAGCTGGCTGATTTCATCCACGAGAGCATAAATGCGTTTTAAGTTTGGTTTTTCACTCTGGATTTCTTCAAGAAGCAATTTATCTTTTTCCTGGATCTCCTGCACAGTGGGCTGTATTTCCTGTTTGTAGGCTTTCCGGTGAGCTTTCAATCTTTCATGCTGTTGGGGAGTTAAGTTGAGTTCTTCCTGGAGAGAGCTCTCAGTTTGTGCTGGTTCTGGAGAAGGACTTTTTTGGAAAAGCAGCCGGTTGTAAGCCAGAGTAAGAAGAGCAGTGAGGTTTATGGCCAACAGAAAAACCAGGGCGTAAATCAGAAACTTATTGCTTTTTCTCATGAGTTGCCCTCCTCTTCATCACTGTTTAAGTTGAGGTAGACTTCAGCAAAGGAACCGGAGGGGATTTCTTCAAACCCGTTGGAATACTCAGAAATAAGTTGGGAATAAGACTGGGTCTCCATTTGGGGCTGGGTATCTCCCAGGTATTTTCCGGTGAAGACACCAAGCACGATTAGGGCGGCCAAGGGAACAGCACGCAGAAAGGGTTTCAACTCTCCAAAAACGGTTTTGAAAGAAATCTTCCTGTGTTCGTGCTCTTCAATTTTTTGAATGATTCCATTCAGAAAGTCCGAGGAAGGTTCCCTTTCCCGGGGAGGTTCAAGCTCACTCCATAACCTGGAAAAATGTTTAACCAAACGGGAACACTCTGGACAGGAAGAGATATGAGATAAGAGTTCATTCCGGTTAGGTATCTGGTCTGTCTTTTGTTCTGCGATTTCGATGAGGTGGGTTTTCACCTTCCGGCAGTGGGATGTTCCTTTCATTTGATTTCCTTTCTTTTATATTAGACACAAATTTTTCAAAAAACTTGCGTCTTTATTTTGATTTATTCACAACCCGTTCAAGAAAAATCTCTCTGAGAGTTTTTTTGGCCCGGTGGATTCTGGATTCAACAGAGGAGAGGGATGTTTTGAGAATTTCTGCAATCTCTTTGTAAGAAAGTTCTTCCCAATAGTAAAGGATGAAGGCTGTGCGCTGCTTTTCAGGAAGAGAGAGGACGGTTTGGCGGATGAAAGCTTTCTCTTCTTTATTTTCCAAAGATTTTTCTGGAGAATAGGAGGGAGGGGAAGAGATTTCCTCCAGTTTTGATGAAACATTCTCTGTAAATGAGCCTGATGGAGGGCTCCGGTGTGGGACTTTGTTTTTCCGGTTGTAATTAAGAGAACGGTTGACAGCAATCCGGTAGAGCCAAGTGGAGAGCTTACTCTTTGAGCGGAAAGTCTTCGCTTTAATGTAGACATGGAAAAAAACTTCCTGAGCTAAATCTTCAGCGGTTTCCCGGTCTCCAGTTAAACGCAGACAAACATTGAACACCAGTCGGCGGTAGCTGTTTACCAGCTCCTCAAAGGCACGTCTGTCTTTTTGAGCAACCCTTTTAATCAGTTCTTCATCATTCATGAAATATTGAGCCCCGATTCTCTTTTCCGCTCCTTTTATTCATATTATTACAAAATAGATAAAATAAGTCTAAACCCCTTGAACAGTATACTTTTGCTTTAACCTATTTTATTATTCCATCAATTTCATTTCCCAACCCCCACAATAATCAGTTCAAACCATTTGACTGGAGTTTCTCTTCAATGAAATTTACAGGAATTCATATCTAGTTTATATTTAGAAATGGATATACTTAAGAGTTTGAATAAAAATGAATTCCCGATTGAAAATTGAGCGGATAAAGAAAACTCTTTGGGAACTCCGTGAGCATGAAACCTGTTGTGAGCTTTGTCCCCGAGAGTGCAAAGTCAACCGAAAAAAAGGAGAAAAGGGATTCTGCCAGATGGGAAGGGAACCCTTCCTCTCTCATGCTCTTCTTCATTATGGGGAAGAACCGGTCCTCAGCGGGTACGGGGATTGGAATCAAGAAAAATCAAACGGAAGTCACCGTAACGGTTCGGGCGCTCTCTTTTTTACCGGCTGCCATTTGAAATGTCCTTTTTGCCAGAATTACCAGTTGAGCTGGCTGAATCAAGGAAAACAGGTCACTTCCCAGCAGCTGGCTGAACACATGCTTTCTCTCCAGCAGAAGGGTGCTTTGAATATCAACCTGGTTTCCCCCACTCATTTCCTTATTCCTATTCTGGAAGCCCTGAAACAGGCTTATAAAGAAGGATTCACCATTCCGGTTGTGTATAACTCTAACGGCTATGAAAAGACCGAAGTGGTCCAAAAGTTGGACGGCATTGTGGATATCTATCTCCCTGACCTGAAATATCACTCCTCCTCTCTGTCTCAAAAATTATCCGGAGTCCCAGACTATTTTCCCAAGGCTTCTCAAGCCATCTTAGAGATGCACCGCCAACAGCCTCAACTGGTTGTGGATGATAACAATGCGGCCCAAAGAGGACTCATCATCCGGCATCTGATCCTACCAGGGATGAGCTCTGATTCTCTCAAGCTTCTGGAGTGGATAAACTCCCACCTGGATTCTTCAGTCTGTCTCAGTCTGATGAGCCAGTACCATCCCTGCTTCAAAGCCCCTCCAGAACTCCAGAAATGTTTATCTCCGCAAGAGTTTCATAAGGTCCTGGCCCAGGCGAAAAAAATGGACCTGGACACTCTTTTCTACCAGCCAGAACCCTTTTCTCTCCAAGAGCATTTGGTCCCTGATTTTTCTTTACCGGATCCCTTTGGATTCGGGAAATAACTGGAATCCCTTCAAGAACTAAAAGTCATTTGATGGTGGGCTCTCATAAGCATGGGCTGTATGGGAACATTATAAGGACAGGCTGTCTCACAGTATCCAGGACAGGTCCCACACACGTCTGCCTTGGCTCCAGGAATAGAATTGTACTTGAGCATGGCGTACTTCTCTCTTCCTTGCGCTTCAAAATAATGTTGGTACCGCATGATGGTGTTAACGGGAACATGGTGGGGACATTGGGGCTCACACACCCCGCAGGCATGTCGGCAGTAAAGCTCGCCGCATCCCTTCCTGTAGGCAGCCAGTTTCTTTTTATCCATACCGCTCAAGGTAGTTCCGGAAAGAGAAAGGGTTCGTTCCATCTGATCGAAATTTTTCACCGAACAGCAGACAGTGTTGACCTTTGGATTGCTCAATACAAAGCGAATGGCCGCATCCTTGATTTCATCAGGATTCTGCAGATTGTACTTTTCAATAAAACGCTCGGCCCTCTCCGCTCTTTTTTCAAATCTTTCCAACCCCTTGATGTAAAGCTCATCGATGTCCTTTCCCTTCTTTTTCATTTCTTCGAGTCTCTGCTTCAACCCGTAATAATTTTTAACCGGGGTAGTTTTCATCAGTACAGTCCCGATGCCCTTCTTCCGGCATACTTCCAGCACCTTCTCTGCCTGGTCCATCTGGAGGAAGTTATAGGCCATGAGAAAAATGTCGAACCGTCCATCCTCTACGGCAGCCAGAAGCACTTTTTCCATAGATTGTTCTGGAGCCTTGTACCAAAACGACCCGTGATTGGATAGGCCCACAAATCTGATTCGGCCTTCGCTCTTTAATTGAGACATAGCCTTATGGAATCCTTCGGTCTTCAGGGTTTGTACCGTTTCGGGCATATGCATCATCATGCAGTCCACATAATCGACCTGGAGCTCTTCCAGACATTTGTAGGCTCTCTTTACAAATCCTTCTTTGGAGACGTCTTTCTTGACCTCCATTTTGGTGGTGATAAAAAGAGACTCCCGGTCCCGTCCCTTAATGACCTTTCCGATCATCTTATGGGTTCCATAACTCTCGGCGGTATCGATGTAGTTCACTCCGGCATCCAGCATCGCCTCCAGAATCCCGGGCTCTCTGATGAAACCACAAGCCAAATCTGAAACTTTAAACCCCGTCCGTCCCAGGGAACGGTAATCCTTTATTTGAATAGGCGGGGGATTTTTTTCTTCCGAAGAAAGCTTCAAGTTAGGATATTTCACCAATCCAGCTCCAAACATCCCCAGGGCAGAATTTTTTAAAAACTTCCTCCGGCTCTTGTTGATTTTTCGATCCATCATTTCTCCTTTTTCGGAAATATCAACACCACGGCTCACTGCGGACTTATCAACTTCACTAAATCAATTCCAGGGGAAAATGTCATAATGTAAGACACGACCCTGTTCTTATCTGAGTTCGGCGGGTCCGTAAAAGATGGCATTGAACAGGTACCGGAAGGTGTGATGGGATTGGGCTCTGTACTGGGCGGGAAATCCCAGCAAAATGACTTCTCCCTTCCCTAAGGGAACATCCACAATGGCACTCTTGTTGTAAAGCTGCTCTTTTCCGTTGATCCAACCACTCAAAAGAGGATTGTGAAGAGGATACCGGACCACACTCTCTCCTTCCTTCACTGCAAACACGGGACTTCTGCGGAAAAACACAGCTCCATCTCTTTTATAGCCGTAAGCGATGGGGTGGTGTGTATCATTCAACACTTTGAGCATAGACCCAGGAATAAAGAACTCTTTCCTTTCCACTTCCTCCACACAATTGTCCACCTCCAGATAAAAACACTTAAGAGGCAGTTCGGCGGCTGAATTCAGGGTGATCAATGTGCCTCCCTCTTCAACAAACTGTCTCAGGTTCCGGACACCTAATTCTCCAATGCCCCCGGCATACTTGGGGGGTATGTCTTCTTCCGAAACCCCTTGTATGATCCGTTCCTTTCCCATACTCGGCAAAATCAGGACATCCAAATTCTGGTGAAGGTTTCCTTTCCGGATATCCTCGTCATAAATACTTTTATAGGGAAATTCATACTGCTCCAAAACCCAACGGGTCCATCCTTCATCCATGGAGGCTGTCCAGCTTTTATACAGCCCCAGCTTCACGGGTTGGAGAGCGTAGGTTTGGACTTCCGGTTCATTTTCCAATCCTTTAAACTGCACGTGCAGGTCTTGAGTGATTTTTCCCAAATCCTCAATCAATCCTTTCTCTTCTTGGACAATCATGGTTCCACAGGGAAAACTTTCTCCTTGAGCTTCAAACTTTTGAGCGTTCCAGTACACTTTGTAGCCTTTCTTTAGAATCCTGTTGAGCGCGACCATATCATCGTTGCTCTCATGCCCCCATACATAACCAAAACCGCTGTTTTTCCGCTCCAGTTTACCCTGAGGTGAAGTGACCTCAGCCATCAACTTATCCTTGACCTGGAAGGGTTTTTTGACTTCTACCACATCCACTCCCATAAGCAGAGGCAGGGTATGGGCCACCACATCATAAGGGGTCTTCAAAGGACCGCCGGGATACTCCCTTATTTCCGGATAATCTTGTTCCTCAAGCAGTGTTTTGGCAAAACCTCCATAGGGCTGGTCCATGTAAATGATATAAGTTCCCTCCGGATAGGGATGATCATCAGCTGTAAATGATTCTCTGGCTTTATGGATTTCCACATCTCCTATCTGGAGCACATTCATCATCTTGACCGCTGTGGCCAAATCTCTCTGCTTCGGTGGGACGAGAAAAGCATAGGGAGGTTGGGTGCGATTGACGGCTTTGTGATGGATCCGGTAAAAATTTCTCAACCAGTTTTCTTTAAGCCGGGCCGCTTGAGTGAGCGCTGCCCAGGCTGCCGCGTAGTCGTATTCGAGGATATCCCCGATTCCCCACTCCCCGCCTTTCCAGGGAAGGGGCATCTTGACTGAAGGCTTCTTCACCATTTCTGGAAGCTCTTCAAATTTTATTTGGACAGGAGTGGCCATGTCCGCGCTGGCCACCTCTGTCAGAACCCTTATTCCTCCATGATAATGATGGTAAGCCCGAGCCGGAGTCCAGGCGTCAAACCAGGTGCTGTGAATCACTCCGGCCTTTCCCTGGGCCGTCAACTCTGAAGCGATAAAGGTTCCCATCTCAGCCACCTCCTGGCGCAGGATGGGGTCCACATTGGGCTCGAAAGGATCCACATAAGGGGGGACGAATATCCGCGGACCGTGGCTTCCCATTTGATGCATATCCACGATGACTTGAGGATGCCAGTTATTGTGGACTTCAACAGTCAGCTTGGATTCCACCTGGGTGAACATGTACCAGTCTCTGTTGTTGTCATGGCCCACGTATTTATGGTAAAGCCAGGGCATCCGGGATCCTTCATACTTTGTTCCAAGATGCTTCCTGTACCAGTCCACCACCATCTGGATACCATCCGGGTTGTGCATAGGAACCAAAAGCAGGATGGTGTTGTCCAAGATCTCTCTAGTAGCCGGATCGTTCTGAGTAGCCAGGTCGTAGGCAAGCTTCATGGACATCTGGGAGGCTCCGATTTCAGAAGCATGAAGGGAGCAGTTGATCATCACTACGGATTTTCCTTTCTGAATGAACTGCTGGGCTTTTTCCTCAGATATTTCCCGAGGGTCCGCCAGCATCTGCTGATATTTCCGGTACTTTTCCAGATGCTTATGGTTTTCCACGGAAGTGATGTAGGCCACCACAAAAGGATTTCCCATGGTGGTTTTCCCGATTTCCTTCAATGAAATCCGGTCGCTGGCTTTGTCCAGTTTTTGAAAATAATCCAGGATTTGATGCATATCGGCCAGCTTCCGGTCTGTTCCCAGTTCAAACCCCAAGACGTCCTGGGGTTCAGGAATTTGGGCAGAAAGATTGATAGCTAAAAAGAGAAAAAATACTGTCAAACAGATCAATTTGACTCTTTTCATTGCAACCTCCTTTTAGTTTAAACTCAAGAGATGGGCATTGACCCACTCACTTTTATCTCTATAAATCCTTTGGAATTCAAAGGAAAAAGGATATTACATCTTTAAGCTTTCTTCCAGTAAAAAAAGAGCTCCTTCTTTATCCAAAGGCTCATTTGCGGAACCGCATTGAGGGTCCTGAACACAAGAGGGGCAGCCTTCCTGACAGGGACATTCCTTGATAATCTGGACCGTGGATTCAATCCATTCCCTTAACACCTGAAAAGCTCTCCAGGTGAAAGCGATTCCTCCTTCGTAACCATCATAGATGAAAACAGCAGCCTTCTGAATCGGAGGGTAAAAGGGATGGCTCAATCCCCCGATATCGTTGCGTTCACATACGGCGTATAAAGGAATGCACTTGATGGAGGCATGTTCCACTGCGTGCAGGCTTCCTCCCAGGTCAAAACCTTGAAATTCGAGGGCTCTTTGAACAGTGGGATCAATCACCATCCACAATCCTTCGGTGTCAAAAACGTTCTCGGGCATTTCCAATCGATGCCTGGAGAGCCTTCTTCCGTCCCAAAGTCTCCGCTTGTCAAAACCAACCACCTGATGGGTCATCCTCAATCTTCCCCAATTGACCTCAAACTTTCCTGTTCTCTTTCTTTTATCTCGAGAAAGAACCGCAGTCTGTTTGCGGCTCAAAACCTGGGTATAATAATTCACATCCACTTCCCGGCAAACCGCCTTTCTTTTATCAATATCCAGCTCCCTCACCTGGTATTGTTTCCCCCGGTGCAAATAGACAGCTCCGGGAAACGCTTCCATGTAAACCCGGGAATGATCCACCTCTCCGATTTTTTCTCCCTCTTCGAGTAAAATGGAAAAGGTTTCTCCGATCCCCCGAATGCTCACTTCCCGTTGAGGCCTCCTTCTTCTCGAGAACCAAATATCCCCCTTTCTTCCTTGATTGAGTTTTCCTTCTTCCACCAGTTCTTGGAGGTGAGGCTTCAATGCAGAAACATCATAGACTGAATCTTTTTCTCGAAGGTAAATTTCACTGGCCGCACAGGGGAGGTGACGCTTTAGTATTTTTTTATTCTGGGGATCTACCACCACAGCTTCATGACTCTCTCCAAAAAAACTTTGGGGGTGCCGCATGTAATACTGATCCAGAGCGTCTCGAATAGCCACCATAAAAACGAGAGAATCCTTCCCTCTTCTTCCTACCCGGCCGGAACGCTGCCAGGTACTCGCTACCGATCCAGGATATCCAACCAGGATACAGGCATCCAATCCCCCGATATCCACTCCTAATTCGAGAGCACTCGTGGAGACCACTCCCATGAGCTGATCTTGGAAAAGTTTTTTCTCGATCTCCCGGCGCTCCTGGGGAAGAAAACCGGCCCGGTAGGGACTGATCTTTTCTGCATACTCTCCGGCTCTTTCGGTGGTCCAAGTGTATATAAGTTCGGTTATTTTTCGGGCTTTGGTGAACAAAATGGTTTTAAATCCTGCCTTCAAACACTCGACAAAAAGCCAGGTGGCTTGGGTGTAAGGGCTTCTATACTGAGGATTTATGAAACAAAAATGCTTTCCCCCTTGAGGAGCCCCGCTTTCAAGAATTTCCTTAAAGGTCAGGCCGGTGAGATTCTGAGCCAATTCCTTGGGGTTGGCAATAGTGGCGGAACAGGCGATGAATTGAGGATCGGAACCATAAAACCGGCATATCCTCCTCAGCCGTCGGAAAATGTGGGCGGCGTTGGAACCAAAAATCCCATGATAACTGTGAATCTCATCAACGACCACATACTTGAGATGGCTGAAAAACTCCTTCCATTTGTCATGAAAGGAATTCAAAGCCAGATGAATCATATCCGGATTAGTAAACACCACTCGAGGAAAACGTTGTCTTATTTTTCTCCTCCTGTAAGGAGACACATCTCCATCATAAACTTCAGCTGCCTGTAAGGGATTGCGTTCGCCTTTGTTGGGGGAAGGTTGAAGGCCCAGGTCTGTAAAAAGCCCGTTGAGTTCTTTCACTTGGTCTTGTTCCAACCCTTTAAGGGGAAAAACATATAAAGCCTTGGCTTGAGAATCCTCCAGGACCGTTTCCATGACGGGAATGTTGTAGATGAGGGTTTTGCCGCTGGAGGTGGGGGTCATGATGACCACATTTTTTCCCTGTCTCAGACTCTCAATACCTTCTTTCTGGTGGGTCCAGAACTGGGTGATTCCTCGATTTGTCAATACTTTTTTTACCCTCTCATCAAGGGGAATAGAAGCATATTGGGCTTCCTTGGGGGAAACATATTGGTAGGCAGCCACCTGTGAAGAAAAGCGGGGATGTCTTTCTATAGAGCGGACAAAATCATAAAAAGCTTGCATTTCTTTTAATCTGAAGGAAGAAGATTCCAGGAAAACCCGGGAATCAATCCTGGTTCAGCCGTTCATCCTCATTATCTTTTCCCCAGGAAGGAAGTGTGAATTGGTGCGGTTTCAATCTCATCCTTAAAATCTCCTTTCAGTGAAATAATATCTCTATTAAGTCAATATGAAGCCTCCTATCAAGATCCCTCATAAGCTCTGGAAAGGATATTCAGGTAATCTTTCATTTCCGCTTTTCTGGGATTGGAAGGATTGGAATTGTTGTGAACCGATTTTTGGGCGATTTCTGGAAACTGTTTTTTTCCAATCCCTAGAGCTTGAAAAGAAGTAATATTCAATCTCTGAGAAAGCTCTTGGATCTGATGAATTAAATTTTGGGCGGCTTTCTGGTCTTCATTCTCTTCTATACCCACCAGACGGGCAATCTCGGCATAACTCTTCTGAGACTGAGGAAGATTGAATTCCATAACATAGGGAAGAAATATGGAATTGGCCACTCCATGAGGGATATCATGAAGAGCTCCCACGGATTCAGAAAGACAGTGGACAGCCCCAACATCGCTGTTGCCAAAGGCCATCCCTGCCATCATGCTTCCCACCATCATATTTCCTCTCTCCTGGGGGTGATCTTTAATGCTGTTAAAAGCTGGCTCAATGGATGAAAAGATGAGCCGGATAGCCTCTCTTGCCAGCATACGGGTGATAAGAGTGGCCGGTCTGACAGTGTAAGCCTCCACAGCGTGAGTGAGCGCATCCAGACCTGTAGAAGCAATCAAAGGTGGAGGAAGAGAGAAGAGTAAATTCGGGTCCAAAAGAGCCATCACCGGAAAAAGATGAACTCCCTTAATGGACATCTTGAATCTTCTTTCTGTGTGAGTCACCACACTGACCCAGGTCACTTCACTTCCTGTTCCGCAAGTTGTGGGAATAGCCAGGACGGGAAGGGGAGGTTTTTTATATTTTTCTTTCCCTTCATAATCCTCGATATTCCCCGGATTTTCAGCCAAAAGAGCCACAGCTTTGGCCGTATCCAGGGAACTTCCTCCTCCCAGTCCTATGACCAAATCGGGTTGAATGCGGCGGATGAGCTCTCCGGCTTTGTTTACAGTGGTGTGTTTAGGATTGGCTTCCACTTCATTAAAGACAGTGACATTCTCTAACTGAGATAACACTTGAGCGGCAATCCCGGCATCCTGGATGCCCTTGTCTGTTATCAAAAATATTTTTTCTGCCCGGAGCTCCTTCCTCACCAGATTCTCGATACTGGATAGGGCTCCAGACTTCCACTCAATCCTGGTAGGAACATGAAATCGCATAAGTCCAACTATTTCCTAAAATCGAGGGAATCCTGATTGGCCATATCCACCACAGAAATAAACAAAAGTTGAGCCAAATCTTCCATTATCTCCGGAGTGATGGTTCCAATATCATCCTTTGTGGTGTGGTAATAGGATTTCGCTCCGTAAGCACTGAAAGAGAGGGTGGGCACATCGTGCCACATGAATCGGGCGGCATCTAAACGGGGACGGGCCAGGTTGGCGAAATAGCTGGGGTTTACCTCTCTGTGTATATATTTTTGATTGGCTTGATTTACGAACTGCCAGAAATCAGGATAATTCTCGGCGGCTATCGCTCTCAATTTATCCCCGCAGCCCACTCCATCCATGTTTATAAAAGCCATAGTTTTCTCTAGAGGAAAAACCGGGTGCTCTAGATAATATTTGGAACCCACGACTCCCTGCTCTTCGGCTCCAAAGCAGAGAAACATCACCGACCGGCGGAGTTTCACCTCAGATTGGGACAGAGCCTCAGCCAGCCCCAGAATCACCGAAACGGCCGAAGCATTGTCGTTGGCTCCGGGCATGATTTCATAACAGCGGCCCAAATGATCCAAATGCCCCCCTAAAATAATGAGCTCATCCTTAAGTTGGGGATCCGACCCCTTCAAAATCCCTATCACATTGAATCCAGTTCCCTGAGGATGATGTTCAGTTGTGTTTTCGATGGTATAGACTTTGCCGGTATTGAATGATTGAGGTTGAAGAGTTTCTTTTATTTTTTTAACCACTTCCCTGTGTTTTTTCCCCGTCCCTGCGAATACATCGGAGACCACTTCCTCTCCTACATGGGAATAAATAAAACCTTCGCTGTAGGCGTTATTGGGATTGCCGATGGGACCATAATTGTACAGCATTCCCTTAGCCCCATGAGCCACCGCGTTCTCCAGTTTGTACTGATGGAAGGAATACGGACGCCATTTTTTAAAAAGATCTGTATCCTCCTTGGGTGAAACCGGAACTTCCCTTTCCATCAACACAATTTTTCCCTCGACATCCACTCCTTTGTAGTCATCATAATCCAGTTCCGGAGCTGTGACCCCGTAACCCACATAAATCACCTCTGAAGTCACTTTCCCTGAACCCGAAGTAGATCCAGGGATGAATTGGTCATCATAGGTGTAGGATTTTTCAATGGTGGTTTCCTTAAAAGGAACATGAAGAGAAACACCGCACTCCTCGAAGACCCGGGTGTAGGAGATGGGAAAAGACTGAAGATAGGTGCCATTATCTCCAGCCGGGTGAAGTCCCCATTTTTCAAAATGAGAAGACACCCATCGAGCCGCTTTGTTGTAACCTTCTGTCCCGGTAAGTCGGCCGGTATATTCATCTGAAGCCAACTCTTTCACGTATGAGAACAAATCGTTGCTGGATAAGGAATGCATCACCGAGAGAAGCCCCTTCTCCTCGGGGTTCTTTTGGGAAAAACCCGGAACCGTCCACAAAAAAGAAAAAACGATGAAACTCCAGAGTATCCAACATACAAAAATCTTTTTCCCTTTCATCCTTTCCTCCTGTCCTTTCTATCTCTCTTTATGTTAAGAGAAATCAGCGAAAAGTAAAGAAAAAATTGGATTCATGGAACCGGAAAGAACTTAAGCACTCAGAATCTGACGGAAGCTCCTCCCCGAAGAAGAAAACCGTTCCATATCCCCGCATCCACCAACAAGTACAGATTTTCAGTGAGCTGTCCTTTTAACCCTAAATTGAGCTGGATAAAAGGAATAACGGCAGGGAGGGAAAAGTCTTCACCTTCCTCCAATTCCTCCTTGAGCTCTTTCAAAGATTTGGTCTCTGACCCTTCATATTCTTCTCTCTCTTCTCCTTCAATACTGAGTTCTCCTGTATAGGCAAAACTAAAGGTGGCTTCTTCCAGGGCTGTGCGAGTGGCTGCCCCCAGCCCAAAGGTGATGTAAGGACGAATCCTCCAGCTCGGAACGAGATCCCACCGAAGACTCAGATGTAAGGAGAGAGGGTTCATCTCGAATTGGGCTTCTTGAGACTCTCCTGCGAAATAGGCTTCTTTACCCGTAGGGGGGTCCTTAAGGTCTAACTGAGCTGATAATCGAGGTAAAGACACTCTCATACGAGTTTTCTCAAGGGATAATCCTAAACTGAAGGATCCATCATGCCCCCCTGGATACCACCGAATCTCCACACCATAATTATGGCCTCCGGAATCAAAGGAAATTTCTTGTTCATAACCCTGTTCTTTCAAACCGGGATAGTCTTGTTGAATATCCTCTAAAAATTGATCCTTTATCCCCCCTTCAAAAGCATCACCTATAACCCCTTCAATTTCAGACCTGAGGAGATCGAGACTCCAGTTTGAATAATGAATTCCGAATTCAAAGTGTCCTTGAGCCGAAAGGTTTAAGCTTGAAAGAAAAATGAAAAAAACACAAAGGAAAATGGACTTCATTATTTTTTTGGTGTTCATGAATCTCTCCCTTAAGGAATTAAGGATTATGTCTAGATATAGCACCACGAAATTATAAAGTCAACTTTGGAGGGAGAACGGCTCGCATTTCCCCTTCCAACGGGCTCACCCTTCAACAATAATAATGAAGCCGCTTACTCATTCCATGGTTAAATTGATTTATCTATTTGAATTTGTTATGGTAATTTTAATTTCAACCTAAATTTTAAGGAGGTCCCGATGATCCGAAAAATTATTTCATTCATTACCGTAATAGGCTTTCTGGCAGCCCTTCCTCTGTTAGGACAAACAGA
>JAGXKI010000007.1:7500-70395 GCA_018335295.1 bacterium | reverse complement strand
GTTTTCAAGGCTTCCTCTTCCTTCCCTCCCTGTTCTTCCAGACATCGGGCTTTATAAAAAACCGCTTGAGAATAGAAAAGACTGCGGGGATATTCCTGGAGAAGGGTGCCCAACTTTTCTTGAGCCTTCTCCCATTCTTTATCAAAGATAAGGATTTTGGCCTCTCTGAAAAGCTTTTCATCTGGAGGTGTCTGTATAGAGGCCTGGAGGAAGAGAGAAAGGAGAAGTAAAAAACTCATGCCGATGATTGATTTTCTCACTTTACACCTCACTTTTTTCCAATTCATTTTTTACTAAATTTATCTTCAGTAAAATCTTTTTTTGCTTGATGTATTCTTGAATTTCTTCCATTTTCTCCTCATTCAGCTCCCCCCTGATTTGAATGAGCTCAAACAAAAGAAGCTCGATCTGGTCGCAGATGTCCTTAGCTTTGGCTATCTGAATCTTATTCAGCTGCGGGTCGATGTATCTCTTTTTGGAGAGCAAGTTCTGGGCCCTTCGAAAGGTCCCTGTTTTATCCTCCCAGTGAGAAACCGGTTGATCCGTCTGGACTAAATCCAAAATCACATACTCACTCTTTTGGAGATAATCGACGGTTTCCCGGCGAGCCATCTCGATTTCTACCTTTTCTAAAAATCCAGGAGGAACCATAAAATGCTTCCCCTGTACTTTTTGAGGAGGCATTCGGAAAATCAAAAGTGTGAGGACAGACCCCAAAAGGATCCCTACAATCAATCCTGCATAAACCGGCTTTAACTTGGGTGGAAACAGCCATTTCCCGATTCGGGTCCAAATGGATTCCGGGGATGTGTTTTTATCGAAGACCGAATCGGTGATTTGGGAAGAAAGGGAATCCCAATCCACCGAAGACACAGCTCCCTGGATATCTTCCTGCAAACAGTCAGCGCCTCCCATAATCCTTTTCAAGTTGTGGAGTTCTTTTTCACAGTGAGAACACTCTTGGATATGATGTTGGACCCGTTCGGTTTCCCTTTCATCCAATTCTCCGTAAAGGAACGCCACCAAATCTTTTTGAATCTTCTGACATTCCTTCATTTTTCACCCCCTAAATAAGGATTCATAATCCTCTTAAGGTTTTGCACAGCTTTATGATGAATGGATTTCACAGTGCCCACAGCTATGTTTAATATTTGAGCAATTTCCTTATACTGGAATTGGTTATAATGTTTCATGACAAAGATCATCCTTTGTCTTTCAGATAACTCCTGAAGAGAACGGATAAATATCCTTTTTAAATCTGATGAAAGAAGAGAATCATTTGAGTCATTCACAGGAATATTTATATCCTCCAAGTTTTGCTCTCTGTTAAAGGAATTATTCCCACTGTAGTTTTTCCTGTAATAATCGATACATATGTTTTTGGTTATCTGTAAAAGCCAATTCTTAAAATTTCGTCCTTTTTTATAAAGATGGACTTTTTGGTAAAACCGTAAAAATGTCTCCTGCACCACGTCCAAAGCATCTTCCTTGTTGTGGAAGAACGAATAGGCCAGCAAAAAAACATTTTTCTGGTAAAGTTGAGTGATTGTCATGAAAGCCTTCCGGTCACCTTTTTTGATTTTCTGGATAAGGGCAGAAATATCCTCATTTTTTGATAAACTCTTTTCTTCCATTCCTCGAATCAATGACTTTTCAGTAAGCTAAATCCTGACTTAATCTTTATTCTGTTTCACTCTGTTCTACGGACAAAGATCAAAAAAGGTTCATGATCCTTCAAAAATAAATAAATTCGGTATTTCTTCAAAGACAGTCCAAATTTTAAAGGATTATTTTTAGGTAAAGGATTGGCCACTCCATTTATTCCTGCAAATCCGGCTTCTGTATTCTAACTAAATCCCTTCCAGCTTCCCTTTCTTGATCCAACGTTCATAAAGATAATCAAAGAAAGGCATCATATTTTAGAAATCTTTTCATGATTGACTCCTTTTATGCTTGAAAATCATCTCCAACCATTCCACTTCCAAAACGCCTGGCTTGTGGCCCTTCACTGGAGCTTCTACATGTTCGATATAAGGAACTCCGGGTACCAGGGTATACACCCGCGGCCGCACATGGTAAGCCAAGGATTTTTTATTCAATACGGGATATTGATTTTCAATCCGACGAATTTTTCTCTCTAACCCCTCCTTTTCCTCTGTTTGAGAGCTGAAAATATACATTCCTTTCACAGAAACGGTGGGATTCCCTTTGGGAGAAACCATCTTTACAGCTACATAATTTTCTCTGATATCCTGTCCCCAATACTTTTCTCTTTTCAATCGGCTTATGAGAAGAAGTTTTCCTTCCTTTGAAACTTTTAAATTATCAGAGCGTTGAGGAAATTTCCCCACACATTCCCATTTGTTTCCGTAAAAAAGATTGGTTTTGAGAAAAATTTGATATTTTCCTTCGTTCAACCCTTCCCCATAAATCCAAAAATCAAAATAAGCAAAAAACTTCTCTCCACCTGGACTTCCGGAAAACACCCTCCCTGGAAGCCCCATCATAATAAATAAGAGAAAAATTTGGAGTTTAAAAAGAAAATTCATCCGGATATCAATCATTTTTCTTTCCTATGAGAACCTCCACGTGTAAACAGGAGCCTCCGGGCAAAAAAACCGATCTGGAATTGTAATCTTTCCATGTACCATTGTTGACCTTGACTTCAATAATCTTCACCGAAGGATCCTCCAGTCCTTGTTTTTTCCAATACCCTCCTTCAAGGATATCCTGGGAAGGAGAGCTTGACTGAAAACAGCTCCCTAATAAAAAAATAAACCCCAAACCTGCGGCGGCCATTAAAACCCATTTCTCCCTTGGAGAAATTCCCCTGTGAATATTTGTTTTCATGGCGCAGGCTGCCTCACTTTCCATACACATTTTCCCTGAGGAGTCAAAGTCAAGTGTTGGGGGGCCACCCGGTGAGTCAGACTATTGATCCTCACCCATCGGGGATGTCTCTCTATAAATTCGGTGATTTTATCCTCTAGGGCATAATGTCGAGTTTTTCTGTAGGGCATGACATACAGGGCACTTAACAAAGATTGGTCACTCTCTTTGGAGGTTTCAATTTTGACTGTGAGCTGGTAGGAAGATTCATTTTCCTTGGTTAAAAATTTTTCCCGGGAGAGTCCGTGGAAAGCCACCGCATGCCATTTCTCGTGGTAGGAATACATGTATTCCTCTCTGGCTCCCTCTACATAGCCCTGTTTATCCTGTTGAGGATTGAAGTGTCCGATCAACTCCCATTTTCCATTTTCTTTCTGAACATCCTTTAAATACAGCTTATGTTCCACATGATCAAAGTCATAACCGTAAACCCAAAGGTCAAAAACCTGCTGAAAGTTTATTTTACCTAAAGACTCCAGGATTCGCAGATAAGAATAAACAAACCGGTCTTTGGATGTGCCGTACACAGAGCCCGCCGGTCCGATCTTCCCCCAACTGTTGGGCACAAACGGATCAAAGGAAACATCATAACCTTCCGGGGAACCGATCTTTTTCTTTGAAATTCTTCTGTAATTTGTGGAAGCATAATTGGGCCAGTACCAACCGATCCCGTGAGGATTTCCTCTAAGCATCGCTTCCACATTGTGATCAATCTGCCTCTGACTGGGAGTATATCCCAATTTAATCGTATGCATCTGACCCAGTTGATAGGCTTTCGCTCCGTACTCTTCTGAAATTTTTCTGGTGTAGTTCACCACATCGGTAATGTAGTCATCGGTCTTCTCCACTCCAAAGCCTCGATTGAAATAACCCCTATACACATCGGAAAAGATGAAATCCGGAGAAGCTTCCCAACGGGAAGTTTTTTCCATAAAGGGCTTGATGTAGGAATAATCTCCGGCCATTCGGGGAGAAGCATTATGGGGATGATGCAAAAATATCCCTACTTGAGCAGCGGGCATAACCTGTTTAATCGCTTCATACATAAAAGCAAAAGCCCGAGGGCCGTACTTTTGAAACTGTTCAAGCTGCTTTTTATAACTTCCCTCTTTCCGGCCAAAAGCTCCTAACGGAGCTTCATCAAAAATAGTGATCCGAGCAAAATGAGGATAATATTTTTTGTAAACTTCCGCCAACGCTTTAAACCGGGAAAGAGTCTCCTCTCTGGAAGAAGGATTTTCCACAAACTCCTTCGCTGTCACTTTTTTGCCGGGACCGATTTCTATCCAGGTCTTTTCAAATCCCTTCCTCTGGCATTCTTTAAGGAAACGTTCCAGCTCCCGGGTGTGATTCATTCCTGAGGAGTAAGGAATGATATCCATCCTTTTGGCGAACCTGAGGATATTATCCAGGGTTAAAGGGTCTTCCCTGGAAAGCTGTTTAAACCCTATCCACATAAACACCTCTGATTCTTGGGCCGCAGAAGAGAAAAGAAAAGAACCCAAAATAACCATCCCCATAAAAATAATAATCCCTCTCTTGCTTCCTTTTCTTTTACTATTCATCTTTTTTATTGGTACCGAAACCATTTGATAATCTCTGGAAAGCGGGGACGCTTCCCGTACATCAAAATCCCCACTCTGTAAATCTTGGCCACAACCCAGACCATAGCCAGAATGGTTAAAATCAGAAGAAGAATCGAACCAGCCACTTGAGGAAAGGGAGGAAACAGCACACAGACTCTGAGAAGCATCAAAATGGGAGCAAAGAACGGAATCATGGATAAAACCACCGAAAGAGTACTTTCAGGGCTCCGGATTACATACATCATTAAAAGGATAGGCACCACCAAAAACATGCTCACAGGTAAAAGTAGCTGTTGGGCTTCTTTTTCTGAATTCACCAAAGATCCGATGGCAGCGTAGACCGTTGCATAAAGAAAATATCCCAGGATGAAAAAAACCACAAAATAGATAAAAATATAAGCCGGAATAGAAGGAAAATTGAAAGAAGCCGCTGGAAAAAATCCAGAAATCAGGGATGAACCATATTGAGACACGCCCAGTCCAAACAGAGCCCAGATGGCATACTGAGTAAACCCCACGGCCGCAATTCCCATTATTTTTCCCAGCATGAGTTGAAAAGGCCGCAGGGAAGAGAGAACAATCTCCACAACCCGGGAGCTTTTTTCTTCAATGACCCCTCTCAAAATTATAGACCCGTAGAAAAAAAGAGTCATGTACAAAATAAACACTAAAAGATAGGAAATAATAAACGTCCCTCCGGTGTCCTCTTCCACTCCTCTTTGGGTGACCTTGCTGGTTTTCAAGCTCACTTCTTTCATGTGTTGAGCTATTTTCTGGGGGTCCAATCCTTCCTTCTTAAGCCTTTTTTCGATAATCACCGAATTGACCGCATCATGGATATTCCCGATCTTATCAAAATCCGAAACATGCTGGGACACATACTCCACACTCCCCCCCTTTATAATACCTTCAGGTATGAAAATATAGGCGGAAAACTCCTCATTCAAAACCTTCTGGTTCATCTCTTCTTTTAAGTCTTTAATATTCTCATCTTTAGAATTTTCATAGAGCTTCAAAACGAATCTCGGTTTTCCATCTTTCATTTTTTGATCGAGTTTTTCTTCCAACCCCCCAGCCACCTCCCCACTCAAATCCACCACACCAATCTGTTCCTGTTGATCGACAGAAATCAGAGAAAAAACCACAGGAATCACCAGAAAGGCCCCGATAAGAACGGGCCCCAAAACAGTCCCGATGATAAACCCCTTGGTCCTGACGATCTGGAGGTATTCTCTTTTAATGACCGATAGGATCTTTTGCATTTTTATCTCCCACTTTATCAATAAATATCGCATTGAGGGAGGGTTGTTTCACTTCAAACCGGTTGATTCGAACCTTCTCTGCCAGCTCTTTCAACAAATTTTGAGGATCCCGGGTGTCCGCAAGTCTTATTTCCATGAATTTACCATAATCATCGATATGCTCAACCCCGGAAAGCTTGTGGATAAAATGCCCCTCTCCTTCGTAATCAAGGAGAAGGGTATTTTTTCCGTACTGCTTCTTGATTTGGTTGAGACTTCCTTCTAATACCTTTTTTGCCCGGTTAATAAGGCAAATATTCTCACAGATCATCTCCACTTGCTCCATTCGATGGGTGGAAAAAATGATGGTGTGTCCTTCTTTTTTCATCTCCAGCATGATGTCTTTCAACAGTTTGGTGTTCACAGGGTCCAGTCCTCCAAAAGGTTCATCCAGTATGATCAAATCAGGACGGTGGATGACGGTCACAATAAACTGGATTTTCTGCTGCATCCCTCGGGAAAGTTCTTCCACCTTTTTATTTTTCCATTCGCCGAGGTCGAACCGGTCGAGCCAATAATCAATCCTCCGGCCGACCTCATCTCTTTTAAGTCCTTTCAATGCTGAAAGGAAAAAAAGCAGTTCTTCCACCTTCATTTTAGGATAAAGGCCCCTGTCTTCGGGAAGGTATCCCACTTTTTCCTTCATGTGTTCATTCATTTTTTGACCCAGAACATGGATAAATCCTTGATCCGGAATAATGATATTCATCACCATGCGGATAGTGGTGGTTTTCCCCGCTCCGTTAGGTCCTAAAAGACCATAGATGGTTCCCTGAGGAATGGAAAAAGATAAATCGTTCACCGCCAGAAAGGAACCAAAACTTTTCGAGACATTTTCAACCTCTAAAGCCTGCATTTTTTCTCACCTGATAAATTTAAAAAAGTTTAATATAAAACAAATCAAACGAAAGCTCAACAAATTCTCCCTCTAAAAACTCTGGACATAAGTCTCTCCGGCCCGGCTTACTCTCTGTCGGAGGGGGCTGTCCCCTTCATTAGGCTTGTTTCAGGAGTGATCATGCCAGTAAAGCTGCGATCATCCCGGAGAGGACGATCCCGTCAAAAGTTCCCGCCCCTCCGATACTGGCCATCCCTGTATGAAGCTCCTGTATGCTTTTTAGATGAAGAAGGTCTGCCCCGATCAATGATCCCATCACTCCAGCTACAAAAGCCACAGGCGGGGCAAACTCCGGCAGCAGAAGAATACTGGGGACTGCCGCCACTAGAGGAGGGATAAAAGGATGCATAGCTATACCCACATTGGCCACAGGACGGGCAATCCGGTAACACACCCCCACGTTCAGTCCTGTAATCATCAATAAGGCCAAAAAAAATTGAGGCCCTCGATGGATAATCCGGATTATTTCATAGAAAGCTATTGCCGAAGGGATCAGACATCCCCCTACATTCACAGCTAAAACCATGGAAGTTTGAGCTTTTTTGCGGAAAGGAAAAGGCCAGTTTTCCCCTAACTGCATCCTCAACCGGTCCAAACCAAATATCTGCATGGGGTCATAAACCACTTCGTTTTCCCTTTGAAACCGTCTTAGAGGAATATTGATGGCCCCTCCGAACAACATACCTGCCAGGACCAGCAGAGCTATCTCCGGAGACATCCCCAGCCTGCTGAGGGCTCCCAGCATAACCTGAGCAAAAAAGAAAGGCACCAGAAAGAAAAAGAAAAAAATGATTGAAACAACCAAACAACCCAAATGCACCTCAAATTCTCCTTTTCTCTCTGAGAAACGGAAAGTTATAGAGAAAATATCCCAATGCACCCATCATGTCAAGAGAACTTATCCCCTATAAAAAGAAATAAACTTAAAATTTCAATTTCTTTTTCCTTTTTGTTATATTACCTCAAGGGACAAATAGAGCCCAACTAGGGACACAAAAGGAGTTTCTGATGAAAAAGAGTTCATATGTTCTGATCATCATTTTGATTTTTATCATTTTAATCGGTGTCACTATATTCTCTTTTCTTTATTATGGATTAGGAAAACCTCCTTCAGTGAAAGCCAATTCTTATCTTGAAATCAACCTTTCCGGTCCCATCCAGGAACGGGCCGTTCCTGGTTTATTCATGAATCGATTCTTAGGAGAGCCCTCTTTATCCATGTACGATATTTGGATGAATATCCAGAAAGCCAAAGTGGATAGCCGCATTCAAAATCTGGTAATCCACATCGACTACCTTCAGTGCAACTGGGGAAAAGTCCATGAACTCAGGGAAATGATCCTTGATTTCCGAAAAACAGGTAAAAAAGCTTATGCCTACATAGACGAAGCCCTGGAGTTTGATAAAGAATATTATCTGGCCACAGCTTGCGATCAAATCATCCTTCATCCTCTCGGCTCCATGGTGATCAACGGGATCGGTGGATACATTCCTTTCTTTAAAAAAACTCTGAACATCCTGGGAATCGAAGCTGAATTTGAACATGTGGAAGAATACAAAACAGCCTACAACCAATTCACAGAAAAGGGATTCACTCCAGCTCATGAAGAAATGATGAAATCCATTTATCAAAATCTTTTCTCTATTTATCTAAACAAAATCGCTGAAGAAAGAGGAATGAATAAAAAAGAAATAAAAGCCCTTATTGATCAAGGATTTCATCACGGAAAAGAGGCCAAAGAATCCGGGTTGGTAGATAAACTTTATTTTGAAGACCAACTCATCAATCATCTCCGGACCAATGATAAGCCCATTCATAAAATCACCCATTCCCGTTATGCTAAAGTGAAACCTTCATCTCTAGGTCTTCATCGAGGAAAGAACATTGCTCTTATTTATGGAATGGGCCCTATTCACACAGGAGAAGGCTTTTATCAGACTATGGGAAGTTCCACTATCTCCCGCTGGTTCAGAAAGGTCAGAGAGGACGAAACCATTAAAGCGGTGGTTTTCCGGGTGGATAGTCCCGGTGGATCGGCAGTGGCTTCGGACATCATATGGAGAGAGCTGGTTTTAACCAAGAAAAAAAAGCCAGTGGTGATCTCTATGTCGGACGTGGCGGGCTCGGGAGGATATTGGATTTCGATGGCGGCTCATAAAATCATCGCTCACCCTCAAACCCTCACCGGTTCAATCGGAGTCCTTACTGGCAAATTCAACCTGGAGGAATTCTATAAAAAGCTGGGCGTTACAGCCGAAAAATTAACCTATGGGAAAAGAGCCGACCTTTTTTCCACATTTCGGGGGCTGACTCCCCAGGAAAGAAAACTTCTTAAGGATGAAATTTCATGGATTTATGATAAATTCATCACTAAAGTAGCCCGGGGACGGAACATGAAGAAAAAAGAAGTGGATGAAATCGGTAAAGGACGGATATGGACCGGGATTCAAGCCCAAAAAAGAGGACTGGTGGATGAAATGGGAGGATTGAGCAAAGCAATTTCTGCAGCCAAAAAATTGGCGGGAATTCCCGAAGAAAAGAAAGTCATGTTGGAAGTGTGGCCTAAAAAAGTCTCCTTCTTAGATATTCTTCTCGGGCGGAAACCGGCTTCGGTTCTTTCCCTTTCCTCCTCCCGGAAGAAACGTTTTTTATCCACATTAAAATGCCTGGAGAAAAAGAAAACCTGGGCTCTCATGCCCTACTGGATTTCTCCCGAATAAAGCTCAAGATTCTATCTCTTTTTTCATCTGGTGAAATTGCTCCTTGGTGATTTCACCCTTGGCGTACCGTTTTTTCAAAATTTCTAAGGGTTCCTCTTTGGAAGGAGGAGGGCTTTCTCTTCTCGAAGAACTCAATCCTCTGACCAAAAAAATAATAAGGATAATAATCCCTATAAAAAAGATGAAATAGAATAAAAATCCCAACCACCAATTCCCCATATGAGATCCCATATACCACATCACAACCTCCTTTCTCTATAAGTCTGAATTATTCATAAAAAAGGCCGTTTTCTTTATAAAAAAAGAGTCCATGAAATTGACTTTATTTCCGGAAGTCCTAAGAAATTCTTTTAACTCATTCATGCTCTTTATCCTTTTTGATGAATAATTCAGGTTAATAACCATAGGAAGATGGACAGATGGATTTGAACTCACAAAGATTGCAGTGATGCCAATTTGGCTGGGCTTCAAAATTCTCCCTCCGAATACCCTCTTCTGCTTTATGAATTTTTTCCGATGCCTTGTTCAAATCCTTATCTCCTTTTTGGGCCCGGCCAATAATGTCAGATTCAAGAAAATAGAGCTGGGTTTCTAAAAGAGGAATATCCTGGGTATGAATAAAAGAGAGAGCATAGAGGTCCATCTGAAGGCTTTCTCTCGCTTTTTTATCAGCATTCTTCTGGTCTTTAACTTCGGTGGCTTTAAAATCTATAATCACAGCCCCTTTTTCTCTATGATCCACTCGGTCCCAACGTCCCACAAATTTGACATTTCCTGTCCTCCACCAAAAATTCCTTTCCAAATACCAGGGAATGGAGTCGGAGGCCTCTTCTCGTCTGTAAAAAAGCCGCAGAGCTTTTTCTCCAGCCTTTTTTCTCATTTCTTCATGTTCTCGACTGAGGAATCCTTCATTTACCCATTGATTTTCGTATTCTTCGATCAGGTCTTTTTCCGTTATTTTTTTTCCTGCCATTCTTTGAGTCAGATAATAATAGATAAGCCTGTGGAGCACCCGGCCAAACACCAGATTATGATGAGGAAGAACCGGGATCTTTAGAAGGTGTCTGAATTTATACTTGAGAGGACAAGTGAGATAGTCATTCACCTGGAAAAAACTGAGCTGGAGAACTCTTTTCTCTTTTACCTTGGGCATGGCTTCCGGAGACTCCACTTTAGGTGCATACCTTTTGATCTCTTCTAACGCCGAACTGCGGATAGTTTTCTCCGGCTTGTGAGACAAATCTAAGGCCTCCAAAACAAATGGACTGACTTTTTTCAACCTTTTCAAACCGTAATCTTTGGCCCAGGTTAAGTAAAGAAATTTTTTGGCCCGGGTCATGGCTACATAAAAAAGCCTTCTTTCTTCATGTAAATAATCTTCCCCTCCGGGAATCTCCTCTTTTAATATCTCATCGGGAATGGGGATCTTTTCTTTCCTTGATCTTCCTGGAAATCGGTCTGCGATCAAACTCACCATAAACACTACAGGAAACTCCAACCCTTTTGCCTTATGCACCGTAAGGACATGGACCGCATCCTCTTCCAGTTGAGCTTCAGCTGTAGCGGGGTTGTCTCCAACTTGTTGAAGAAGGTCCAGATGTTCTGAAAATGAATATATGGAATCGTCTTCGGTCAACTCTGAAAAATTCTTCACTTTATCAAAAAAAATCCGAATATTCTTTATTTTTATTTCTGAACGGAGTCTCCCCTCTTTCACAAGAGATTTTAAATAACCCGTTTTTTCCAAAAAAGAATAGATCAGCCGTCCTGCATTCTGTGAACCCGCGAGCCGGACAAAGTAAAGCAAATCCTGGAATAGCTTTTTCACCTTTTCCTCTGAACCTTCATCTATCTCTAGGGGACAATTTCCTTCGTAAATCTTTTTAAAAACATGATGCAGAGAAATATTCTTTTTGTGGGCATAATTGGAAATCATTGTCAAATTATAAGAGTCCATCCCGTAAACATCCGAGAGCGCTAGATAAAAAAGACTTTTGCTGTCTTCAAAATCAGTCAACGCTTTGATGAAGGAAACCAGAATTTTCACTTCTTCTTGAGAGTACAATCCTCTGCTTCCGGAAAACCGGAAAGGAATTTCCTTCACATTCAACGCTCTCAAGAAGGGATCCGCATCCGCATTCCTTCGAACTAGGATGGCAATATCACCATAACTATATCCTTCCTGCACTTTCTCCAAGATGGTTTGGGCCACTTGATCGGCTTCATGAGAAAGTGTATCAAACTGGAGCATATGGATGCTCTTTTCTTCTTTCTCTATCTTAGACTCTAGAGCTTTGTTGATATTTTCCTTATATTCAAGACGATGAGGGTCATTTTGTCTGATCAATTGATAAGCGGAATCAAGGATGGCCTGGGAAGAACGATAATTCGAATTTAAAACCACCTTTTTATGGTTAGGGAATGCCATGCGGAAATTCAAAATATTGCTGAGTGAAGCCCCTCTAAATCTAAAAATGCTCTGGTCATCATCCCCCACCACTGTCAGATTGGGATGCTTTCCCGATATCAGTTTGAGCAGTTGAAACTGGATGTAATTGGTATCCTGAAGTTCATCCACCAGGATGTATTTGTATTTCTCTTGAAAAAGCTTCAAGATCGAAGGCCTTCTTCGGAAAAGCTCCACTGTTAACCAAACTTGGTCTTCAAAATCAATTTTTCCTTCTTTTTCCAACAATTCCTGATATTTTTGGTACACTCGAGCCATTTCTAAATGTTTTCGAGCGAGTTCCTGTTCGGCTTCATCGGCAGCTTCCTGTTGAAGTTTCTGGGAATAATCCAGATATTCCTGAGGTTTGATATCTTCTTGTTTCAGTCTTTTAATCGCTGTTAAAAGTTCCTGGATGTATTTGGTGGGCGAACTTAAAGGACGGTAATGTTTTAAAGGAAAATGAAAAAGATTTTGGCGAAAGAAAATGGCTTGTTCCACATCATCCAAGAGTTTAAAATCGGAAGAATAACCCAATTCATGACCATAATTCCGTAGAACTCTTTCCCCTAAGGAATTAAAAGTGCTTATCTCTACAAAAGAATAACTATAAGGGATAAAAAGGTCTACTCTTTCTTCCATTTCATTCGCTGCCTTCTCTGTAAAAGTCACCGCCAGGATTTCTTCAGGTTTGGCTAACTTCGAAGAGATAAGATAAGCAATCCGATGAGTGATAACCTTGGTTTTCCCGGTCCCTGCTCCGGCAATGATGAGTAAAGGACCATGACCATGGGTCACAGCTCTCTTTTGTTCAGAATTCAACCCCTTGGTTAAATGATTGAGGTTTTCTTTAGGAGATACATGGAACATGATTGAACCTGGAATGAAAAATAATGCTATTTTTTTTCGTCAACAATGACAATCTCATCCGGTCGAACAAGCCACAGCTTTTTCCTTGCCTTCTTTTCCATAGCTTCAGGATTTTCTTTTATTTCCTTGATGTCCTTCTTTAATTGGCTCTTTTTCTTTTGAAGTTTATCTATTTTTTGAAGGAGCTCCTGCTTGTTTTTTTTGGCCTGATAAATCTCTAACAGTCCTCTCTTCCCAAAAAAAGAAGCAACCAGGAGGACCAAAAAAAGAAATCCTACCCCCGCTATCAATACCTTCTTCCGAAACGATTTCCGAACTTCCTTTTTTCTCTTCAATTCACACTTACCCCTTCTTCACACTCATTTTTTTTAAAATATCATAACCCCAGGGGAAAAGCAACCTTTCCATTGACACTTTCTCTTGTCTTCTTTAATTTATGGAAATGACATAATCAGATGAAATTCCGTTATTTAGCAGGTATATTTCTGATATCTTCCGCCACTTTATGTCTGGAAATATCTCTCACCCGGTATTTTACCATTTCCCAACACTATCATTTTGCCTTTCTCGTCGTGAGTATGGCTTTTCTTGGCTATGGAGCCAGTGGTTCATTCTTATCCATTTTTAAAAAAATCACCCATCTAAACCGGAATAAATTCCTCTGTTGGTGTGCCTTTTTTTATTCACTGACCATCTTTTCCAGTTATCTCCTGTGCAACCACCTTTCTTTTGACTTCACCCAAATATCATGGAACAACAACCAAATCTTTTTTATCCTGATTTATTACCTCCTTTTCAGTTTGCCCTTCTTTTTCGCCGGTACCATCATTTCCTTTGCTATAACCACCACGACAAAGGCGGTCAATAAGATTTATTTCTCAGACTTGATAGGGTCAGGAATAGGGACTCTGGGTGTCCTGATCATCTTCCTTCCTAAAGGGGATAAAGGAGTGATCCTCCTCATTTCTTTCCTCCCTTTGATTGCCGCTCTGTTATTCAGCCCCCGCCGGTCTCATGCATTTAGGGGACTGACGGGGTTTCTTCTGGTCGGGGGAATAGTCCTTTTCTTTCAATCCCCGGATTGGCTTAGTTTCCGGATCTCTCCTTATAAGGCTTTGCCTTCAGCCCTTCGTTACTCCCAATCCAAACACCTCTTGACTAAATGGAATGCCCAATCTCGAGTCGATGTCATCGATTCGCCTGCCGTAAGGTATGCTCCGGGGCTGAGTCTTCTATACCAAAAAAAATTGCCTTCCCAATTGGGCCTCACCATAGATGGAGGCAGCTTGACAGCGATCACCCGCTTTGACCCCTCCAAACCAGAATCTCTGAAATTTCTTTCTTATCTCCCTTCTTCTTTAGCCTATTCCTTCAAACAAAATCCCCAAACACTCCTCTTGAATCCCAAAGGAGGGTTGGATCTGCTGGAAGCGGTCCACTACAACGCTTCTTCCATCAAAGCTGTTGAAAACAATCCCCTAATCATAGAAGTGCTTCAAGATGAATTGTCTTCCTTCTACGGAAATCTCTACCGGCAAGAGAACCTACATGTGACCTCTTCCCACCTCCGTTCTGCTTTAAAAAAAGAAAGCAGAAATTATGAACTGGTGGTATTCTCGTTGACAGATGTTTTTGGGTCGTCGGGCACCGGTCTTTATGGGTTTGGAGAAAATTATCTCTACACTAAAGAATCCTTCCTCAACGTCCTGGAAAGACTCTCTCCCAAGGGAATTGTGAGCATGAGTTTCTATCTGCTGCCTCCACCTCGGCAGGAACTGAGAGCTTTAGCCACATGGGTCGAGGCCTTAGAAAAAAAAGACAAAGCTCCTTCCACTCACCTAATGGCCCTTCGGAGTTGGGGCACTCTTCACTACTTCATAAAAAACACTCCTTTTAACCAAGAGGAAATTCAAAAGTTGAAGGAATTTAGCGATAAATATCTTTTTGACCTGGTCCACTACCCGGGGATCAAAAAAAACGAAACCAACATTCACAATCAGTTTAATACACCCCTCTACTACAACCGAGTTCAAAAACTTCTTTCCCCAAAAAAAAGAGAAAAATTTTACTCAAACTACCTTTTCCAGATAAGACCTGTTACAGACAATTCTCCTTTCTTTTACAACTTTTTTAAAATAAACAAGTTGAAAAAGAGTTTTAAAGCCCTGAATCAAAAACTCCTTCCCTTCCTTCGAGGGAGGTTCCTGGTCCATCTCCTTCTTGTTCAAGCCATTATCATTGCGTTTGTGCTCATTCTTCTTCCTCTTTTTGTGCTGAAAAAGAGAGGAAGCAAAAAGGGGAAAACCTTTGTCAATGTCTTCTTCTATTTTGGTTTGATTGGAATGGCCTTTATGTTTGTGGAAATCACTCTAATCCAGAAATTCATCCTTTTTTTGGGTCATCCTATTTATTCTACCTCCATCATTATTTTTTCTCTTCTTCTTTCTTCAGGACTGGGGAGTTTCTTTTCCAGAAAAATTCTTTCTTCACCAATCCAAAAAAACCTCAAGAAATTTCTCCTTTTGTGTGGAGGAGTCACAGCCGCTTATCTTTTCCTTCTCCCTCTCTTCACCCAAAGTTTAATAGGCCTGGGCCTCACTCTGAAAATACTGTTGACATTCTTGGTTATTTTTCCTTTAGGATTTCTGATGGGTTTTCCTTTTCCTAACGGCATCCGTCTGGTGGAAAAAAAAGAAAGAAAGTTTATCCCTTGGGCTTGGGCGGTCAATGCTTTTTCCTCAGTAATCAATTCTGTAGCCGCTCTGCTGCTTGCATTTTGGGGAGGTTATAATCTGGTTTTCATCCTGGCGGCAGGAGGGTATTTACTGACGGTCCCTTTTTTGAGCTTCTCCGATCATAGGAACAAACCGCACTCCTGAAATATGCTTGACCTTTGGTTCACCATCAACCTTGGTGATTAAAGTCAGGGTCTGAAAATACCTGACGCTTCCCAAAGGAATGATCAACTTTCCTCCCTCTTTCAACTGCTTCATAAGAGAGGGAGGGACATGGTTGGCCGCACAGGTTACTATGATGGCATCAAAGGGAGCATGTTTTTCCCATCCAAAATAACCATCTCCACATTTAACCATCACGTTATCATAGTGGAGCCTGTTGAGCCGCTGTGCCGCTTTCTGGGCTAATTTTTCTCTGATCTCGATAGAATAAACCTGGGCTGCCAAATGAGAAAGTACGGCGGCTTGATAACCAGAACCGGTCCCGATTTCGAGCACCTTTTCGTCATTATTCACATCCAGATACTGAGTCATCAGGGCCACAATATAAGGTTGAGATATGGTTTGGCCTTCTCCAATGGGTAAAGGATGGTCTTCATAAGCTTGATTCTTGTACCGGGGACTCACGAAAAGATGCCGGGGGACCTTTTTCATAACTTCCAAAACCCTCTCATCCGTTATATCCCGAGCCTTCAGCTGGCTCTGAACCATATTCTTCCTCATCTGAGTGTAGGAATCTTTCTTCTGGGAAGAAGAAGGAAAGAGAAAAAAAGATAAACTAAGGAAAAAAATCCCCGTTACCATCCATTTTCGTCTCATTTTCATTCGACTTGTATCCCTCTTTATTTCTATCATATAAGAGGTCATTTTTAAATTCAATCCATTCTCTGTATTTGTTTAACTTCCCCTAGCGACCAAAGAGCCTGGTTCAGGATAAAAAATCCGTGTCCGCAAGATACAAAAATGAAAAAATCTAATTTTTCTGTTTGACAAAAATTTTTTTTTCTGATATTTAACTTCACAAGTGGTTGAAATTAGCTGTTGCAGATGAAAGGAAGAGCTGTTTATCCAGGTTCGTTCGATCCAATCACTAATGGACATGTGGATATCATAGAGAGGGGGTTGAAAATATTTAACGAAATTGTGATCGCCGTGCTTGAAAATCCCAAGAAAAGGCCTTTATTTGCGACTAAAGAAAGAGTGGAGATGATTGAAAAAATTTTCGCCGGACAAGACAACATCAAAATTCAATCTTTCCACGGGCTTTTAGTCCAATTTGCTAAAAAAATCAACGCTCCTATTGTCATCAGAGGACTGAGAGCCATCTCCGATTTTGAGTATGAATTTCAGATGACTTTGATGAACAGAAAAATGGACCCTGATGTGGAAACTTTTTTTATGATGCCCAGTGTGAAATACTCTTTTTTAAGCTCTAAATTAGTGAAGGAAGTGAGCCTTTTGGGAGGCTGTCTTAAAGACCTAGTTCCTCCTGAAGTAGAGGAAAATTTGAAAAAGAAGCTACAAAATAATTCCAATATAACAATTCAATAAAATGTTTGGTTTAGGTGGAGACAAAGAAGTGGTGGGATTGGACATTGGATCCCATGCCATCAAAACAGTCGGATTGAGATCAAAGAAAAAAGAAGGGGCCGAGCAGTACGAAGTCAAAAAAATTGGCTACGAATTTCTTCCCCAAGATGCCATCGTGGAAGGCACCATCATAGATTCTCCTGCCGTAGTAGAAACCATCAAAATGGTTTTTGATGAAAACAAAATCTCCAATAAAAACGTGGTGATTTCTATTTCAGGAAATTCGGTGATCATCAAAAAAATATCCCTTCCCAACATGGAGACTGAAGAACTGGCTGAGTCTATAATTTGGGAGGCCAAACACAACATCCCCTATCCCTACGAAGAAACCAACGTGGATTACTCTATACTGAAACCGAGTGAAAGCACAAAAGAAAAGAACCTGGATATCCTGCTGGTGGCAGCTAAAAAAGATAAGATTGCCAATTACAGCAACGTAGTCCATCAAGCCAAAAAAAATTTAAAAGCGATCGAAGTAGATGTGTTTGCTCTTCAAAACGCATTTGAAATCAATTATCCAGAAATATACTCAGGGAAAACAGTGGCCATTATCAACCTGGGGTCGAACATCACCAATACCGTCATTATAGAAAAAGGGACTCCCCAACTTTTTAGGGACCTTTCATTGGGAGGAGCCTATTTTTGCGAAAACATAAGCAAAGATTTAAACGTCAGTTTCGATGATGTAGAAAAAATGCTGAAAGGAATTCCTGTGGAAGGCGTTCCTGAAGACCAATTCAAAAATGCATTGAACCTGAATATTCAGAATGCCTTAGGAGAAGTAGAAAAGACCTTTGATTTTTATGAAGCAGGAGAAAAAAGCGAACGAAAGATCGATCTCATACTTCTCTCCGGGGGACTATCTAAATTATCCAATCTCCCTAAAGATTTTGAACAAAAATTCAACACGAAAACAGAAATATTCAATCCTTTTCGAAATATTTACTATGATGAGAAAAAATTCGACAGCATGTATTTTGAAGAAATGCCTTCTCTTTTTGGAGTAGCCACAGGATTGGCTACCCGGAAAGTAGAGAAATAAGCCATGATAAGAATTAACTTACTCAAACCAGAAAAAAAAGAGATCAGAGAAGAGCCAGGAGTCCCACCTCCCGAATACAAAGAGAAAAAAAAGCTTCCTATTGGAACTCTATTTATTCTCTTTTTGGTCATTCTCATAGGAGTCCTATTCTTTCTCCAGCAGAGAGCCATCAATAAAGAACAGAATTTATTAGAGAAAGCCCAAAAAGAAAAGAATGAACTCCAATATGTCCTGGTTAAACTGGAAAAATTAGAAAAACAAAAAAATATGCTGGAGAAAAAAATAAATCTTATCCAACAACTAAAATCCCGCCAAGATAATGCAGTCATTATTATGGATATGCTCAGCAAAAACATTCCTGAATGGGTATGGCTGACAGAAACCACCTACAAACCTCAGGGTATTCAAATTCAAGGAAATGCTCTATCCAACAATCTGATAGCTGACTATATATCCAACCTGAATGAAAGCCCTTACTTTGACAATGTCAACCTTCTTTCTTCCACTCAGCGAAAAACCCAGAACAATCAATACCTGGAATTCTCCCTCACCGCCAATTACTCACCTCCTTCATCTAATTCAAACGATAATTCCAAAAAGGAGAAAAAATGAGAGATTGGCCCTGGTATGGATATGCTCTATTGGGTTTGATCATTTTCGGGCTCTTCTACCTTGTCTATTTCAAACCCAAAAACCAGGAACTGAAAAACATAAAACAGGAAAGAATTCAAGTTGAAAAAACAGTCCGAGAGTTAAAAGCCAAAAAAAAGGAACTGGATAAGATTGAAGCTGAGCTGGAATCTATGAATGAAACTTTGGATAAACTGGAGGCCATCATCCCTCAGCGCAAAGAAATAAGTGATATATTGAGAAAAATCCAGCAGCTCGCTTATGACTCTCGGCTCAATATCTCCAAATTTGTTCCGCAGGGAGTTGTAGAAAAAGAATTTTATTTTGAGTGGCCTATTTCTGTGGAAATAACCGGAAACTATCATAACCTTGCCATCTTTTTTGACAGGCTTAGTAATTTTTCCCGACTTTTCACCATAGACAACTTTTCAATCCAAGCTCTGCGTGAGCAATCGGAAGGAACTACCATATCTGCCGAGTGGACAGCTAAAACTTATATTTTCCCTGAACCTTCATCCGAACAACAAGGGAAACAAAACAAAGGAAAATGAAAAGAATATTCATTATTGCACTCTCTTTTTTCTTTATCTGGATAGGACCTCTCTTTTCTCAAACTGAAAAGAAAACCCAACAAAAAGAAATAAGCCCAGAAAAGCTCAAAAAAACTGCCTACTCTTACCAATCACAGGGGAGGCGAGATCCTTTCCGCAACCTTCTGGCTGGAAAAGAAGTGAAAGAAACAGATAAGGCTCAAGGAATCCCTCAGATTTCCATCGATGAGGTAGTGCTCATAGGTATTGTCAAAGCAAAGGGCCGCTACACCGCTATCATCTCCAGCCCTCAGGAATTTCCTTATTACATTCATGAAGGGGATAAATTTTCGAATGGTTTTGTGCTGTCCATAGAGAAAAATAAAGTCATATTCCGAAAGACTAAAGAAAGAGGAATTCCTTTGTTAAAACCAAAAGATATTGTCAAAGAAATATCTCTCGAGGAGCGATAACATGATTAGGAAAAAACATTTAAAAATAATTCCCTTTCTGCTCGTCCTTTCTTTTTTCTTCATCCAAGCCAAAAGCAATCAATCACCCGTCAACATAAATAAAATCTCCATTCAACCCCACAAACTCACCACTGATGTAGTCCTGGACACCAATTCTCCTTTATCCATCCACCGATCCCATTATTCCCCTGATAACTCATCCACTTTATTCATAGATCTCTCCCCTATCAAAGAATTTCCTGATCTTCCCATTATGCCCAAAACATCTTCTCTCGTGAAGAAAATTGATCTTGAAAAAAACAGGGGAAACAACTTTCGTTTAGCTCTTGTTTTAAAAGAGCCTGTGCCCTACCGAATCCTTTCTCACAGTCAATCCACAGTGGTGGAGTTGAACCATATCCAAAGAGGAGCTGAAGAATACATTTTTGGTTCAGGTTTAAAAAAAGAGCTCAATCAAACTCCTCTCAGTTTCTTCCATTTAAAGGGAATCCGTGTCTCTGAAAACGAAAATACCCTGAATATCAGAGCGGAGACAGATGGGAATCCGATATCCAATGTTTTTGTACTGGAGAACCCCTTACGGTTAGTGGTTGATCTGTTCAATACTTTAAACAGACGTCCTGACACTTATCCTGTAAATAAGTATGGAATTAAAAGGATCCGAACCGCCCAATTCCAGGTCTCCAATCCTCATACCATTTCTCGGATGGTCTTTGACCTGAATCAACCTTCTTTGTTTGAGCTCCAAGAGGATCAAAATGGATTGACTGTTTCCTTTCCCTCTTCTGTCTCCAGTTCCACTTCAAAAGCTGCTCCCCCGCCTATCCCCAAAGAATCAGTGATTCCTGAAAAGGAAAAGGACCCTTCTAAAGAGACCAAAAATTCCCAAAAAAGTTCCCATACAAAAACAGACTCTTCCGAATCCAAAACAAAGAAAGACTCAAACATTTCTGCCCAGAAAACAAAGTCTCAGGAACTCCAATCCCAGGAAAAGAAATCTCAGGAAACCCAGTACAAACCCAAAAGCATTACTGAAGAAGAGGAAAAATACACTGGAGAAATCATCAGCCTCAAATTCAAAGAGGCCGATTTACGGGATGTGGTCCTCTACCTGGGTGAATTTGCCAATCTCAATGTGGTCTTTGATCCTCAAGTCAGCGGTACGGTGACCTGCGATTTGGAAGATATTCCTTGGGACCAAGCTCTGGATATCATTCTTAGAATAAACAACATGGGAAAGACGATCGAAGGAAATGTTCTCCGGATTGCTCCTGTCAGCGTTCTCACCCGGGAGCAACAACAAGAAAGGCAACTAAAAGAAAGCAAAGAACTGGCCGGTCCTGTGTTGGTTAAAACCTTTACTCTTTCTTATGCGAAAGCCGGAGAAGTCCAGGGTCTTCTCCAAACCAAAATGTCAGAAAGAGGGGAAATCATCATAGACGAAAGAACCAACACTCTGATCATTTCTGAAGTCCGTGACCGGATGCCTCTTTTAGAAAAACTCATCAATGTTTTTGACACAGCCACCCCTCAAGTCTCTATTGAAGCACGAATTGTGGAAGCCACTTCCCAGTTCATTCGAAATTTGGGGATTCAATGGGGATTTCGAGGAATTGCTGACTCTTTCTACGGAAATCCCACCTCTCTTCAGTTTCCTAATTCCGTTCTGGTGGACGGAGCTCAAATACCCAAAGGAACAGTCACCAAAGGTTTGGGGGGACCTCTGGGAGGTTATGCGGTCAACCTTCCAGCTCCTTCTTTCAATACAGCGGTTGGACTCTCCTTCGGTAACGTGCTGGATACATTCCGTTTGGATATGGCCATCACCTCCCTGGAAAGGTCTGGAGAAGGCCGCATCATCTCCGCACCCACCGTAACCACTCAAAACAACCAGGAAGCCGAAATCATCCGAGGAAGACAAATCCCTGTCCAGACAGTGGCTAATTTCACTGTCACCACACGGTATGTGAATGCCGCCCTGGAATTAACAGCAACTCCACAAATCACAGCCGAAGGAACCATTGTTATGGCTATCGATATAAGAAACAACGCCGCCGACTTCGCTAACCTGGTCAACGGTATTCCTCCAATCACCACTCAGAGTGCCAGCACCACCGTAATGGTCGAGGATGGAGGCACCACGGTGATCGGGGGTATTTACCGGATGGAAGACACCATTACTCGGGAACGTGTTCCTTTTTTCCATAAAATTCCTATCCTGGGAAATTTATTCCGGTCATTCGCCCGAACCAAAAAAAATCGAGAACTGTTAATCTTCATAACTCCTCGGATAATTAAATGATAGGATGGTCAAAATGAAAAAAGCAAAATGGGCCTGGAAAATAACCGTTATCTTCCCGATTATAATCCTTCTCTTCTCCTGCAACCCGATGGAGAACGAGACCCGATCCAACAGCATGCTCATCGTCCAAAACATCACTGGAACAGACATTGAAGACAATGAAGTCAACTTCCTGCAGTCTGATGTGGTCATAGGAACCCAAACCGCAACCGCAGATACAGCCACCGTCACTCTAGCCGCTAAGCTTTTGAACCCAGAACCTCTTTTGGGATTAGGAGCTTCTCACTACAACGATATAAAGGTTACCCGGTATGTAGTCTCTTATCATCGAACCGATGGTAAAAATGTGGAGGGTGAAGATGTTCCCTATTCCTTCGAAGGCTCTCTTTCCGCCCTGGTTGAAATCGATTCCACTACGGAAATCTCCTTTGTTATCGTCAGAGAAGTGGCCAAAGAGGAATCTCCTTTGGTCGACCTCAGAGAAAAGGGGGGAGAACGCGTCCTGGAAGTTGAAGCGAAGGTGGAATTTTATGGTCATGATCTAGCCGGCCGCAAAGTTAAGGCTACAGGCTATTTACCAATATTTTTCGCAAATTATGCTGACGAAGAAGGATAGAACCATGAGAATAAAATTGAGAATATTAAGCGTATTCTTCTTAATTTTGGGATTTTTCCTTTTCAATACCTGCACCCGGAATGAAGTTGAGGAGCCTTCTCCAGTAGGACCTTCCACCTTTTCGATCATTTTGGACCTCACTTTAAGTCCCAATGTCCTGACCGCCGGAGAATCCCGTGATATCTGCCAAATCAGCGCTTCTCTAAAAAAATATGACGGGGTTCCTATAAGCGGAAAAGACATCCACTTTGAAATCGGAGATTCAGAGGGAAATAAGATCAATATGGGCTATTTTGAAGGCAATAAATCTGTCCAAACCGTCACCACCAATGGGAACGGACTGGCTAAAGTCAAATACTATGGCCCCACAGCTGAAGAGCTGAGCGGGGACATTTCCCTCTACATATATGCAAGGGCTTCCTGGGAAGGAAAAGAATTTATATCCAATGCCGCCAAGCTCCAAATCATCCAAGATATGGAAGTGGCTACCTTTTCCCTTGCCGCTGACCCCAATGTTCTCTTCGCAGGAGAATCTCCAGAAAAATCGACTATAACCGGGGTTCTCAAAACTACCAGCGACATCGCTTTATCCGGAGAAAAAGTTCACTTTGAAATCACTGATGGAACAGGGACCAAGGTTAACCTCGGTTATTTTGAAGGAAATGAACCGGTTATCACTAAAACCACCGACGAGCAAGGAAGGGTGGAAGTTGATTATTTTGGACCAGTGTCCGATGAAATAACCGAAAACACCACCCTTTACATCCGGGCTACCGTGGGATGGGAAGGAGCCAGCGAAGAAGAAATCATCGAAGCCACCGCAGCCATCCAAATCATTGCAGACTCAGATGATATTTATATCGATGTCAGCGCCAGTCCCAATGTCCTTTTTGCCGGAACCTACAGAGAAAAATCAACGATTACAGCCACAGCCACCCAAGCCGGGAATAAGCCAGTAGCCAATAAGACTCTTTATTTTGAAATCACCGATGAAAACGGAAATAGGCTGGATCTGGGATATTTCGAAGGAGAAAAATCGGTTAAGGAAAAAACCACCGACAACACCGGCACGGCGGAGACAGTGTACTATGGACCGATTGCTCAAGAGATTTCAGAAAACACCACCATCTACATCAAAGCTTGGCTGGCGGGAGAAGGAGAGGAAAGTTCTACAGGGACCACTTCGGTTTCCATTTTGAGAGATGCCCCGGATTTAAGTCTGGATCTCATCGCTGAGCCTTATGTCCTGCTTTGTGGAGATCAGAACCCTACTTCCACCATCAAAGCTTACTTCAAGAAAGGAAGCACTCTTCTACCCGATAGAAAAATTTATTTCCAGATTACCTCCGGTTCCGGAGAATTCACTAACGGCAAAACCACTGCTGTGGCCTTGACAGATGAAGAAGGAATCGCCACTGTGACCTACAGAGGTCCCACCAAAGATGATATGACCGATGATGAAACGGTGACCATTGAAGCTCAACCCCAAACCTCTTCTCTGTATAATATCACAGAAACAGTAGAACTAACTCTGATCAAAGAAGAAGAGGCTGAGTATTCATTAGAACTCATCGCGGACCCCAGCACGGTTATCTGTGGTGACACAAGTTCGGATTCAGAAATCAGAGCCAAACTCAAACAAGGAACCAGTCCTGTCTCTGGTGAAACTGTATTATTCCAGATTACATCCGGAGAAGGAAGCTTTGATGATACTGATGATGTGTATTCTATAGAAGCTACCACTGACTCGGAAGGCATCGCCAAAGTCACTTACTGGGGTCCCACAAATACAGAGATATCTGAAGACAGCACCGCCACTATCGAAGCTCAGGTGGAAATTTCAGAGTTTGAAGTCCTTACCGCTGAAGTAGAACTCACTCTGGTGTATAAAGATTAGCCGAAAATCGATAGGGGGTTTCATCCGTAAACACGGACTGAAAAACCTGATTTGAGGGAAGGAAGGGTTTCTCTCATCACCTGATCCAAAATCTTTTTTCGGTGGGCTTTGAGCACGATTTGGACTCGGGTTTTTCCCCTCACTCTGGGGACCGACCCCATGGAAGGTCCTAATATTTCAACCTGGTCCGAAAATCCATCGGCTTTGGATATAAATTTTCTGGATTCTCTTCCAGCTGCTTTTTTGCTTTCCCCGGAAATCAAAATTTCTGCCATATACGAAAACGGAGGATAATTCATAAGGCGCCGAAATTGAATTTCTTGTTGGTAGAAGAACTCATAGTCTCCCTGTGCGGCTGTAGAAATACTAAAATGGTCGGGGAATTCAGTTTGGATTATCATCTCCGATCTCTCTTTGGGGTGAAGAAAACGCCTCAATTGAGTTATAGTCTGGAAAGTTTTTTGGCTTGCCATAAAATCGGGAAGAGTTAATAGAATTTCAGGATACAAAATCACCAATAAAGAGGCCTTAGACAAATGAACCTGATGGGCCATTATTTCTGTCCCAATCAGGATATCGATATCCCCTTTTTGATAACGGATCAATGTTTGACCTCTTTTCTTTTTATTTTTCATCTCATCGGTGGTGAAGATCTCAATTCTTTTACGAGGAAATTTTTTTTCCAATTCTTCCTGAACCGCTTCAATCCCGAGTCCTCTTTTTTGTATAATTCTGCTTCTGCAGTGAGGGCATCGGAGATCCTCTGAAGGATAACTATAACTGCAGTAATGACAAACCAGTTTATGTTCTCTTTTATGGAAATCTAAGGCCACATCACAATTCCGGCACCGGGGAATGTACTGACAACGAGGACAAATCAAATAGTTCGCATAACCGCGGCGGTTGTAAAAAACCAACACAGGTTCTCTGTTTTTCAATCTTTCTCTGATTCTTTCTATTATTTGGGAAGAAAAGACTTTCCTTCCTTTTTTATATTTCACGATATGAGCTTTTTTATTCCATTCATTGTCTCTTAATTTAACCAGATATCCTCTTTTTCTGGCTTTATACAATTCCTCAACAGAAGGAGACGCCGAACCGTAAACCAAAACTGACTTTTCCTGTTTGGCTCTTATCCACGCCCCCTTTCTCACATCATAACAAGGAGTTTCTTTCGGATAATAAGACGAATCGTGCTCTCCATCCACCACAATCAAACCCACATTTTCTAAAGGAGAAAGAATGGCCGAGCGAGATCCTATCACCACCTGAGATTCTCCTCTTTTCACCTTCTGCCATTCCAGTTCTCTTTTCTTTTCTGTCAGCCCACTGTGAAAAAGAGCCGCCGAGCGACCCAGCCTTTTCTCTAATTTTTCTGTAAACGAAGGAGTCAATGAAATCTCAGGTACAAGGAAAATCACCTTTCTTCCTTCGTCCAAACATTTTTTTATCAGATAAAAGTATATCCCCTCTCTTCTTTCCATATTTCCATAAACATAATAGGGAGAAAAAACATCCTCACCCAAAAATTTTTCCATCTGTTCCGCCCTCCGAAGGGCTTCCTTATCCAAAGAAAAGTCCATTTCCAGCTGGTTCTCTCGAGGGAGAGTCCCTTCGGTTTTCCTTCGAGGAACCTTTTTCATCTCCTCTTCCACATCAATCCATCCCTTCCTTTCCAACCGAGAAATTAAAGAGGAGAAATGATTTATCTGAGTCCTTCGTTTCAAATAATTCTCTGAATAAGCTTTCTTTTGGATAAAGGAGAGAAGTTTTTTCTCTTCCTTTGAGGGTGAGTTATTCTGGAGAACCTCCCTTCCCTTACCGGTCAGCCCAATTAATTTCCGGGTTCTTAATATAAAAGAGGGAGGAAGGGATAACTGGAGGAGTTCCCCCCAAGAAGTGTGATAATAACGGCTTAACTTCCGGGTGAAAGAAAGAAAAGAAACCGAAAAAACAGGCCTTTCATCCAGAACATGGGAGACCATCTTGAGTCTGAAATTCGACCTCGGACTTTTTTTTCTTATCCGAATGATAAACCCGGTGAGCTTTCGGTTTCGAAAGGGAACCAGAACCCGGGAACCCACTTGAGGAGAAGAGGAAACCTTTTCTGGTAACTTATAAATGAAACTTTTATTTAAGGGAAGAGGAAGGACCACCTCAGCGTAAAGGGTCATTTTTTGCCCAGCACAGCCATCACCTTTTTCATATCTTCCCAAACCATCTTTTTTATTTTTCTATTCCCTTCATTCCGGATGAGATAAGAAGGATGGAAAGTAGGCATGACCTTTATATCGTTAAATTCATATAAATCCCCCCGCAGAGCGGTCATTCCCAATTGAGAATGGATGAAAAAATCAGCGGCACTTTTTCCTAAGGCTACAATGACTTTCGGACTTATTATTTCCAACTGTTTAAACAGGTATCCTTTACATTTTTCGATCTCTTCTTTACGTGGCACCCGGTTTTGGGGAGGTCGGCATTTAACGATGTTGGTGATGAAAACGTCTTCTCTCCGATATTTCATAGCGCCTATGATTTTCGTCAAAAGCTGTCCAGCTCTTCCCACAAAAGGTCTTCCCTGAATATCTTCCTCTCTTCCCGGGGCTTCCCCAACAAACATGAGATCTGTTTTTATGCTCCCTTCCCCAGGCACAGCATTCCTCCGGGTCTGACTCAAAGGACATTCCTGACAATGACTAATTTTCTCTCTGAGCGTCTCTTCAGCTGAATCTTCTTGAATGGACTCCACTCCCAATTGGGAAAGATATTTCACGTTTTCCTTAATATCCTCAATAACTTTATCGGCCTTTTTTCTCAATGATTTCCTCGATTTTATCGATAATATCCCGGCTTATCTCGGATTTGCTTTTAAGGCCCGAGTCCAACCTCTGACCGTCCGGAAAAAGAAGTAAAACCCGATTCAAATCCGATTCAAACCCCACCCCTTTTTGGGATACATCGTTGGCCACAATCATATCCATATGTTTCTTTTTTATTTTTTCGAGAGCGTTTTCCTGAACATTCTTCGTTTCCGCCGCAAATCCCACTATAGTCTTATCTCCCTTTTTGGGCGCTAAATCTTTCAGTACATCGGGGGTAGGGACCAATTCCATCCTTTTTTTCATATCCTTCTTTTTTATCTTTTGAACAGCGGTCTCTTCGAATTTAAAATCAGAGACGGCCGCAGCCATAATCAGGATATCTGTTTGATCAAAAAAGCGCTCCACATTCTCTTTCATTTGTTGAGCTGTATTTACCCGAATTCTTTGAGCTCGGGGAGGAAGCCAAAGGGAGGTGGGCCCTGTGATATAAATCACTTCAGCTCCCCTGGATAAAGCCTCTGAAGCCAGTTCATATCCCATTTTCCCCGAAGAACGGTTGGAGAGGAAACGGACCGGATCCAAAAACTCTCGGGTAGGCCCGGCTGTAACCAATACCGTTTTTCCCTTAAGGCTGTTTCTCTGCTTCAACAATTTCATTCCCTCTTCCACAATCTCCTGGGGATTGGCCAATCGTCCCCATCCCTCCTCTTTACATGCGAGAGGTCCTTTTCCCGGCTCCACAAATCGGACCCCCAAAGATTTGAGCCTTTTTATATTCAGCTGGGTCTGTGTATGAAAATACATCGCTTCATTCATGGCCGGAGCGACCAGCACGGGGCAGGTCACAGCCGTGTAAAAAGTGGATAAAAAGTCGTCTGCGATACCAGATGAAAATTTTCCCAACATATTGGCCGTAGCTGGAGCCACCACATAGAGCGAGGTCTTTTGGGCCAAATCCACATGAGTGATTTTCTCTTCCGAGGAGTCCTCAAAAAGATCCACTAAAGCCTTCTTTCCTGTTAAATAACCAAAAAGTAAAGGAGAAACCAGACGAGTGGCGTTCTGGGTCATAATGACCTGAACGGGGCATTTCTTTTTTTGAAAAAGACGGACAATCTCACAAGCTTTGTACAAACTGATGGAGGAACAAACTCCCAGAATCACCTTCTTCATGCGGCCCTCTCAATCATGGGAAATAAAACTCCGAAGAATAAGCTGAATTTTCTTTTCCTGGATGTCCAGATGACATCTTCGGGCGGTGATGATGGCCCCCAATTCGTCTGCGGCCTTTCTAAGATGGTCATTGATGACGACATAATCAAACTCAGAATAATGGGTGATTTCTTTCTCAGCTGACTCCAGCCTTTTTTGGATAGAAACTTCATTTTCCTGAGCTCGATTTTCCAGTCGTTTCTTCAGTTCTTCATATCCAGGGGGCATGATGAAAACAAACACGACTTTTCCGAATTGCTCTTTTATTTGTTGGGCTCCTTGAATATCAATATCTAAAATTAAATCCCCTTCCTTTTTCTTCCTTTCCATTTCCTTTTGGGAAGTCCCATAATAATCTCCATGAACTCTGGCCCATTCCACCATCTTTTTTTCCCTAATCATCTGTTCGAACTTCTTTTTGGATAGAAAATAATAATCTTTTCCTTCTTTTTCCCCTTTTCTTTTTTTTCGGGTGGTATGGGAGACAGAAAACTGAAGCCCACTCATTTTTTTCATGACTTCATGGACCAAAGTAGATTTACCCCCTCCAGAAGGACCGGTAATGATAAACAGTGTATTCATTTCTTCTTAAAATCGAAAGAATTCATTCCACGTTTTGAACCTGCTGACGGATGCTTTCGATCTCACTTTTTATATCCAACCCCTTTTTTGTTAACTCCAAATCTTGAGACTTGGAACTCAATGTATGAATCTCTCTGGACATTTCCTGAGATAAAAAATCTAATTTTTTTCCCACAGCGGCTTTTTTATCTGGAGAAAGAAGTTCTTGAAAATGCTCTAAATGACCGCTCAACCGGGCGATTTCTTCAGTGAGATCAAACTTCTGGGCAAGGACTGCCACTTCTTCAGCCAGTCTTTCTTCAGATACTTCTGTTTTCAGTTTGTTTAATCTTTCCTCCAGCTTTTTTTTGATAAGATCAGGTTGTTGGGAAGATAATTCCTGGACATGATCCATCTTCTTTTTCAGCATGGAAATGTGTTCCTTCAATTTTTTTCTGATCTCTTCTCCTTCTCTTTGTCGGGCTCTGGAAAGCCTTTCCAGATTCTCTTCAAATGATTTCTCTAAAAAATCAATCTCCTCAGGGGTAAAACTTTTTCTCCTGATTTCCATCACTTGAGGAATAGTGAAAAGTTTATCCACTGAAAAATGAATCTGTCTCCCCATCTCTGAAGATAATTCTTCCAAAGAAAATAAAATTTTTTTCAACAGCTCTCGGTTAAAATAAAGATCCCATTTTTGCTGGTCCTGAAAAGTCAACTCCACGTACACTTCGATTCGACCTCGCTGGAATTTCTTTTGACAGAGGGCTCTCAGATTCTCTTCTACTTCTCCCAGAGGAGTGCCCCGGAAATGCATATCCAAGAAACGGCTGTTCAAGCTTTTTATACTTATTTGGGCGGATAGACCTTCAGAATCAAATTTTCTTTCCGCAAATCCAGTCATGCTTTGAATCAAGACACTTCCTCCTTTTTTTCTGGAAACTGCAGGTCATACAACTTTCTGTAAATACCGTTTCTCCTGTACAGTTGATGATGACTCCCCATTTCGGCAATCTGTCCCCCTTCCACTACTAAAATTTTGTCGGCGTTGCGAATAGTGGACAAACGGTGAGCAATCACAAAGGCTGTTCTTTCTTTCATAATGTCCTCTAGAGCCATCTGAATCATCTTTTCAGATTCTGAATCCAAAGCCGAAGTGGCTTCGTCCAAAATGAAAATAGGGGGGTCTTTGACCAAAGCTCTGGCAATGGATAATCTTTGTCTTTGCCCGCTGGAAAGCAAACTTCCCTTTTCTCCAATGCAGGTCTCATATCCTTGAGGGAGTTTTTGGATAAAACCATGAGCTTTGGCCCTTTTCGCTGCTTTCTTTATCTGTTCAAAACTGACTCCTTCTCCCCCATAAGCTATGTTGTTTCTGACGGTGTCGTTGAACAAGATGAGTTCCTGGGTCACCAATCCAATCTGAGACCGAAGAGAGGAAAGATTGGCTTCTCGAATATCCATCCCGTCGATGGTGATCTTTCCAGAAGTAGGCTCATAAAACCGGGAAATCAAATTGATGATGGTGGTTTTCCCTCCTCCACTCAAACCTACCAGGGCCGCTGTTTCCGAAGGCTTGACCTCAAAATTGACATTTTCGAGGACCGGATAATACTGATTGTAACTGAAAGAAACATTTTCAAACTTCACCCTTCCCTTCACATTAGGCAGTAGAGAACCCTGGAAATGATCATCAAGCTGGGCTTTTTCTTTGAAAATTTCCTGAATCCTTTCATAGGAAGCCCTTCCCTGCTGGATGATGGTATTGGCTCGACTCAGCCTTTTTATGGGAGTATACATCATAAAAAGAGCCATGATAAAAGAACCAAAATCTCCAGCACTGATGTATCCTTGGGTGATTCGAGTGGTCCCCACAACCAGAATAAAAGCCCCCACCACTCCACCTAAAAATTCCATAAAGGGAGAAGAAAGGCTTCCTATCCAAGCCAACTTGATACTCATTTTAAGGTATTTGCTGGTTGATCGAACAAATCTTTTTATCTCAAACTTTTCTGTGGTGAATGCTTTGATGATTTTATTTCCGGTGATTGCCTCATGAAGAAGAGAGTATATATCGGCCATCCTCATTTGGTTCAGTCGCCCCTTCTTTTTGAGCTGACGGCTGAAGGCCACCAAGGGAATCACCGCTAAAGGTGTAATAACCAAAGAAGCAAAAGCTAAGCGCCAATCCGTGATGAATATATAAGTTATAAGAGCCAAAAGAATAAAAGCCTCTCTAATGAAATCTCCCATATTGCTGGAGACGGCTTCCTGAATCTTATCCACATCGCTGGTGAGGCGGGACATGAGCTCACCTGTAGAAACTTTATCATAGTATTGGGATGATTGATAGACGAGATGCTGGAAAAGGTCATTCCGCATATCTGTGACTATGTTCAAACCAGCCTTTCTCATGAAAAAAGATGAAAGAAAGGTAAATAAACCCTTGCCGAAGACTACAATCACCAACACTAAAGGAATAAAAGTGACGAGTTGTTCTCTTCCGATATGAAAAACATCAAACACAAAATTCATGATATTAGTGGTCTCGGAAGGATTTGACTCTCCCACTCGGAACATATTGTCAATAATGGGCTGCACCAAATTCACAAAAACATAGGTAAAAAAGGCCACAAAAAGGGTAAACAGGAAAGAGAGCAAAACTTTTTTTCTTTCTTTAAGAATAAGGCTTAAAAGCTGGAAAAACTCTTTCATTTCAAATGGAGGAAGAGATAATTTTTTGGGCAGTTTCTAGAGCGTTTAGAGTGGAACCCCTGGTCAGATTATCAGCCACAATCCAGATCCAAAAACTATTGGGAAATTTTTCCTCTTTTTTTATCTGACCGATAAACACTTCGTCCTTTCCAGCAACAGAAACACTGGAGGCAGGACAGGAAGGATTAGGGGGCAAAAACTTGAAGTAAGGAGAATTTCTAAACTTTTTCTCTAGATCTTTCATACCTGCTTTTTCTTTCAATTCAACATAAGCCATTATAGAATAAGAATGAAACACCGGTGCCTGAACAAACGAAAGGGATAAAGGATAATCCTGTCTCCGAAAAACTCTCTTAATTTCTTCCATCACCTGATTTTCTGATGAAGAAAAACCTTTTTCATCCAGTTTTTCTGTCTGGCTGAGGACATTAAAAGCGATCTGAGTCTGAAAGACATTTTTGGATAGAGAAGTACTTCCCAAAGTGGAAAAACTCTGGTCAGCAAGCTCTTCAATACCTGATTCCTCAAATGCAGAAACCGGCTGAAGGACAAAAGCCAGGGCTTTCTTAACGCTTAAATGTCCCTCAAAAAGTTTAAAAACATGGGATAGGATAATGGTCACAGGATGAGGATTTGCAATCAGGGAAGGATTTTGCTCAAGGATTAGGCCATCATTGACTCCTGAAACCACCAGAGGAACCTTCGGATCTGTGTTGAAAGTTTCATTCAAATCGATGGCAATATATTTTTGATTGAAGGCTTCATTCCCGTATTTTTGATTCACATTCCTTTCAGAAGCCAAAAAAACCAGGTCTGTCTCACGTAGGGAATCCTTATCTAGATATTGGATAACCCGAGGCTCTCCTCGAAATTCAGTCAATTTACTGTATTCATCTTCCACATCGGGATCAAAAAATTCAGCCTTGATAAAGGGAAAATTCTTCCTGTCTAATACCCCTTTCATCTCCTTTCCCCGAAATGAGCTGGTTCCCACTAGAGCAACATTCCACTCTCTGTTTTTTTTCATTTGACCCTCAACTCAAGAATGAGATTTTCTGTATTCTCTCATCAAGGAGTACATTTTATCCTTGAGAGCTAATTTTTTCTTTTTAAGCTCTTTTTCTTCCAACCGTTCTTTCTCTGTTAAATAACTCTTCTTTTTTAACTGCTCCAGCCTTTTTTCATACTGCTGATGTTGTCGGTAAGTCTTTTTGAAATCTTCATTTTCTTCTAAAAGAAATTCTTTTAAATCCTTTTCTTTCATAAGCTCCTATCCTCCCAAAAAAGAATAACACAACGATTCCCCTATTTCAATTTTATCAATCCTTTATAACCCTAACGGAAAGGCACTAATTTCTCTCAATCAAGGAATATCTCCTCTATATTTGTCCTCAAAGTCATGAGGATGTTGAAATTTTCAGGGGAAAGCTGAGTTTCAAAAAAAAGCGGAAGATCTCCCAAAAAATATGGATTTAACAATTGACTTTAAATGGCAAGAAAATTATACTTTTAAAATTGAAAAAATGCTGTTTGGCCAGACGGCGAGGTAGCTCAGTCGGTAGAGCGAGAGACTGAAAATCTCTGCGTCGGGGGTTCAACTCCCTCCCTCGCCACTCCCCTTGTTTTTATTTCAGAAATAAAACTACCTTTAGAATGGGGCCTGTCATGAGATGTATTGGATTGAGCGAGAAAGGCGAGACGTTCTCGACCTAATCCTCAACCTTGACAGTTTTGAGATAGTCTTTGAGCTGTTCCTTGAAATCAGGCCTTTTTAAGGCTAAACTCAGAGTAGCCTGGAGGTAACCCATTTTATTCCCTGCATCATAACGGGTGCCTTCAAAAAGATACCCATATACAGATTGAGATTTAAGGAGATGTTTAATGGCATCTGTAATCTGAATTTCCCCTTTGGTATCAGGTTTGGTCTCTTTTATGGCCTGGAATATCTCAGGGGTAAAGACATATCGTCCTAATACCCCCAAATCTGAATAAGCTTTTTCAGGACCGGGTTTTTCCACCAAATCTTCTACCTGAAAAATCCTCTCTGAAACCTGTTTGGGCTTTATGATCCCGTATTTTTTGGTTCCTTCTCTATCCACCCGCCCCAGTACAATAATGGAAGCCTTCATCTTCGAGAAAGCATCCATGAGCTGGCTTATACAGGGAGTGGGGCAGTCAAAAATATCATCTGGGAGAAGAACCGAAAAAGGGTTGTTTCCCACATAGCTTTGAGCTAATGAAATGGCATGCCCCAATCCTAGAGCTTCTTTTTGGCGGATGAAATTCAAATCAACCAATTCCCCGATCCTCTTCACCTCTTTAAGATATCCCTGTTTTCCCTTCTCCTTAAGAAACCGCTCTAATTCCGGGGAATGATCAAAATGGTCTTCCATAGAACTCTTGCCTCGGCTGGAGATAAGAAGGATATTTTTGATTTTTGATTGGACTGCTTCCTCCACGCTGTACTGAATCAAAGGCTTATCCACAACATTCAACATTTCTTTGGGCTGGGCCTTGGTAGAAGGGAGGAACCGGGTACCAAAACCCGCGGCCGGGATGACAGCTTTCTGAATTTTCATATTTTTCTCATCCAAATAAGGATTCATATATAAAATTTTATCGGAAGATCGTAAAAAAGCTGTTTAAAACTTGTAGCTCACAGAAAGATTGGGAACAAGGACATTCATGTTATAAGTTCCAGGCATAGCGGATTCATAGTTAGGATCGGTGATTACCTTTCTGTAATCAATCTCCCGTTCTTTACCCATAAGATACTCTACCGCGAAGTCCAACTGGAGTCCGTTTAAATGATATCCAAATCCGGCTGTCACCACATTGTAGTGATAGTTGGGAAGAAGGATATTCATGGTTTCATCCGGAGCCACAGCCGGGTCGATGTAATAACCCCCTCTCAAGGCTAAAGAGTTGATCCTGTATTCAGCTCCAAAACGGAATTGGGTGCCGTCTTTCCAGTGAAGGTCCATTTTATCTTGACCACTTCGGGCCATTATCATCTGCCAGGAAATGTTCTTGAAATCGGTTACAATGACATCCAGCTCAGACCACTGGGTGTACTGGACATCAGCGGTCAAAGTCAGCTCCTGCATGGGATTAAAGGCCACTCCCCCAGCAATCCATATGGGCCAGGTCAAATCTCTTTCCAGTTTGGATGAAGCTTGAAGACCCAAGTAGTTGAGATTGGAAATGGTGGCTTCCCCACTGAACTGAACTTTGCTTTGGGTCCGGAAAGTTCCCCCAAAACTAAATTTCTCACTTGGTTTAACCAGTATGCCCACGGTAGCCCCATAACCCCAGCCTGTCATTTCCTCTTCATACTGACCAAGATCTACCATGTAGGGGGGCTGATCGATGGAGACTTTTCCAGCGTGCATACCGATATTGAACATCCCATAATTGACATTCAAGGCCGCTCCGAGGGATATTTGATCGGTAATCTTGAAAGCCAAAGTGGGGGCAATGGTCACCATACTGACACGGCTTTCCCAATTTATGGAAGGGTTACCGTTGGAAATGCTTGCCATATCTTCTCCCTTCCATCGGATTCCTAAGCCAGATGGTACATACACTCCTAAACCCGCAACGAGATTTTCAGTAACAGGATGGTAATAGGCCCCCATCCCCGCCAGATAATGAATGGTTTCATTCTCTGCATCCACAAGAGTTATGGGAGTGTCCGTTCCTGGAACCTGATATTCCAGGGCATATGTGCTCATGGGAATCAGGTCTGTTCCGTAGAACCCCAGACAGTCTTTTTCGAAAAAAGCAATCCCCGCTGGATTCCAAAAAACTGCACTGAAATCATCCGCCAATCCAACATAGGCTCCTCCCATGGCCAATGCTCTGGACCCCATACTGTTCAAGTTCAAACCATTCGCCATGGCTAAAGGACTTAACAATAGAAGAGACAGACATATAGGTGCAAATCTCCTTTTCATCTTATCCTCCGTTGAACTTTTCCCTCTGTGTACACATTTTTGCCTGGTTTGTCAATCAAAAAAGAATAATTGTAATCATCTCTAACTCCGTGAAGACCCCCCATCCCTCACTCCCTATCAATATGTAGAGATATTTATATTCATAACGGTTTTGGGAATGCTTCAAGAATAATTTCCCCGATTTAACCGGTCTTCTTCAATTCCTTGGGACTCTTCTTCTTGAAAACAAACTCGTTATTCTTATTCACATCCACTTGAACAGTGTCTTTTTCCTTATAATTTCCCTCTAACATCTTTAAAGCCAGGGGGTTCTGAATGTGATGCTGGATGGTTCTTTGTAACGGCCGAGCTCCGTAAACCGGATCATAACCTCTTTCAGCCAGCAACTTCTTGGCTTCATCGCTCACTTCGATATCCAACCCTTTCTCCTGTAGTCTTTTTCTCAAAATATTTATCTGCAAATCCACAATTTTGAGCAGAGTCTCCCGGTTTAAAGCTTTGAAGATGATGATTTCATCAATCCGGTTGAGGAATTCCGGCCGGAAATGCTCTTCGAGAACACTCCGGACCTGGGTTTTCATTTTCTCATAATCTTGACTCATCTCCTTGATCACCTGACTTCCCAGGTTGGAGGTCATCACGATAATGGTGTTTCTGAAATCAATCGTCCTTCCTTTTCCATCGGTAAGCCGTCCATCGTCCAAAATCTGGAGAAGAATGTTAAACACATCGGCGTGAGCCTTTTCAATCTCATCAAGAAGAATGATGGAATAGGGTCGGCGCTTGATAGTCTCGGTAAGCTGCCCTCCTTCTTCATACCCTACATAGCCGGGAGGAGCGCCGATAAGACGGGCTACGGTATGTTTCTCCATGTATTCGGACATATCCAGCCGGACTAGGGTCCTTTCATCATCAAAGAGGAATTCAGCTAAGGCCCGGGCCAGTTCGGTTTTGCCCACCCCTGTGGGGCCCAAAAAGATAAAAGAACCCAAGGGACGAGAGGCATCCTGAATCCCGGCTCGGGATCTTCGGATGGTATTGGAGACGGCTCTTAAAGCTTGATCTTGGCCTACCACCCTTTTGGAAAGATTGGCTTCCATGTTGATGAGTTTTTCTGCTTCTCCTTCCATCATTTTAGCTACAGGAATACCTGTCCATTTGGATACCACTTGAGCCACATCCTCATCATCCACTTCTTCCTTAAGGATTTTTCCTTTTTTCTGCAAATGAGAAAGTTCTTCAGATTTCTTTTGGATCTGTTTTTCTACTTCTGCTAACTTTCCATAACGAATCTCGGCCACTTTCTCTAAATCTCCTCTCCTCTCTGCATTCTGCTCTTCTACTTTCAGAGAATCCATCTGCTCCTTTAAGCTGTTTATTTGGTCGATCATTTTCTTTTCTTTCTGCCAACGGGCCTTTCGAGTATTGACTTTCTCCTTTAGGTCAGAAAGATTCTTGTTCAACTGATCCAGCTTTTCTTTAGTGCTTTTATCCTTTTCCTTTTTCAAAGCTTGTTTTTCAATTTCCATCTGGGTGATTTTGCGTTCCAGTTCGTCAATTTCTTCGGGCCGGCTATCTATTTCAATACGGGTTCGAGACGCAGCTTCATCGATCAAATCCACAGCTTTATCTGGGAGATACCGGTCCGTGATATACCGGTTGGAGAGAGTGGCCGCCGCCACTAAAGCGAAATCTTTGATTTCTACTCCATGGTGGACTTCATACTTCTCCTTGAGCCCTCTCAATATGGAAATGGTTTCTTCCAAGGAAGGTTCATCAATAAAGACCTGCTGGAACCTTCTCTCGAGAGCCGCATCCTTTTCAATGTTCTTCTTGTATTCATTTAAAGTGGTGGCTCCCACACAGCGAAGTTCTCCTCGGGCCAACGGGGGTTTTAGCATATTGGAAGCATCCACAGCTCCTTCCGCAGCCCCAGCTCCCACGATAGTATGGAGTTCATCAATAAATAGGATAACCTCTCCTTCACTTTCCTTTATTTCCTTTAATACGGCTTTCATCCGGTCCTCAAACTCACCCCTGTATTTGGCGCCTGCAATCATGGAGCCCACATCCAGAGCGATGAGCCTTTTATTCTTCAAGGGTTGAGGGACATCTTCATTGGCAATTCTCTGAGCTAATCCCTCCACAATAGCTGTTTTTCCCACACCGGCTTCTCCAATCAAAACTGGATTGTTTTTGGTTCGCCGAGAGAGAACCTGAATGGCCCTTCGGATTTCGTCTTCTCGTCCAATCACCGGGTCCAGCTTTCCCTTACGAGCTTCTTCGGTGATGTCCCGAGCGTAACGCTCCAACACTTTATACTTTGATTCAGGCTGTTGATCGGTGACCCTCTGACTTCCTCTGACCTCCATAAGAGCCTTTAAAAATCCATCTTCATCCACCCCATTTTCCTTCATGATTCGGCTGGCTTCGCTGGACCCTTCCTTTAAAAGAGCCAAAAATAGATGCTCTGTAGAAATATATTCATCTTTGAGCTTATCTGCTTCTTTTTGAGCATTATTCATGATCTTCCTCATGGATTGAGAAAGATAGACCTCTCCTTCGGTCCCATGTACTTTAGGGATTTTATCTATAGCCTTTTCAATCTCCGTTTGAATTTTGGAGGAGTTAACTCCAATCTTTTCAAATATAGAGCTGATGATATTTTCTTCCTGGTTGAGAAAAGCCCACAAAAGATGTTCAGGCCTTAATTCCTGTTGGCCTTCTTGTTCCACTTTCGACTGGGCCCTCTGAAAAGCCTCTTGAGACATAATCGTTAATTTATCGAATCTCATTTTATTCCACCATTTCTATTTAAATATCCCTTTTGAATAATGTCAAGAGATCGAGGAAACGAAAAAAGCATTTCCCAAACCGCGATGGTAGGGGATGAAATCCTTACCTTTCCCTCTTTTGATAATCAAACTTTTCCCCAAAAAAGAAATAATGATGAAACGAAGTTTTTCTCTTGACAATTGAAGAAAAATTGATATGTTTCTTTTTGGGGAAAATAAATGGAAGAAATTGAAGTCTCCAGCTGGTTAACACTAAACGCCCTCAAAAATGAAGCGTCTGTGGTGGAGGAAATCGGGAACCTTCAGAGTGGTCACTGTAAATCCACTTTCTGTACCATTGAAGATGATTTTTTAGAACTCTGCTACAGTGATTCCGCTTCCAATTTCTTAAGGCGTTACGAAGATAAAAGCGAGTTTCAGGAAGCTTTGAAAAACCGAAAAGAAGAATATGGGGAAGCTCCCTATGATGAAGACCTCAACATGGAGGAAGTTTTCGAAAGAGAAGAGCTGGAAGAAAACAGCCAATCCAACGAAGACATAGATAAATTTTAACTCCCTTATCTTCATCCGTGAGATGAGCTTTCATTTTCTTCTATTTTTTTCTTCAGTTCATGGAGAAAATTTAAAGCATCGATGGGCGTCAACTGATTGGGGTCACTGCTCACAATCTTTTCTTTAATCTCTTCTAACATTTCCCTCTCTTTATCCTCTTTAAATAAAGGCAGCTGTGCTTTATTCTTTTTAGGTGGAGATTTATAAGACATCCGGGGGAGTCCGGAATTGTCCAATTCCTGTTTTTCCAGGTTAAAAAGAATCTGTTTGGCTCTTTCTATGACTGGCCTGGGGATCCCGGCAAAATTAGCCACATGAATTCCATAACTCTGGTCAGAAGGGCCTGGAAGAATCTTTCTCAAAAAAAGAATGTCTTCCTTTTGTTCTTTAACCGAAACATGATAATTTTTGATTCCATCTAATGTAAAAGCCAGTTCAGTCAATTCATGATAATGAGTAGCAAACAAAGTTTTCGCTCGAACTTCTTCCCTTTCATATAAGTACTCAGCTACAGCCCAAGCAATACTCAGCCCATCAAAAGTACTGGTCCCCCGTCCTATCTCATCTAGAAGGATCAAACTTTTGGAAGTCGCATTATTTAAAATATTTGCCGCCTCTAACATTTCCACCATAAAAGTGGATTGCCCCGCAGTTAGAAAATCCATGGCTCCGATCCGGGTGAATATGCGGTCCACGATTCCAATTTGAGCCTGTTTAGCCGGGACAAAAGAGCCCATTTGAGCAAGAATACAGATTAAAGCGACCTGCCTTAAATAAGTGGACTTACCCCCCATATTGGGACCCGTGACCACGAGAATTTGGTCGTTTTCCCGATCCAAATAAGTGTCATTAGGAATAAAAGCCTCCTCAATGGCCACTTCAATCACTGGATGGCGCCCCTCTACAATGTTTATCTTCTCCTCATCATCCACCCGGGGGCGGTTGTAACTCATGTAAGAGGCCAGTTCGGCCAATGAAGAAAGCACGTCCAGACGAGCAATACTGGAAGCAATTTTTTGGAGACGAGTGGTTTCTTCCGATATTTTCTTCCGCAGGTCCATAAAAAGTTCATGTTCCAATCCCCGAATGCGTTCCTCAGCATTGAGAACCTTTTCCTCGTATTCCTTTAGTTCAGGGGTTATGAAACGTTCTGAATTGGCCAAAGTCTGTTTGCGCATATAATCGGAAGGAACCAGATGAAGATTGGGCTTAGTCACTTCTATGTAATATCCGAATATCTTATTGTAGCGTATTTTGATGGAAGAAATTCCCGTTTTTTCTCTCTCTTTTTTTTCCAGACCGGCGATAAAGGTTTTCCCTGAACGGCTTATCTCCTTTAACTCATCCAGCTTCTTATTGTATCCTTCTTTAATAATTCCGCCTTCTGTAAGAAGAAAAGGGGGTTCATCCACAATGGAACGATCGATCAAATCAACAAGATCCTGGGCATTATCCCACTGGTCACCAATCTCCTTAATCTGACTGGAAGATAAGGACTGAATCAATGATTGAATTTGAGGAAGTGGGGCCAAGGATTTTTTCAAAGAAACCAAATCCCGGGGATGAGCCACCGAAAGAGAGACTTTCCCGGTCAAACGCTCCAAATCATGGATCTCTTCCAAACTCTTTCTTAATTCCTGCCTCTCTATGGTTTGGTGGAGAAATTCCTCCACCGCATCCAATCGACGGTTGATTTCTTTTGAATCCAGGAGAGGGTGAAGAAGCCACGAACGAAGACATCTTCCTCCCATGGAGGTCACCGTAAAATCAATGACCTCCAGAAGAGACCCTTTCCGTCCTCCATCCCTTAAATTCTTTATCAATTCTAAATTTTTCACACATGTGGTATCCAGAATCATGTGATTGGCGGCCTGAACATGTGAAATCGTATGAATCAAAGATAGAGACTCTTTCCTCAATTTTTTCAGGTAGTACAAAAGAGCTCCGGCCGCTGAGACAGCCATGTGTTTATCCCCCAGATCAAAACCAGCCAAAGATTTCACTTGAAAATGATCGAAAATAAAATTCTTAGCTTGAGTGAAATCGAATATCCAGTCTTCCTGGGGACTTTCCATCACCGAAGTCATCTCCTCCCAGGAGAAAATTTCTTTCAGCTTTTTTCCCCGGGACTCCGGATATATGATTTCCTTAGGGAAAGTTTTGAATACCTCATCCTTAAGATTTCTATGTCCACGTGTATCCTTCTGAATAGTTTTCATCTGACCCGCTGCCAAATCGATGAAAGCCATCCCCCAAGTATTGTTCTCTATACATAAACTGGCGATATAGTTGTTTTCTTTTTCATCCCCCAATTCCACTTCCACCGCCGTTCCTGGAGTTAAAACTTTCACCACATCTCTTTTGACCACACCTTTTGCCTTTTTGGGGTCTTCCACCTGCTCACAAATGGCCACTTTATAACCGTTCCTCAAAAGCTTGGATATATAAGAATCCGCTGTATGATAGGGGATCCCACACATCGGAACCTTTTGCCGCGAAGTCAGGGCTATTTCCAGAACAGAAGAGGCCACCTTTGCATCTTCATAAAACATTTCATAAAAATCGCCCAACCGAAAAAACAATAAAGCATCCTGGTTCTTTTTTTTGATCCGGTGGTACTGATCCATCATAGGTGTAGATAATTTATTTTGGGTCATCTCTTCAATCCAATATACTCAGGGATGGGGAATATTTCAACCCACCCCAAAGAAAAGGATGAGGGATGGGGGATCGTCAGCACGCTGATTTTCTCCATTCCTAACTTTGTCGGTTCACTGCGGAGATGAGAACTCTTACAAATGAACCATGGGAAATGGAATGTTTTTTTGGATGGGTGGCGCGGGATGTTCTCCCGCCCGCCCGCAGCGGAAGGGACCCACAGGGAGATGGGTGGAGTGAGGACGGACGGAAGAACATCCCGTGATAGGACCCATCCTCTTCGAAAAAGAAACAGGGAATCCCTTCGGATACGGCGTTAAAATCCGATTTGAGCGAATCACCCTCCCCAGAATTTTTGGGGGTTAGGAAAGGACCTGTTTGGCTTTCTCTAAACTGGGTATATCTTCCACACTGAAGATCTGGGGCTTGGAATCCCACTCGCGGCTGCCACGCTTGATCAATCGGGTTAAGACTTTTTTGGGACCCAACTCTACACATATGTCTGTTTTCTTCTTTGCTAAAACTTCCATGGTTTGATACCACAAAACCGGATGATTCACCTGTTTCTTTAGAGCTTCCTTGGCTCGGGAACCCTGATGAACCACTCTGGCATCCACATTAGTAATAACTGGGAAATTCAAATCATTAAATTCAACTCTATCTAAATCTTGGGATAGTTTTTCTTCAGCACTTTTCATGAGAGAAGTATGAAAAGGAGCGCTCACAGGAAGAACCACAGAACGAGGAGGATTTATCAAAGCCAAAGCTTCATCCACAGATTTTTTATGGCCGGAAATAACAATCTGTTCCCTACTGTTCCAGTTGGCTATTTCCACCACTCCGTTCTTCACCTCCTGAAGAGCTTGTTTTACTTTTTGAGGCTCAGCACCCAACACGGCTGCCATGGAACCTTGTCCCACCTGCACGGCCTCCTGCATATACCTTCCTCGTTTGTGCACAAGAATGAGAGCATCTTCAAAACTCAACCCTCCGGAAGCCACCAAAGCTGAGTATTCTCCCAAACTATGTCCTGCGGCGATATCCGGACTGATTCCCAGCATTTGAAAAAGAATATAACTCACCGTCAAAAGGGCTGGCTGAGTGTTTTGGGTCAATTTCAACTTTTCTTCAGGACCCTCAAAGCAGAGCTTGGAAATCTCAAAACCTAAAGCTTTATCCGCTCTTTCAAAAATTTCTTGAGCTGAAGACGAGTGTTCGTACAAATCCTTTCCCATTCCCACTGTTTGAGAACCTTGTCCAGGAAATAAGAATGCTGTAAAACTCATGGTTTCACTCCGATTCATTCCATATATTTTTGTATTCATCCATTTTTATATGAATCTTTGCCTCTTTCCTTAAATTTCTAAGCCAGTCTTCTGCTTGCTGTTCCACTTTCTTCTTTTTTACCCTTAATTCAATTTCCTCAAGAACTTCGGTTAAAGGGGAAGGTTCCTTTCCTTTTTTTTGTTGGGAAGGAAGATATTCTTCCCGGTAATAATCTTTGATATCTTGGAGAGTGATAACGACCGTATCTTTAAATTTTCTCTCAATGATATTTTTATAAACAATCTTCTCCCGAATGTATTCTTTGAGATTTTCAGGCTGGAGGCCCCATTTCAAAAGCTTTCTTTGAAACACTTTTTCTCCCAATCTGTCCTTGAGCCTTTCCAGATTTTCTTGGATCTTTTCTTCATCAAGGTTCCCATTCTCCCTGGCTACCTGTTTTACCAATTCTTGATTGATCAACCTAATCAGAATTTTTGTTTCCTTAAGAGTCTCATCTCCCGGCTTCGTCTGGTAGAGGTGGAATTCTTTGACAATCTTTAAATCGGCCAAAGTGATCACCTGATTATCCACTACCGCAACAATTCGGTCCACCGTTTTTTGAAGAGGATAGGCAGGAAATTCAAACCAAAGAATCAATCCCCATAAAAGAATTCCTGTCCAAACCATACTGATCAATCGAACCTTTCCTTTCAAACGGAGAAGGTTTTTCATTGATTTAAAACACATTCCCGATAGTGATAAACATCAACATATTTTTTTCTTGGGATGGAGCATCCAAGTTCCATCCCAATTCCAACCGAACAGGCCCCAAAGGAGTCTGGTATCTCAGTCCGGCTCCCACTGCATCCTGAAGAGAAGCCAAGCTAAAATCTTTCCTCTGAGCGAACACATTCCCTTTATCATAAAAAACCACTCCGTGTAAGTTCTCCAGAGATAAATAAAGAGGGAACGTCAACTCCATATTGACCAAAAACAAAGCCTTTCCCCCAACCGGTTTGGAAGATTGAGGATCTTTGGGACCCAATTCATCGAACTCAACTCCCCGAAATGAATTGCTTCCTCCACCGAAAAATCTTTCATGTATAGGAATTTTTCCTCGGCCCAAACCCAGACGGGAAGTCAAACTGAATCTTACATCGGAAAATATCGGGAAATATTGCTGGTATTTGGTAAAACTCTTCAAAAAATTAGATTCTGCCTGGAATAAAGGATAAGCCCACTCCAGAACAGAACTGAAAAAATATCCCTTTTCTGGATTGTAGGCATCATCCCTCTTATCCCATATGAAACTACCCGAAATAGAAGAGGAGGAGAAAGGAGAATGCTGGCGGTCCACTTCGGATTCTTCAATCTGAAGATCAAAAAGGGTCGTCTGAGCCCATCTCAGAGTGGTCAAAAACACCATGTCATCAGACTTAGACAAAGATTTTATGGTGGTCAAAGTTACTCCTCGTCGATCAAAACTAAAGCTTTTTCGGGCCTCCCTTTCAAGCCATGCATTCACAAAGGTCTCCAGAGGAAGGCCTAAGAAATAGGGCTGCTCCCAACTGACCACTCCTCTTTTTTCTTTTAAGCTGAATTGGCCAACCAGGCTGAGTTGAGCGGCTGTGCCTAAAATGTTGCTCCGGACCAGCTCTGCAGTTCCTCGTAAACGAATCACGTTCTGACTGATATCTAATGACCTGGGTTCCTCTTTGGTTTCCAATCCCAAACCTAAACTGGCATAATTTCTTTCCCCTTCTCTTACTCGGATAAGTAAATTTTCTTTTTCTGGAGATAAGGGGATTTCCTCTATTTTTATTTCAGAAAATATCCCCAGCCTTTCCAGCCTTCTTTCGCTTTTTCTTATCAAATCGTAGCGAGCATAATCCCCTTCTCTGACCAAAAGTTCTTTCAATATGGTTTTATCTCTGGTGATGACATTTCCGTTAATGATCACATTCTCGATTTCAACCTTATTTCCCTCCTCAATCTGAAACAATAAAGAATAAAGATTTTCCTCCCTGCGATTTATCTTAACCTTGACCTCGGTCTCTCTAAAACCCTGTTGGAGATAGAAATTTTCCAGCCTTTCAGGATCCTTTTTCACTCGGGGCTTATAAAAAGGTCCTTCTTGGGTACTTTGAATTTGTTCTAAAATCCTTTCTCTACTGAAAGCGGAAGCTCCTTGGATTTCAATAGATTCAATTCTCTTTTGGCTTCCCTCTTTCACATAAAGGATGGGGTTGACTTTATTCTGAAACCTGTTGAAATTTAAAGAGACACGAGTCTGGGTAAAACCATGAGATTTGTAAAGGCTCTCTATTTCCTGCGGTAATTCAAAAAGCCTGGCTCCGTCGACCCCCCCAATCAGAGGAATATTCCTGGCGATTTCCAGCTCCCTCTTCAACTGGACAGGGGTGAAATAATTGAGCTCTTCAAACCGAAGCTCACCAATTTTATACTTTTGGCCAGGTTGGATGTCATAGATAACCCGTATATGATGGTCCTCTCTTTGAATCGAAGCACTCACCTGAGCGAAAAGATAATTTTTCTTTCGCATATGATGAATAATCTTAGCTTCTCCTTTTTCCAGTCCCCATTCCTTAAAAATTCTTTCTTCCCATAGGGGCTTTAAAAGATCCAGAGGTACCTGAGCCCCTCTCACCACAATTTTTATTTTTTCATGAGGAATAATTTTAATCAAAAGAGAAACCTTGTTTTCTTTTTGATCGAAATCTTTCTTCTCCACCTCAATCTCTGCCCAAAAGTAATCCATAGAACTGAAAACCTGCTTTAATCTTTGGAGATCCTCTTCTAAGCGGGAAGGGACATACCTCTCTCCCTCCTCACTTTTCATTTCTTCTTTCAGCCTTTTCTCTGAAAGAATAACATTTCCAGAAAAATTGATCCTTTGAATCATATACTTCTGAAAAGACTCCACCTTAAGAAATACATCCACTAAAGAAGTGCCCGGTTTTTTTTCTGTGCTCATCTCAATTTCTGGGGAAAAATAACCTTCTTCTCTTAATAATTGTTTTACCTGTTTTTCCGCTTCCTTCAATTTATACTCGGAGAATGCACTTCCTCTCCGGAGTGAAAACAGTCCTTTTTTGATTTTTTTCCGGGGAATTTTTCCACTATCTGAAATGCTGATTTTCCGGACAGAGAATTTCTTGGTTAAGAGGAAAATCAATTCAATCTCCTCTCTACCCTTTTTCAAAACCTGAATATCTGAAAAGAGTCCCGTTTGGTAAATCTGTTTGATGCTTTTTGTAACTTCTTGTAAAGAAAAAGGGTTCCCTTCTTTAACTGTGATCAATTCTTTCATCCCCTGAGTGGTTAACTCTCCTTCACTCTTAAAGGTTATTCGGGAAACAATGGGCCGCTTTTGTGGAAAATCAAAGGCAGCTACCCCTTTTCCTAAAACCAGAAGAAAGAATGAAATCAAAAAACAAACGGAAATCTTCTTTATATTCATCCTTTTAAAATCTCTTGTGAATTTTGAAGTCAAAACTGAGCCGACCATCTTCTTGCCGGGTCCCCACCACAGAGAGGTCTCGGGTGAGCTCCCATTCCAACCGCGCAATCTCTTCTCTCTGAGTACTCAGGTTAGTCGAATAGTAAATGAAAAAATTCCTGGTGATTTTTTTCCCTACCGTCAGCCGAGCTGTCATCTCTGCCGAAGACCCCATAATAAAGGGATCAATCCGAAACCGATCGATGCTGAAAAGTTTTTCCGCCCGTTTTTCTGCTTCCTCAGAAAGCTGGAAAGACAAAAGAGAGGCCGTACTCTGACGAGTACTCTTTTCATAGGAATAAGTTCTCCGGAAAGATTGTCCGAGAGTGATAAGAGCCAAAACATCTTCGGGAGGAAGAGGAGGAGAGGAATTAAACTGAGGTTTCAAATTATCTAAAAATCCCTGTAGGGAAAAGGTCACCCTATAGTCTTTTATGTAAGTTTCTCCTTTAAAATTTAAATAAGGTTCAATCCTCAAAGGATCGAAAAAGCTCACTTCCCCTTTTACAATCCTGAATTCCCTATCCTGAAAATAGGCTTCTCCACTTAAAGCTTCAATATCTCCCAGAATCACAGGAGAATTCAGATCTCCTTTAACATTTAGATCAAAACGAGTTTCTAGATTCACCAGAGAATTTTCTATCCTAGCGTTATCCTCCGCCTCCAACCGGAGGTTCAACTTGAGATTCTCAAGCAAATCGGACTTTTTTTCAGGTTGATAATAAGGAGAAGGATAAAATTCAAATTTCTCTGTGAATTCCCGCCTCCAGGAGAGTCGGTCTACAAATAATTTTCCTTTAAGGTTCAGCTGTCCGTCTTCTTGAGTGAGACTCAAACTCCCATCGGTCAAAGCTCGAGTCCTTTCCAGAGGAGAAAGGAGCATGTCTTTCCCTTCTATCTGGAGATTGATGTCTTTTATCCCCTTATCTCCTACGGTAAGCTGGCCGTTTCCTTTTAAATTTCCTCTTCCCAATTTCCCCTGGAAGGATCGAAGTGAAAATTCATTGTTTTCTACGAAAATAAGGCCTGAGAAATCTCTCAATGCGTGGGGGAATTGAGGAAAAGGAAATACAGAACCTTGAAAATCAATGGCTCCTTTGAATCGAGGAAAAGCTCTTTTCCCCGAAAGTTCAGCCATATAATTGATCTTTCCTTTGGCTCCGGTCCAAGGAATGACTAAATCAAAATTTTCAAAACTTCCGGCAACTTTTCCCGATACCGTATTATTGAAAAGGGGGGCTTTGAGGGAAAATTGAAACCTATTTTTTCCAGGAGAAAAATTTCCATCCAAATCCAATTGAAGAGTGTTCGAAGAAAGGCCTAGTTTTGCTTCTCCTATAAAATCTGTTTTTTGAAGGGGAGGGAACTTCAAACTTTGGATCTTCACTTTTCCCTTGGCCTTATTCTTTCCGAATGTGCCTTGGCCTTCCATGTTAAAATTTAAATTCCCTTTCAAATGGGGATGGAATGAAGAAATATTGATGTTCCTCCCTTCCACATTCACATCAAAATGGTCCTTAGAAGTGTTTAAGAGGAGAATTCCTTCGACCTGGCCCTCAAGATAATCAAACTGAAGAGAAGGGAAAGAAATCTTATCGGGGGACCAGTTGATCTTGCCATTCACTTCGGAAAATTCCTGTCCTCCCATCTCCAGATGGGGGCTGGAAAAGTCCCCTTGGAAATGAGGTTCCCCATCTTTCTGTGTGTACTCGAAATTTCCAGAAACTTCCCCCGTTAAAGGCACAGGAACATCTATTTTGGGAAGTATTTTTTCTATTTTTCCCCTTTGGAGCTGAATTTCTGTCCTGAATTCCTGGGGGCTGGAAAATAAACTGACTTTACCCTCCGCTACCGGATCCTTCAAGTTAAACCTTCCAAAAAACTCATTTTTAATAAGCTCAGCTTCACCTTGCACCTTATTGACTTCAAAACGGTCAAAAATTCCAGGAGAAAAAGAAAACCGGGCATACAATTGAGGAGATTTAAAAGGGCCAAAGATTTGTAATTTGGCTTTTCCCTTTCCCTGAGTTTCTGGGAATTTAAATTCTTGGCCTAAAAACTCTTCTGTGAATATCCGGGCTTGTTGAAGATGGTTCACCTCTCCCTCAATGGAGATATCCATATTCCTCCCCACAGATAATTCTCCATCCAACTCAACATGAGCAAAGGTCGATCTAAGGTCCGGAGCCTTGAAAGAAACTCTTCTATCTCCGTCCCAGAAAAGATTCAGTTTTCCCTGAAAGGGAAATTCATGACCCAAGGGAGCCATCAATTGGTCTCGAAATTCCATTTCTACATTGAGCCGGCCTCTTTTCATAGTGAACTCTCCCCAAACAGGAGAAAGAACGGGCCAGGGCAGTGAAATGAAATGGACAATGGGGTCCAGATGAAACCGACGGGCTTCTCCCTTTATTTTATTCCCCTCAAAACGGATTTTTACGAATTCTTGAGAAGATCGATTTTTCTGGATGTTCAGCTCGACTGTCCCTCCCTTTTTTTGATTATAATCCACATTTCCTTCCACTTTCCCCATATCTACATCATTAAGAACCAAGTTTCTGCTGGAAAAATCAGCTTGAGCCAAAAACGTCCGGTTCTTCCGGGTTAACATCCCCTCTCCTTCCAGCTTTCCTTGCCAATCAAAAGGAAGATGGAACATCCCCGAAGCAAACTCTGCTGGAAGGTTGAAAAAGCTTTTTAAATGAAATCGAGGATTAAAAGGCTCCAACAACTTTCCCTCTGCTTTCAGGATGCACCCGTTTCCACGGATATTTAATTTCCTGATATCGAACTCCTTCCCCTTCCCTTCCAGTATAAGGTTCATTTTTCCCTTGATTTTTTCTCTTTCATCTCCAAAATCAAAGATATTCTCTTCCGCTTCCATCTTTAACTCCAAGCGGTCTTTTTTCTTGAAGATGAGAGCCTCTATTTTTTTCGAAAATATCCGCATCCCCTTTGCCCAAAAATAGAGTTCTCCATTGCTAATAACTCCTTTGTGAATTCCAACAGGAAGGGATGAAACAAAGTCAAAGTCTTTTTCTCTTTTATTCTTTTCTTGAGGAATCCCCTCCATCCTCACTACGGGATGTTCCATAAAAACATTAAACTGGATTGATTTGGACCATAAAGTTCCAGAGGAAATTTGCAGCCTCACCCGATCGGAAGCAATGAAAGGGGTCATGGATTTAGACCGGAGATCCTCGATCACCACAGACGGGGGAAAAACGCCCAGGTGGATTTCATCAAAACCAAAATGGGTCTCAATCCTCTTTTCTATCTGACGGAGGACCACCCGATTGATGATGTATCCTGCCCCCGCTAACAATACAAAGAGAGAGAGGATAACGATTAAAGTTTTAAATTTGACCCTTCCCAATTTCATCATGTTTATTTAACCTGAATTATTCATAAAAGGGACCGAGACTTATAAAAAAAGAGTCGGAATAAATTTTGACTTTTTGTTTCCTTTTCTTGAACATTTTTTGGGTCTAACCATTAAATATAGCATCATTGTCTAGAAATAGGAATTTCCCCATGGGGATAAAAATTTTCAACTCTTCAAAGAGGAAACATTCTCTTTGAAGAGAAAGACTCCCAACTCCCCTCCATTTTTATTTATTCCACAGTAAATAAAAGAGCACCAGCTTCTACAGAATCTCCAGCCCTAGATCCCAATTTTGTTATGCGCCCCGCTTGAGGAGATTTAATTTCATTCTGCATTTTCATAGCTTCAAGAATTAAAACGGCCTGGCCTTCTTGAACTTCTGTTCCTTCTTCCATCAGTACCTTGACTATTTTTCCCGGCATTGAAGTTTTGATATCCTTTTTCCTCGTTTTTCCCGCTTGTTTTCCTAAAATCTGGTTCAAAGATTTCTTTTGCACATCAAACCGAAGGCCGTTCACATAAACAGAGTGAGAAACGGCATTCGAATGGATCATTGTCTCGTAAACCTTCCCTTCCACATTCAAAAGGAGCACATTTGGCTTTAAATACTCTGCCTCTACATTGTACTTCCTCTCTCCCACCCACACGTGGATTGAATTTTTCTGATATTCTTTAACTTTTAACTTATACTCTTTATTATTGACCCAAAAAGACAAATTCATTTTAGAAGTTATTTGAAAAATTTTGGATTTTACCCTGAAATTTCCAGTTGCTCGATTTTTTTCTCTTCCGAGCCACCAAACCCCTTTTAGACTCTGAATGGCTCTTAACTCCCGCGGCTACCAAAGCAATAAACTGTTCTTCGGGTTCCTCCCTTTGTTTTCCCTTTTCTAAATTGGCAATAAAGTGAGTGTTGTACTTTCCTGCATAAAACTGAGGATGAAGAAGTATCCGTTTGAAAAAGGGGATAGTGGTTTTAATCCCGTATATCTGGTATTCGGATAAAGCTCTCAGCATCCGATGGATAGCTTCTTTGCGGGTGTTCCCCCATGTGATGAGCTTGGAGAGAAGGGGGTCGTATTCTAAGGGCACACGGAACCCTTCGTAAATCCCGCTGTCATCCCGAACTCCCAAACCCCCTCCGGGAGAACGGAAATGCTCAATTTTTCCTGGTGAAGGCATGAAATTATTCTCTGGGTCCTCTGCATAAATTCGGCACTGCATGGAATGTCCCCTGCGGAAGATATCCTTCTGAGCTAAACGCAGAGGCAATCCCGAGGCCACCTCCAGCTGGGCCTTTACCAAATCCACACCTGTAATCATTTCGGTGATCGGGTGTTCAACTTGGAGTCGTGTATTCATCTCTAAAAAATAAAAATTTTTTTTACCGTCCACGACAAACTCCACCGTCCCTGCATTGTGGTAGTGGACAGCCTGAGCAGCCTTAACCGCCACTCTTCCCATCTTCTGGCGAATCTCTTCATTCAAAAACGGAGAAGGCGTTTCCTCAAGAACCTTCTGGTATCTCCTTTGAATGGAACATTCTCTTTCTCCAAGATGAATGGCTTGTCCATGTTGATCACAGAGGACCTGTACTTCAATGTGATGGGGTTCTTGAATGTATTTTTCGATGTATACCGAAGAATCATCGAAACTGGATTGAGCTTCTGATTTAGCCAACCGGAAAGAAGATAAAAGGTCCTCTTCTTTGAAAACCAGCCTGAGTCCCTTTCCTCCTCCTCCAGCCGCAGCTTTAAGTATAAGAGGGAAACCGATTTTTTGGACCTCTCTCTTCAATTCTTTTTCTGTTTTTATGGGCTTCACGGTTCCGGGAATAATAGGGACTCCGGCTTGGGCCATCTGGCTTCGAGAAGTAGTTTTAATCCCCATGGTTTTCATCGCTTCTGAGGGAGGACCGATGAAAATAATCCCTTTTTCTTCACACCTTTGGACCAGCTTTGAATTTTCAGCTAAAAACCCATAACCGGGATGGAGAGCATCCGCTTTGCATTTTTGGGCGATATGGATCAACTTATCTATGTTCAAGTAACTTTCTGAAGGTTTAGCTCCTCCTAAATAATAGGCCTCATCTGCCAGCTGAACATGAAGGGCTTTTTTATCCACATCTGAATACACAGCCACCGGAAGAATATCCATTTCCTGGCAAGCTCGAATGATCCGGACAGCTATCTCACCCCTATTGGCAATGAGAACTTTTTTTAGTTTCTTGGCCACTTTTAATTTTCCTTATCCTATGCTTCCGTCACTTTATCATTTTTGTCCCATTGAATAAAATCAACAATCTCTATTCCTTCATAAAGATGTTTACTGATCTCCTACAATGGAATATTCCCGTGCTTTTTAGGAGGATTTTTATCTCTTTTGTTTTCCAGCATATTCAAAGCCGCGATGAGTTTGGGACGAGTGACCTTGGGCTCTATAACCTCATCTACATAACCTTTTTCACAGGCAATATAAGGATTTGCAAATTTTTCCCTGAATTCCTGGACTTTTTTCTCCCTTAATTTATCAGTGTCCTCAGCTTTCTCTAAATCCCGTCTGTAAACAATTTTCACTGCTCCTTCCGGACCCATCACCGCAATCTCTGCTGTAGGATAGGCATAATTGATGTCGGCCCGAATGTGTTTGGAAGACATCACACAATAAGCCCCTCCATAAGCCTTTCGGGTAATCACAGTGATTTTAGGAACAGTGGCTTCGGCAAAGGCATAAAGAAGCTTAGCTCCATGACGAATGATTCCTCCGTGTTCTTGAGACACTCCCGGGAGAAACCCAGGAACATCCTCAAATGTGATGAGGGGGATGTTGAAGGCATCACAAAACCGGACAAACCGAGCTCCTTTATCGGATGAATTGATATCCAATACCCCGGCTAAATAATCCGGCTGATTGGCCACAACTCCCACGGGTTTTCCACCCAATCGACCAAACCCGACCACAATATTTTTCGCGTAGTATTCCTGAACTTCAAAAAAATATTGATCATCCATAACATCACTTATGATTTCTCTTACATCGTAAGGCTGATTGGGATCATCGGGGACTACAAAATTGAGGTTTTCATTAATCCTCTCAGGAGAGTCACTGGTTTCCTTTTCTGGAGGATCTTCCATGTTGTTATCAGGAATGAAGGAGAGTAGTTCGCGGATCAAAGAAAAAGTATGTTCTTCGTTTTCAGCAGAAAAATGAGCCACTCCACTCAAAGTATTATGGGTTTCGGCTCCTCCTAATTCTTCCATCGTCACCTCTTCATGAGTCACGGCTTTGATCACTTGAGGCCCGGTAATGAACATCCGGCTGATATCTTGGGTCATGATGATGAAATCTGTGATCGCTGGAGAATAAACAGCTCCCCCCGCACAAGGACCGATGATGGCTGATATTTGAGGAATCACTCCGGAGGCCAGGACATTTCTTAAAAAAATGTCTGCGTAACCACCCAAACTGGCCACTCCTTCCTGAATCCGTGCTCCTCCTGAATCATTCAGTCCGATTAACGGAGCCCCCATCTTCATGGCCAAGTCCATAATCTTCACGATTTTAGAAGCATTGGTCCGGCTCAAGGAGCCTCCAAATACAGTGAAATCCTGAGCAAAGATGTACACAGTTCTTCCATTTATGGTTCCGTAGCCTGAGACCACTCCATCTCCATAGATTTTTCTCTTTTCCATCCCAAAATCTTGACACTGGTGAACCACCAGTTTATCCATTTCCTGAAAGGAACCATCATCCAGAAGGAGGTTGATCCGTTCTCTAGCCGTGAGTTTTCCTGATTTGTGCTGTTTTTTTATCCTTTCTTCCCCTCCGCCTCTTTCCGCAGATTTTTGTTTTTCTTGGAGTTCTTTTAATCTTTTCTTAATGGTCATTTTACTTACCCTGTTTAGCGGCCCTTAACTTTATCCCAATCTTTCAAAAATTTATCGATTCCAATGTCGGTGAGAGGATGTCTCAACATTTTTTCCAAAACGGAAAAGGGAACCGTGGCTATATCAGCCCCGATTAAAGCGGCTTCTGTAACATGAAGAGGGTGTCTAATGCTGGCTACAATAACCTCTGTCTCCATCTCATAGTTTTCTAAGACCGTCACAATTTGATCCGCAATATCCAGTCCTTCATGACCTCTATCATCGAGCCGTCCGATAAAAGGACTGACAAACCGGGTCCCGGCTTTGGCTGCCAAAAGAGCCTGGTTAACCGAAAACACCAAAGTGGTGTTGACTTTGATGTTCTCTTTAGAGAGAACACTGGTGGCTTTGAGACCTTCCCGACAGATGGGGATTTTCACCACAACATTCGGAGCCAATTTAGCATGAGACCGTGCTTCTTTGATAATATCTTGAGATTGAGTGCACACACATTCCACACTCACAGGACCCGAAACCACGTTGCAGATTTCTTTAATGATTTCTTGGAAAGACCCCTCTTCCTTGGAAATCAGAGTTGGGTTGGTGGTCACTCCATCCACTATTCCCCATTCCACTCCTTCTCTTATCTGTTCCAAATTAGCTGTATCCAGAAAGATTTGCATACTTACCTCCCACAAAATACAGAAAACATAGCGGAGCAGTCTACAGGCTCGTCAATGAAAGCAATAAACTTTGTCCGCTTTTCTCCGCATTATGCTTCCTTGTCTATTTTAATGATAGATTTTCTTTCCTCAAAATCTTTTATTTTGAGAATGTTCAGGTCCTTTCTCCTTTTATTTTCATCACTGTGTTGGAAAGACTCCCGATTCCCTCAATCTGAACATCCACCCGATCTCCAGACCCCATAGGCCCAATCCCAGCGGGGGTGCCGGTAGCAATCACATCTCCAGGGTTGAGGGTCATAATTTGAGAGATAAACTTTACTAAATAAGGAACTGAAAATATTAAGTTATGAGTATTCGAGGACTGCCGGAGCTTCCCGTTTAAAAAAGTTTTTATCTTCAAACGAGAAGGATCCACATCCGTCACCAAACAAGGACCCATAGGCGCAAATGTATCAAAAGATTTCGCCCGTGTAAACTGAATATCTTTATCCTGAAGGTCTCTGGCCGTGACGTCATTAAAGCAAGTGTATCCTAAAACGCAATCCTGAAGTTTTTCATCGTCAGCAATATTCCAGAGTCTCTTTTTAATCACCACAGCGAGCTCTCCTTCATAATCCACTCTTTTTGTCATAGGGGGGTAAATGATGCTTTCATGAGAGCCAATCACAGCTGAAGGGGGTTTAAGGAAAATCAAGGGTTCCCTGGGGATAGGCCGTCCTCTCTCCATGGCATGGTCTTTATAATTGGCTCCCACAGCTACAATCTTTGTGGGTTTCACGGGAGGAAGCAGGATGACTTCACCGATGGGTATCTTTTTATCTTCTATCTCAAATTTCCTGAAAAGGGATCCTTTGATGGGATAAAGATTTTCTTCCTTTAATATTCCATAATAAATCTTCTCTTTAAATTTATAATGATAAATTTTCATCCAAATCTTCCTCCACTTTCACATACACACTCTGAGACCTCGGACTTTCATTGCCCGCTTCATCCAAAGCAGTAATAGCATAATAATATCTTTGATTCATTTCAACTGTTGAATCAATGTAAGCATTCTCTTGAATGGTTTGGGAAGTGAGAAGTTCATAGTCTTCTGTCTCTTCTTTTCGACGCCATACCCTGTATCCTTCCAGGTCTTTCTCTTGGTTTGACTGCCAGCTTAACGCCACTGTATCTTTCCCCACTATTGCTTTTACTTTGTTTGGTGCCTCCGGGGGGAACTTGTCCTGGGCATGGATTTCTATGATTTCGGAATTATCGCTTTCCACATAAGGAGAAGATTTTGTGGCCGAAGCTCTCACCAAATAGGAATAGACAGGGCCGAAGGAAATATCCGTATCTTTATATTTTTCCTCCTGAATCAATTGAGAGTTGATCCGTGTGAAATCCTCCTCTTTTTTAGCTCTGTAAATATTATATCCCTTCAATTCTGGGGGCGAAGACAAATCAATATTTTTTTGTGGGGGCTCCCACTCTAATTCGATCCTTTCTTCCGAGAGATGGCCCTGAAGTCCTCTAGGAGGAAGAGACACAAGCTGGGGTTCCACGGACTTGAATTCCGAGAAAGGAGATTTTTTGTTTTCCCTATCCCTTATGCGCATTCCGAATATATAGATTCGGGAGAGGAATTCTTCTTCCTTCATTGGATATACATAACAGAAATCTGAAGAAGCTTCTTTGGGATTCAATCGGTATTCAGAAAAATTCTTCCTAGAAATAGTGATAATCCGTTCAGCTTCTTTTTTAAATTTCTGGGGTGAAAGAGGTTGGAAGTCTTTATTCTCTGATTTTTTTTTCGAGCACAACCAGATTTCAACTTCACGGATCCCCGGCAGGGGGCTCCCATCGGTGTAAGATTGAGGGTTTTCCCACTCTAAAATCAAGGATTTTCCCCTCTGGAAAACCTGGATGGATTGGATTTTCTGGGGAACTTGGGTGACAGGAGGATGGATAGGCCCTTTTTTTCCGCACCCATAAAAAAATGGAATGCACACCCCGAGTAAAACCCAGAGGGTGAATTTTTTCATTAAAGGATAAAACGGCTTAAGTCTTCATCTTCAACAATATTCTGCAGCTGTTTTCTCACATAATCTTTACTTATCGAAACCTTTTTCTTTTTAAGATACGGAGCTTCAAAGGAGATCTTCTCCATCACCTTTTCCATGATGGTATGAAGTCTTCGCGCTCCAATATTTTCTGTTATATCATTCACCTTTTCTGCCGTTTTTGCAATCTCTTCATAAGCCTCCTTAGTGAAATTGATCTGTATATTTTCAGTCTCCAGTAAGGCTTGGTATTGTTTGCTCACGGCGTTCTCAGGTTCGGTTAAAATCTTGATGAATTCCTCTTTTCCTAAAGAACCCAATTCCACCCGGATAGGAAATCTTCCTTGGAGTTCCGGAATAAGATCAGAAGGTTTAGTGGTATGAAAAGCTCCTGCCCCCACAAACAGGATATGATCTGTACGCACCAAACCGTAACGCGTATTCACAGTGGTCCCCTCAATAATAGGGAGCATGTCCCTCTGGACTCCTTCCCGACTGACTTCTGGACCTCCTTGTCCGGATTCCCGGCCAGAGACTTTATCCAGTTCATCCAAGAAAACAATCCCTGAATTTTCCACTCTTTCCACAGCCAGACGAGATACCTGGTCCATGTCTATCAATTTTTTCTGCTCTTCTTCCAACAAATAATCTCGGGCTTCTTCTATTTTCATCCTTCGCTTCTTTGTTTTTCCTCCTAAAAGTCCTGGCATCATTTCCTGAATCTGAATCCCTATTTCTTCAACCCCAGAATTTGAAAAAATTTCCATAGGAGAAGAAGATTTTTCCTTGACTTCAATCTCAACAACCCTTTTCTCTAGTTCTCCATTCCGGAGCTGTTTTCTCAATTTCTCTCTTGTCTCATAAAACTTTTCCTGCTCTTCCGAAGAGGAGGATTCAGTTGATTTTTTCTTAGGAGGAAGAAGAATATCCAAGATTTTTTCTTCAACATTCTGTCTTGCCTTTTCTTTCACTTCTTCAATCTTTTCAGACCTCACCATGTTCACAGCTATCCGGACAAGATCCCTTATCATAGATTCCACATCCCGTCCCACGTATCCGACTTCGGTAAATTTACTGGCTTCGATCTTAAGAAAAGGAGAAGAGGTCAATTTAGCCAATCTCCGAGAGATCTCGGTTTTTCCTACCCCAGTTGGACCAATCATCAGGATATTCTTGGGAACAATTTCCTCTGCTAACTCAGAAGGAAGTTTTCTTCGTCGGTATCGATTGCGCAAAGCAATCGCCACAGCCTTTTTTGCATTATCCTGACCAATAATATACTTATTGAGCTCAGAAACTATTTCTCGGGGGGTCAATTCTTCTTTTTTAAAAGTCTTTTTTAGAGAATTAGGAAGTTCAATAGCCATTTAAAGTTCCTCAACAGAAATATAATCATTTGTATAGATACAAATATCAGAGCTTATTTTCATCGCCTCTGAAGCAATCTTTTTGGCGGAGAAATCCGTATGATGAATCATGGCCCGAGCGGCCGCCAGAGCATATGCCCCTCCCGAGCCGATGGCTAAAAGTCCATCATCTGGTTCGACCACATCCCCGGTTCCCGAAATCAAAAATGATTTATCCTTGTCCGCCACAATAAGGAGGGCCTCCAGTTTTCGCAATGCCTTATCCAATCGCCAATCTTTAGCTAATTCTATGGCTACTCTAGAAAGATTTCCTCTATACTCACCCAATTTTTTCTCAAACCGGGAAAAGAGGGCAAAGGCATCCGAAGTCGCTCCAGAAAAACCAGCTAAGACATTTCCTTTATACAGAGTTCTAATCTTACTGGCTTTTCTTTTCAATACTGTCTGGCCCATAGTAACTTGACCATCACCGGCAATAGCCACTTTTCCCTTACGACGAACACAAATGATAGTTGTCGATTTCATCATTACTTTCCTTCTTATATAATAATAGATAGGATTCGGCAAGTAAAGAGGGATAAATGGGGGAGCATTTCTGAAACTGTAAAGAAGGAAGGGGCATTGGATGAGGAATCCCCTATGAGGGCTGAGTGGGCATGGTTCCTCTCTCAAGGAGAGGAGAGCGAAGCCCGAATGGGAGCGAGATTGACTGATTTGTGAACCTTCACAAATCAGTGGGGGTTCCAAAGGGGTATGCCCCTTTGGTCGCAGGACGCAAGCCCGAGAAGGGAGGCAGGGAGCTTTAGCGACCGTCGGAAGGGGGAAAGCGGAGCTTTTCCCCTCCGAGTTCTCGATGTGGGAATCGAGCGGGTGACGAATCCAATGCCCCTTCCTTCTTTATATAGGAAATTTTATCAAATGGAGGGACATTCGTCCTTTTTCACTCTGTGGGGCTGCCTCGATGGAGAGACACCTGAGGTTAATCAGTCATTTTTGCGATTTTCGAATTTAAGACTCAATCGGTATCTATAACCCAAATCTTTTCTCCGAAATTTCAAGGACTGGATCACCTTGAGTTCAGGAAGATTCCATTTGGCAATACAGGCATAAACTTCTTTATGCCCCTGCTTTTTGGCGTAATCTATGATCTTTCGATGGAGGGCTTTGGAAATTCCTTGGTTCCGATAGGGTTTGGAAACAAAAGTAATCTGAAGATAAAACTCGGGAGGAGTCCAGTTTGCAGAAATCGGAAGCATATCATACATATTGTCGATTTCCGGAGCTCCCAGGGAAGGATAGCCCATGAGATATCCCACCACTTTATCTTTGACCAAAGCCACAAATATTTTGTACTTGTTTCTCGGTTTCAAATAACGATGGCGGTAATCTTCAACCTTTGATTTGATTTTTACATCCTTGAATTTCTCGGTCAGCTCTGTTTCCAACTCTCTCACCAAAGAAAGCACCTGTTCCAAATCCCTAGGTTTGTATTGTCTGACTTTCACCTCTAAACTCATATTCCACTCTTTTCCAACTCTCCACTCTTCTTGGTAGAATCATACCAGAATGAATAAAAGATTTCTAATATAAGAGGACGGTTCTATTTTTTAAAAAATAGAACCGTCCCCTTATTTTTGGTATGATGACCCTCAAAAAGGAGAATGTTTAAATGAAAGAGCAAGACAATTGGGCTTGTATCACCGGAGCTACCAGTGGAATCGGGGCTTCATTCGCAAAAAAACTGGCGTTACAGGGATACAATCTTTTGATCACAGGACGAAGAAAAGGAAAAATTCAATCTCTGGCCCAAAATTTATCCAAAGACTACGCTGTGAAGGTGAAGACTTTCTTCGTTGAGCTGTCTGATAAACAGGCCCTTACCTCTTTTATTAGCACGATCCAAAAGATGAATAACCTGGAAATACTCATCAATAATGCAGGATTTGGCAAAAAAGGCTTGTTTCATATCCAGGATTTTCGAATTCAGGAACAGATGATAAAAGTCCACTGTCTGGCTCCCATGCAGCTTACCCACGCTGTTCTCCCCCAAATGGTGAACAAAGGCCGAGGAACTGTGATCAATGTTTCTTCCACGAGTGCCTTTTCTCCCTTTCCTTCCAACGCCATCTATTCTGCTTCTAAAGATTTCCTCATAAATTTCTCAGAATCTATCTATCTCGAACTGCGAGGAACAGGAGTCAAAATACAAGCTCTGTGTCCAGGTATCACCCGGACAGAATTTCATCAAAGGATGGGTTTGGATCAACACAGAGTCTACAAAAAAAGAGGACTATGGAAAGCATTAGACCCAAATAAAGTGGTGGATATTTCCTTGGAGTGTTTGAAGAAAGAGAAAGTCATCTGTGTGCCGGGATTAAACAATAAAATTATCCGGAATCTTACAAAAATTTTACCCCGGTGGGTTCTTTACAGAAAAGCCCCCCAAACTATAAAGAAAAGACTCTAACGTAAAAAAACCCGGCAACGACCAACTCTCCCACTCCGTTCCCGGAGCAGTACCATAGGCACTGAAGGGCTTAACTTCCGTGTTCGGAATGGGAACGGGTGTTTCCCCTTCGTTGTGGTTGCCGGGTAAATAACTTTTTTAAAAAGGGGACAGTTCTATTTTTTTTAAAAAAATAGAACTGTCCCTTTTTTTCTATTTTTGTCTTGGTAAACTTTATGGTCAAGCCACACGGGCGATTAGTACTGGTTAGCTAAATCCGTTGCCGGACTTACACATCCAGCCTATCAACCTCGTCGTCTTCGAGGGCCCTTTAGCCCCGGTCTCCCGGGGAGGGAAATCTCATCTTGAGGTGAGCTTCCCGCTTATATGCCTTCAGCGGTTATCTCGCCCGAACATAGCTACCCAGCGATGCCCCTGGCGGGACAACTGGTGCACTAGAGGTTCGTCCATCCCGGTCCTTTCGTACTAGGGACCGATCCTCTCAGATTTCCTACGCCTACCGCGGATAGGGACCGAACTGTCTCGCGACGTTCTAAACCCAGCTCACGTACCGCTTTAATGGGCGAACAGCCCAACCCTTGGGACCCGCTTCAGCCCCAGGATGCGATGAGCCGACATCGAGGTGCCAAACAGGGCCGTCGATATGAGCTCTTGGGCCCTATTAGCCTGTTATCCCCGGCGTACCTTTTATCCGTTGAGCGACGGCCCTTCCATGCGGGACCGCCGGATCATTAAGCCCTAGTTTCCTACCTGATCGACTAGTCAGTCTCACAGTCAAGCTCCCTTATGCCTTTACACTCTTCGGCTGATTTCCAAACAGCCTGAGGGAACCTTAGGGCACCTCCGTTACCTTTTGGGAGGTGACCGCCCCAGTCAAACTACCCACTTAACATTGTCCTTCATCCGGATTGCGGATGTAAGTTAGAATCTCAGAACATTAAGGGTGGTATCTCAAGGACGACTCCGCCCCAACTTGCGTTGGAGCTTCAAAGTCTCCCACCTATCCTGCACATAATACTCCAAAATCCAATGATAAGATGTAGTAAAGGTGCCGGGGTCTTTCCGTCCTGCGGCAGGTAACCGGCATCTGCACCGGTACTACAATTTCGCCGTGCCCCTCTTTGAGACAGTGCCCAAGTCGTTGCACCTTTCGTGCGGGTCGGAACTTACCCGACAAGGAATTTCGCTACCTTAGGACCGTTATAGTTACGGCCGCCGTTTACCAGGGCTTCGGTTTGGAGCTTCTCCTGTTCTTAATAAAAAACAGGATAACCCCTCCCCTTAACCTTCCGGTACCGGGCAGGTGTCAGTCCCTATACATCGAGATTTTTTCTTTGCAGAGACCTGTGTTTTTAGTAAACAGTCGCCTGGGCCATTTCTCTGCGGCCTCCTCGTGCTTCCCAAACGTAAAGTTAAGTACCACACTACTAAGGCACCCCTTCTCCCAAAGTTACGGGGTCAATTTGCCGAGTTCCTTAAAGAGGGTTCACACGTACGCCTTAGGATTCTCTCCCTATCTACCTGTGTTGGTTTACGGTACGGTCACCTGAGAAACTCCTTAGAGGTTTTTCTTGGCAGCGTGGATTCAGCAAGTTGGATAACCCGAAGGTTATCTTCCCCGCCGTGCTCGAGGTGATGAACTTCCGGATTTGCCTAGAAGTTCCCTCTACCTGGCGGCCACACATTTCCAATCGTGTGTATGCCTATCCTCCTGCGTCGCCCCTTCGTACAAACGCTTCTCAAGTGGTGCAGGAATGTTGACCTGCTGTCCATCGCCTACGCCTTTCGGCCTCAGCTTAGGAACCGACTAACCCTGAGCGGACTGCCCTTCCTCAGGAAACCTTAGATATTCGGCGTTCCGGGTTTTGGCCGGAATACTCGCTACTCATGCCGGCATAATCTCTTCTCATCTGTCCACCCCGACTCACATCGAAGCTTCAGCCAGATAAGAATGCTCTCCTACCATTATCAGCATCCGAAGACACTGATAATCCGTAGCTTCGGTAGTAAGCTTTAGCCCCGGTACATTGTCGGCGCAAAGATACTCGACCAGTGAGCTATTACGCTTTCTTTAAAGGATGGCTGCTTCTAAGCCAACCTCCTGGCTGTCTCTGCGTCTCTACATCCTTGCCCACTTAGCTTACATTTAGGGACCTTAGCTGACGGTCTGGGCTGTTTCCCTCTCGACCACGAAGCTTAGCCCCCGCAGTCTTACTCCCGTATTATGGTTAAAGGGATTTGGAGTTTGGTTGGGTTTGGAAGGCCTTTCGACCCCCTAGGCCATCCAGAGCTCTACCCCCTTTACCAAACATACGAGGCTAGCCCTAAAACTATTTCGGAGAGAACAAGCTATTACTGGGTTTGATTGGCCTTTCACCCCTACCCTCAGCTCATCCGAGTCGTTTTCAACCGACATCGGTTCGGTCCTTCCTCCGGTGTTACCCGGAGTTCAACCTGGCCAAGGGTAGATCACCCAGCTTCGCGTCTACTCCACAC
>JAGXKI010000007.1:0-5000 GCA_018335295.1 bacterium | reverse complement strand
CCAGAGTATTATGCAGTATTAGCCTTCCTTTCGGAAGGTTATTCCTCACTCGGGGGTTGATTACTTACGTGTTACTCACCCGTTCGCCACTCTCCTGCTTTTTGCAAGCAAAAAACAGGAGCGTTCGACTTGCATGTGTTAGGCACGCCGCCAACGTTCACTCTGAGCCAGGATCAAACTCTCCAGTTAAATTGAACTCCGAAGAGTTCTAATCGCAATAGGTTAATTCAATTGGATTGACCAAGGCAGCTCCGCTTAATTTCAAAGAACGATTTCTTTCTATCCCGAGAAAGATTCCACTTTAATTTTAATAACTATTTTTTTGCTCTTCAACTTTTTCAGAAAGCATTAATATAATAGGAACATTAGGGGACATTGTCAAGACCTTTTCTCCTTAAAATTATAAAAATTCAAATCCAATGGAAGCCGAGTCAACTGAAGTTGTCTTCATCCCATTTTTTTTATGGATATATTTTTCCAACCGTTAACACCACTTTATTTCCTCTCTTTTTCTTCCCTTGAGAAACTCGATAAAAATGGCACATCCTTTGCAGAAAGAAGGATCGAGGCCAAAAAAATGAATGAATTAAAAAAAGGATCACTCCCCAAGAAAAAGGAATTTCTATCCGGGTTTACCCTCATAGAAGTTCTCATCTCTTTCTCTCTGATCATTTTTCTGTTGATGGGAATGGCTCAGCTCATTCTTTATTCTCTTAGGATCAAGACTCGAACAGATTGTGGATTAATCTCCACCCAGTTGGCTTCTTCAAAACTGGCCACCTTAAAATCTCTTCCTTTCGAAGGATTGAGGGAATGTTCAAAAAAAGAAATCATAAAGGAAGAAAGGACTCATAAAGATTACCACATAAAATGGAAAATCCAGGAAATGGATTCCACCATGAAAAAAATTGAAATCACCTGCTATACAGAAAGCTTTGTTCCTAAAAAGGCGCAACTGGTTCTTTTCCTGTGTAAAGAACTCCGTTTTTAAAGGAATCAAATGAGAAAAATTTATTTCATCCATCCGGGAATCCACAAAGAAACACATTTTTTCCCAAAAGGCTTTTCTCTAGTAGAAACTTTAATCGCTTTGAGTTTATCTTCGCTTATCCTTTTGTTCAGCTTTGAAATTTTTTCTTCAACTCAAAAACATTTTTTTAAATTAAAACAGGAGGAAGAAAACTGTACAGCTGCTTACGCTGCCTTGGATAAAATGCGGATTGACATCTCAAGAGGTGGATGGGGACTGCTTCAACCCCTTAAAATGGATGTACTGGAAGGGATCACAAAAGACCGCGGAACTCTCACCATATTCAGCAGGAAAATGAATTTATTCCTCTCTTCTGATCTTAAATCCGGTCAAACCAAAATCCACCTAAAAGGGGCTCTCCAAAAAATTAAAAAAGGCCAAAAATTATGCATCCACGATACAATCCACGGAGAGATAAAAGACACTTCCTCTATCCATCCGGAATCAGTCATTCTGGATTCACCCTTGAATCATTCTTACTCCCATGTTCATACCTCTGTGATTCTTTTAAGGCAAGTTTCTTTATTTCTGGATAAAAAGAGAAATATTCTGCGAAGAAAAGTCAATACCGCTCCCGCTCAACCGCTTCTAGAAAAAGTTTCTACTTTTGATTTCCAATATGAAAAAGAAACCAACCTTCTCATCCTTGCCCTCAGTTTCAAACAGAAAGGAGAAAAAAGATATGAAACCACTCTTTTTCCTAAAAACACAGCTATGGCCCAACTTTAAAAATAGTGTCAAACCTCGGAGAAAAGGATCTTCAACCCTCATGACAGCTTTTATTTTTGTTATTTTTTCGACTTTAGGAATAAGCATGCTGTCTATAACCCAAATCTACCTCAAATCAAATGCCTACAAAAAGCATGATCTTATCATGGGTTATGCTTCGGAAAACGGGATCAAACAAGCTTTCCATCAATTCATGGAATCATTATCCCATTTATCTACCCCGATTCCTCTATCTTTACAAAAATTCCATTCATTGAAAGCCGATTCTCTGAATAAAGGGACTCAAGCTGTGGAAATGCTTTTACAGACCGATTTCCCCATCACATTTTCTCAATCTTGGAAAAAAATGTCCTGGAAAAGTCAGCTTGATTTCATTTTTCAACAAATGGAAGAAAACAAAGATTATTTCAAGGTGGAATACACCACCCAGATAAAATCTGTGGGGCAAATAAAACATTTCTCCCCAAAAAAAGAATCTGAATTGGAAGGGAACACTACCCTTTTGGTAGGCCATTTGCCTCTCAACTCCTTTCCCATCCTCGTAGACAAACCCTTAACTTCCCAACAAAGGGAAGAGTTTTTAGAAAAAAACCACATAACTCTATCTCCCGAGAATCGAACTCCTGTTCCTCCTCCAGCTAATTTTTCTCAAGGAGAACTTCTTCCTCAACAGGCCCATTCTCAATTGAACAAAGCTCTGAAAACAAAAATATTTTATCCTCAAGACCTTTCTCCTCTGGAACTCCGGAGAGCTCTGGGATTAGAACTGATCGATGAACCGGTCCCCGATGGGGTTTACTTGATCCAAGATGACCTGGGTCTGGGAGGAGTTTTCGTACAGGGGGATGTTCAAGAAATGATTTTAGCGATCCAAGGTATGTATCAAATAATCTCCTTTCAGACTAAGAAAGGTCAATGGACACTCAAATTCAGTCCCTCTGAAAGGAAAACTCTTTTTTCTTTCCCTGGAGGCACCTCAACTTATGACCTGGTTCCATTGGGAATTATCGTGGTCAACGGAAAAATCTCCTCACTCGGAGGAGGGATTGCAGAGGCTTCCGGTGAAATTTCCCTGGTTAAAAATAATGAAATTCCCTGCATCCTTCAAGGTGTCAAATTGTCCATCATCTCCTCGGATAAAATCACTCTATCCTCTCATCTTATCCAGCAAGAGGCTCAATGGAGGGAGGGAATTCCTTATCTCAAAGACTCAACTTCCCAATTGATGATTTTTGCTACCGGAAAAGACTTTCTGGATAACTCCAGTCAAGAGGGGGAAATCATCATTGGTAAAGATTCACCTCAAGAGCTTTGCCTTCATGCCTCTCTGACTTCTTCCGGAAAGGGCTTCACCATCGAAGGAAAGGAAAAAAATGTCCATCTCTTGGGGAATCTTCATACTTCAAACTTTGAAGGAAAGGGAAACCAACTCAATTTCCGCTTTGATGATCGAGCTTTAAAAGATGAAACTTGGATGGAAAACACTCCCAGAACTTCAAAACCAGTCCTTCATTTTTCATCTTTTCAGCTGAGGCATTGGAATGAACTTTAACAGAATGGAATCTAAATCATTATTTCCAAAGAAAAGAAATTCATGCATTCATTTGACAATTTCAAAGAAAATCAATAACCATTTTTTCTCTTCTTTTAGAAAAACCATATCCAGACCTCAAAAGGGCTTTTCCCTTATTGAAGTGGTCACTTCCCTCTTCCTCCTGGCTATCCTCTTGGCTATTACTTCTGTCTCATTTCTCCATCTCTCCCCCAAATACAAACTCAAAAGAGCGGTTTGGGAAATCAATTCTTCTATGAATTATGCTCGGTATAAAGCGGTCTTTGCAGGAACCAAGACACGGATTTGTTTTGGAACTCACAGTTATTCAGTAGAAAAATATGACCGAAGTAAAAACGAATGGAACAGAAATCACCATAATATTCTCGACGGCGTCACCATTCAAGCCAACAACCACCCGACTTTTCATCCTCAGGGAACTGTTTCTAACTTAGCCTCCATCACTATCTCCAATTCCTGGGGAAAATATAAAATCACCCTGGCTATATCCGGAAGGATAAAAGCGACCCCTATGTAAGCCTATTTTTCTTCATAGACCACCTTTCCATCCACGATGGTATACACCACTCTGGTATCCAGAATTTCCTCTTCGGGAATTTCCAATAAATTCTTGTCAAAAACAGTCACATCAGCCAATTTCCCGGCTTCCAAAGAACCTCGGATATCGTCTTCAAAAGCAGCATAGGCATTATTAATGGTGTAGGCTTTGATAGCCTCCTGAACAGATATACGCTGCTCCGGAAACCACCCCCCTTCTGGGGTTCCTTTCACTGTTTTCCGGGTCACCGCAGAATAGATCAGGTATTTCGGGTGCATATGGTAGTAGGCTGCACTGGTTCCCGGCCAATCGGAACCAAAACTCAGGGTGGCTCCATTATCTAAAAGAGACTTAAAGGCATAGGCTCCTTTGCATCTTTCATGCCCAATTCTTTCTTCCATCCACCTCATATCATCTGATAAATGGTAAGGATTGACTTCGGCAATAACGTTGAGAGCTTTAAAACGAGGAAAATCCTGGGGCCGGATCACCTGGGCATGAATCACCCTGAATCCCGTCAAGTCGACTCCATCCTTCTTGAGTCTCTCGTACAGGTCCAACAACTCGGCCACTCCCCGTGTTCCAATCGCGTGAACATTGGGGACAAACCCGGCATCCAGACCTGTTTTTATCAGTCTGTTCATCTTTTCCATGTTGCCTTCCTTCAAATCGGGATCATCAGAGGTGTGCCGGCGCCAATGACCATAATTGTCAGGTTGATCATTGTAGGGTTCAAAGAAGAGGGCACCATGTGTTCCCATAATTCCGTCTACATACCCTTTCAAAGCTCCATAACGCAGCCATGGATCCTTTTGTTTGGCTTTTGGATGAAGGCCCATGGTGAATCCTTGCTTTTTCAACTCAGCTCCTCTGGAAAGATCAGGCCTCAACCATACACGACAGGTCAGCTCCCCGTTTTCCTGAAGCTCGATAAAACGCTGGGTTTGGGAGGGGGTAGCGATATCATGGATTTCTACAATCCCTGCTTTCCTGAGTGCTTCTAAAGCCGCCCGGTTTTCATCTAAAAGACGCTCATGAGATTTTGGTTTCCGGGCTTCTTTCAACTTCTCAAAAGCAGGAGAGGAACGCAAAATGATACCCGTGGGCTTTCCCTTCTCATCGGTTTTTCC
>JAGXKI010000096.1 GCA_018335295.1 bacterium | reverse complement strand
ATCTTGATTTTCCAAGGTATTGATCTTTGATTTATCTTCGATAATTTTGACTTTTGATTTTTGAATTTTGAACTTTTCCCTCACCCCCAGCGATTACTAAAAAAGCCTTTTTCACCCCCACCTATCCCCTTATAGAGTTTCTTCTCTTCTTTTTGATGAGAATAAAGGGGTGAAAAGCACCCCCTAAATTTCCTCCCTAAATTCACCCAGTTAGGCGATTTACCCCTGTTCTTTCTTCTTTGAAAATAAAAGACAGATAATGATGTGGAGGAAAATAAATAAAGCTTTTTATCCTTATTTAGAGACTCAGAAAACACGCCTATCTTCTCCCTTTCATCGAGTTCTCCCATCTTTCCCTAAACTCAGGATTTCCTCTTTTTTCATCCTCCTTGCAGTTTTTTTCCTGCTTTTTTCTCCCTTATTGGGAGCGGATACCACCTACTATGTGGACCCCCAGAATGGATATGACGAAAACAATGGCCTCTCCCCTCAATCCCCCTGGCAGAGCATCCAAAAGGCCAACCGATCCTTAAAACCGGGTGACACCGTTTACCTCATGGCCGGGACCTACCACCAGACCATCAAGCCTGAGGATTCAGGAGAATCCGGACAGCCCATTACCTATGCCCGTTATCAAAATGACGAAGTCATCATTTCAGATGTCACCATGGGAGTGGACCTCAGGAACAAGCATTATGTGGTCATCGACGGTCTGACCATCCGCAACACCAAACACTGGGTGTACATGCGTTTCCAGCCTTCCACTCACAACACCATCAAAAACTGCCACATGGAAAAATGCACCACCGGTTGGGCCGGGATCTACATGGGAGGAGATGTTGACCGGGAAGGAAATTCCCATCACAACAAGATTCTCAACAACACCCTTAAGGGAAAATGCCGCCCCAACAACCTCATCCAATGTTCTTCTGGAGCCACTTACAATCTGATCCAAGGGAATGAATTTTTCTATGGGCCTCATGCAGCGGTGGAAGTGGAAGGACGAAGCTATCCCACCCACCACAATATTATCAAAGACAATGTTTTCCATAATTACTACCACACGGCCCTGATTGTTTACACCAATGCTCATCACACCCTGATCGAAGGAAACATTTTTATGGATTCAGGGGAAAAATACTCACAAAATGACTGTGGATCCGAGAGTGACCGCAGTGCCGCCCCCCGCTACCACCGGGCTATCCAGTTGGGAGCCTCCTACTGCATCATCCGGAAAAATGTGCTGGTCAACAACGGCTCCTTGTGTTTGGAATCCAAGGAGGATGAATCTTCATTAGCCCGTCACAACCGCATCTATCATAATACCCTGTATAAAAATCATATGGCCCTCTATTCTAACTGCGAAGGATCGGTCGATCAAAACATCCTGAAAAACAATATTTTCTATAAAAATATAGACTACGAAATCCACCGTTACGTGACCGGTCATCCCCAAAAGGATTTCTTCATCCACAACAACATTCAGGGGGCACCTATCTACCATTATCCTGATGGAGAGGTCTCTGTGGCCTTCATGCAGAATCATTACCCTCAAATGTGGAAAAACAATCTATCTCAAAATCCTTTGTTTAAAGATGAAGAGGAGAGAAACTTCCATCTCAGTCCTTCCTCTCCTATGATCGACGCCGGTGCTTTTTTAACCCAGACCACCAGCCCAGGAAGCGGAAAGCAAATTCCGGTGAAGGATGCCCGGTATTTCATGGACGGCTGGGAAGTCGTGCAGGGTGATACCGTCCAACTGGAAGGAGATATTCAAACTGCCACCGTCACTAAAGTGGACTATGAGAACCACATCCTTTATGTGGACCGGACCCTTTCCTGGTATTCGGGTCAGAGGATCAGTTTAGCCCACTCTGGTTATGCGCCGGATTTAGGTGCCTATGAATATGGAGAATTCAAACCTGTAGAGGCTGATATCAACGCCTCTCCCTCAAATAAAAATCCCAGCCCTCCCTCTCCAAATAAAGAGCGCATCTAGACGATTTTTAAGCATCCGAGCGTCAACCGGAAAGGCCCCCAAGAAGGCTGTTTTCCGACTGGGCCCCCGTGGGCACCTAAAATTTAATAAAAGCATCCTTGATTTTCTCCATAAATGTGATAAGCTTTTTCAATATGAAAATCAAAATTAGATTTTTTCGGCTTACATTGAAAGAATTTTTCTAAAGAAGTAAAGGGGGTCCAAATGGAAAACAAAGGAGTTGAAAGAAGGGAATGCCAGAGATTTAAAATCGAAGGCGCCACGGTCAGCTACAAAAAGCCCAAGCTTCTCTCCACTCCCAAAAATTATACAGAAGAAAACTGTCCGGTCACAGAAATAAGCCGCGGAGGAATTCGCTTTTTGACAGAAAAACCTCTCAAAATCAACCAAAAAGTCATGCTGACAGTCCATCTACCCGGAAACAGGGACCCACTGGATCTCCAGGGCCGGGTCATATGGAAAAGCGTCAGTCCCAACCAGAGCTACAAATACCAATTGGGGATTCAATTTGAACCTTATGGAGCCAAGAAAAATCAGAACTCTCCTCTTATCCTGGAAAAAATCAAAGAATTAGAGAAAAAATACCAGAGCCAAAAAAGTTCCGGATAAATCTTTAACTTTGGGTCAACTTGGCAAGTTGGGGTGGGAACAGCTTCTACTAAAACGATATATATAACAGAATTGGGTCTGACCTTATTTTAATCATTTAAATAGGAATCCTATTATTCTTTAGAAGATAAAGAAATTTAAAAAAATATATGATTGAAGAAAACCGGGGATAGATGGAACAGGAAATAGGCTTCGATAAAAACCAATCCTAAGTAAAGAAATAAAATAACATAAGCAAAATAATAAATCTTAATTTTTTTTAAAACCGTAAAATTTTTATGAATGAGAAGGGTCACCACTCCTACCAATGTAAAAAAATATTTTAAAACGAGGGTCCAAATAATGTTTTTATCCAGAAAATAAGACATAAAAGGATTTAGTTCCTCTCCTCCATTAGAAAGGATATATAAAGTGAAATACCCGTCTACCACACACAAAACCAAGATGGATAATACCACAAAAAGATCTCCTGGTTTGTATCGGTCCACATAGTAATTTTTATCCTCGCTGGCGCGGCGAGCTTTCATCCGACGGCCAAAAATCATGTACCTGCTAATAGGTTTGGTTGGTTTTTTCCGGCGGTCCTGTAAGCTTCGTCTCTCCATAGTGAAATTTTCTTTAACTTGTCTTTAACTTACTTGGGGTAACTTGACACCCGGACCAATCTCTCTTATTTCTACCGTTAGAGTAGAGCTTGGGCCGACCCCATTTTACATTTTACAGGTTAAAAACAGAACCCGGCTCTGAGCTCGATTCCCTTAACCCATCGGTCTTTACTGAAACCGAATCCGTGGAAGTGAACCTGGTAACCTGCAAATCCGATGACACTCACTACCGCGGGTTTGAAGCAGAGATTAAACCCCACTTCTCCGGTCGGCGTTATGGAATTATCATCAGGGCGGTGATCCACTCCCCCACCCAGAAAAAGGAGGTGGGGAGACGTCTCGAGGAGAAAATAGCGCCATCTCAACCCTGCTTCCCAGCGTCTTAGGCCCTCGCCGTACTCCATTTCAGAGTCTTCAATTTTTCTATATATTCCTAATCGAGCCGCCCATGCGGAATGACCAAAAACTGTCTTCATGAATTCAGCTTGAAAGTATTCTCCCTCTGCCAATTCCCATATGTCGGTGGTAACGGCATAATTCACTGGAGAAAACTCAAAAGAAAAGGAGACTTGGGAAATAACGAAAAGAAAAAAAATTATTCCCAAAGATTGACTAATTCTTCTAATAATTTTTCTTCATCCTCTCTTAGTTCGAAAATAAA
>JAGXKI010000048.1 GCA_018335295.1 bacterium | reverse complement strand
CTCCTCTTGGCTAGAACTCTTTACGCCCTCGGAGAACACAAAAGCTCCCTCGAAGTCGTCCAATCCATTAACCAATCCAACCCAAAAAGAGAAGCCAGGCAAATTATCGCCAAAAATTATGCCGCCCAGGAAGACTGGTCTAAGGCTCTGTCTTATCTGAGAAAACTTCTCAGTGAGGCCCAAGAAATTGAGATGTTGAACCTGGCTGCCCGGTGTTATCTAAACCTCGACCAACCCCATAAGGCTTTGCCTCTTCTTCAGAAATCTCTTAAGCTCAATCCCCAACAGCAAACCATCAAAGACTTGAAGGAAAAAACAAAAAAACAATTGAAATAAAAAAATGTTTTTTGGAATCAAAGACTTCATCTAAGAGAGAGGAGGAACTTATGAATTGGATAAAGAATAATAAATGGACGGTTTTACTTTTAGGGATTCTATTCATGACCTTCCCTCTCTGGTCCCAGGTTCGGGGCAAAATTCAGGGAAAGGTTGTGGATACACAGGGAAATCCGTTATCCCAGGTTCAAATCACCATAATTTCACAGAAAACTTCGGCCCAAAATTACAAACTCACCACTGACCAAAACGGAAGTTTTGTTCAAGTGGGAATCTACCCGGGACAATACCAGTTAAAATTTGAAAAAACCGGTTATGCTCCAGCCACCAAAACAGTCAAAGTCTCTATCGGAGAGGCAACTCGGTTGAGCATCACCATGGAAAAAATTTCAGAAGCCTCCAAGAAAAACCTTTCCAAAGCGGATCAGCTTTTTGTCCAGGGAAACAACCTATATAAAAAGGAAAATTACCAAGAAGCGGTTCAAAAATTCAAACAGGCCGCTGAACTCAATCCTTCCCAGTGGCGTTACCACCTCAATCTGGGATTGGCCTATAAAAAAATGGAAAAAACCGATGAGGCCATCCAGGCTTTCCAAAAGGCTGTGGAATTCAACCCTGAAAATTTTGGATGCAACAAGGAGTTGGCAGAACTTCTGGCCAAAAAGAAAAACTACTCTGAAGCCAAAAAATACTACCAGAAAGCTGCAGAAATCAATCCTCAGAATGCCGATGTCTTTTACAATCTGGGGGTGGTTTTAAGCAATCTCAGAGAAAATGAAAAGGCTGTTCAGGCTTTCCAAAAGACGATCAAGCTCGATGAAGACTATGCCGAAGCCTATTATCAGATGGGAAAGATTTATATCGGGGAGAATAAAACAGATGATGCCATAATTCATCTGGAAAAATTTCTCCAGATGGCTCCCGACCATCCTGAAGCAAAGACAGCTCAACAACTCCTCCAATACCTGAAAAAACAGCGCTGACCGAATTCATCGTGTTGAATTCGTCACCCTCAACCTATGAAGATAGCTTAAACGATAGGGGATCAACTTTTATTCGTTAATAATGTCTGGTTCCTTTTTTAAAGAGGATGGGTGGCAGGGGATGTCGGACCGACCGCCCGCTGCGGAAGGGACCCACTGGGGGATGGGGGGAGCGAGGACGGAGGCCATCCCGTGACAGGACCCGTCCTAAATAATTTTTTTAAACTTCCCTAAAACATAAACCGGAGTCCCAACCTCAGCTGCCTGGGAGAGGTGAGGCTGTAAAGCTTGTGTCCCTCAGTGGAAGGCCATTTTCCAGGGATAAAATCCCAGTTCAGGGTGGTCCCCCATTTTTCCACTGTGCTTGTGTTGAACACATTGAACACATCCATCATCACCCTTAAACGGTATTTTTGAGCCACCACCCAGCTTTTCTCAACTCTCAAATCAAGAATAATTTTCATTGGATAGTGATGGGAGCCTCGAGGCTCTGTCAGTATCTCTCTCCATCCCTGGGCCAATCGAACCGCGTGGGAGCGAGTCCAGGCTCCTCCATTCCTTGCCTGAAAAGAGGCATTCAAATGAATGCCCCAAGGGAACTGGTAGGATCCCAGTATTTTGAAGCTATGAGTGGGGTCTCCCGAACAATTCCCGTAAGCATTCATCCAGTAATTGGGATGCCACGGCCGTCTGGAAGAATTTCCGGCCATTCCTATATCATCTCCGCGTCTATTGTCAATGGTTCCTTTGGTTTCAGAATAGGTATAGGAAGCCATCAACTGCCAATGGTGAGAAAACCGTTTCCGGAAGGTAAATTGAATCCCCCAGTAGTTTCGGGAAGGATTATTCAATATCCAAGGGTCTCCCTTTTGAGCATTGGAAAGGACGAAGGCATGTTCACCTGGATTGACCTGGCTATACACGCTGTAGGACTCTCCGTTTTCCTGGTCATAAACAGTTGTGGAAAAGTACTGAGCAGCTCTATCATAAGGAATGATGAAATTTTCCCAGTCCCGGATTATCAAAGCTGCCTTCAGAGAGGTCTTCTTGAACAATTGTCTTTCCAGGCTGAACACAAACTGTTCCATGTAGGGATGGTGAATCTCATCATCCATTCGGTACAAATCTTCATGAACCTTCCGATAATATTCCACCCATTCCTTATCTCTTACATTCCAATAGAAATAGATTTTATCGCTGTAGGCCGACATTGGGTTCAAACACTCATGAATCCCTGTATACATGGCTTCCGCATACTTTCCGTAATGAGCTTTTAGGGCTGTGCTGTGGTCACCTAAAACATCGAAGGTGAACCCAATCCGGGGAGTCCATTGAAAGGTGTTATAGACATTCCCTTTCTCTCTCACCGCTCCCCTGTTGTGGACAAATCGAGACCCCACGCTCAAATGGAATCTAGGGAATAAATTCCATGTGTCATGAAAAAAGGCTTCGGCTCGATTGTAAAAAGTTCGGGTGTCGTATCCCTGGTACTGCACAGCCTCAAAATTTCCCTCGTAGTGAAAGCCAAAAGGGCCGTACCCCACCAAATCCAAGTAATACAAATGATGAGGACCGGTATATCCAAACCTGTTTCTCGCTCGTCCGTGCTCATACTCAACACCAAACTTGAAGTCATGTCCTCCCTTTAAAAAGTCTTCTGTATGATGGGAGAGAGAGGCGTTGACTTGATATCGGGCTCGATTGGCGTACTGGAAATATCCCGCACTTTCATACAGCCTGTGTTTATCTTTCTGGTAATGAGCACTTTTATCCCCCGCTTTGGGATCAAGATAGTCATAGCCGCTAAAAAAAGCTGCCTTAAGGTCGAGAAAATTCTCCCCAGGGAGACTGTGGAAAACACTGATATTGCCCACGTAATGAGCTTTCTCTTGAGACAGGGTGGCCTGTGGATGGACATCGGAAGCAGCTCCCATATAGGAGCCCAAATAACCTCCGTATTCCAAAAAAGTATTGAGTCGGGTTCGGGGTATAGGATGAGAGATGACCTTCATGAACACTCTAGGCTGCCGAACCCTCTGGGGTTCCGGAAAACTCTTAGGATAGTCCCAGGTCCGGTACCATTGAAAGCCGGTGAAAAACCATATTGATTCTTTTTTTATAGAACCTCCCAAATGGCTGTAAATATCCCACAATTTATGTTGAGTATTCAAGTAAGGAAAATCCTGAATATAATCTCTGTTATTCCAAGTTCCCCACACCCCCCAGGGCCAATCATTCCTTTTTCCTTGATAAAGCATTCCCAGGGAACCCGCCCATTCGCTTCCTCCCCTTTGGGTTACCAAGTTAAACACAGTTCCTGAAAAAGAACCGAAGGGGGCAGACAACCCGGGTCCCATAACTTTGGCTTCCTCGATGATATGGTAATCTAAAAAAACCCAAGAGCTTCCATCCTCAGGGTCCGACACATCCACTCCCTCCAAACGGTAGGAAATTCCAGTGCTTTGGGTAGCCCCCATAGAGACTTCATCAACCACGCCTGGAGCTGTATTCACTATTTCAGGAGTCAACTGACTGTGAGGGATATGGCTGAGCAGTTCGCTGTCTATAGTGACAGAGGAGGTCTCTGTGGAGATCACATCCAAAAGGGGCGCTTTGTTCTGTATTATCGACTCCTCATTCAAACGTATGGGTTTCAGTCGGAGGTCCACGGTTAAACTTATATTGAGCCTCACTTGGATATTCTTTCGAATAAGAGGAAGGCATCCCGGAAACTCAGCTCTCATCTCATAATTTCCGGGGGGTAAGCCTCCAAACCTGTACTTCCCCTCCTCATCGGTGAGAATTTTCTTTTTCCTTACCATGGAAGCACTGGATAAAATCACAGTGGCTCCTGATAAAGGGTTTCCTTCCTCTCCTACCACGGTCCCCAAAATGGCTCCTGTTTCTAGAGACTGAGATTCAAGGGCAGGAGAAAAGGTTAAAACAAAGGTACATAGGATAAAAAAGGGGATAATCCTCATTCCCATTTCCCTAAAAGTATGAATTGAAAAGGTGATTTAAAAAAAGTCTCATTTCTTCTCATGAGAATGCCGGGAAATCTATTTTTTTAAGACGTAAAAATCTCTGGTTCTGTTGTTTCTCTGGAGAGCTCTAAAATCTATGACTCGATAATGTTTTTGAAACAGCCTCTGAAAGATTTTCCTAGTTTCCATCCTCCAGCGCAGGGGTATTTCTCTCACCTTGCTATCCGTCACATCGGTTTGTCGGAGCATTTTGTAAAAATCGTAAGGAATTTCTACCAGTTGGAACTCACTCTCCAGATTGGAATTGACTTCATCCACCACTTCCAGAGACAAAGGCCCGTTTTTTCCTTTCACTCGTTCAAGTTTGGACCTTAAGGCGACACATCCGGAATCCACTAACTTTTCCAGACTGTAAGAAGGAGGCGAAACTTGCTGAAGAAGATTCCAAATAAGATAAAACCTGTCACAAGGCACATCCACCCGATTCAAATTCCCCCCGAACTCTTCATAACAGGCTTCTCTGTATTCATTAACCTCCATCCGAAAGTGATGGATATTCCTGTAAGCATTCACTCCAGTCAAAGGATCATAAGTGCACGTTACAGTGTGGATGCCCCATACATCCATCAATGTTTTTCTCTGAAATTCTTTGATCAATACACCCAATCCATAATTCCGAAAACCTTTCTTGATCCCTGTAAACTGAGAATATAAAAAAAGATTTTCAGGGGAACGAAATCCTATTTCTTTATTTTTAACTCCCACATAGCCATAGGAAAATCCGATGAAGTGATCTTTGTCCTCCTTTAAATTCCCCCCAGAATCTTCAGTGTAGACAGCGATAAATAAAGATGTCCCTTCGTGGAAAAAATTTTCGCACAGCATATTCCGAGCTCCAGCTAAATGGTCGGTGGGCTCAGCCCATATTTCATTCCTCAAATCCTCATACTTTTTATAATCCTGAGGATTATCCGAAGTCTCTGCACAAAAAAGGAAAGACTTTCCTCTCACTCGATGAATTTCCTGAGGTCTGTTCATTTAGTTTTTATCGAAAAACATTTTAAAATAAACCAAACTATTAAATGCGAAAATGATTTTATCGGAATCCAAGGAGATTTGTAAACAAAAACACAAATTGAATTTCTGTTTAGGTTTGATTATGATGACCTTCCCGATGTTTCTATTACTTCTGCGGAAGGGAGATTTATCATGAAACCTTTCATTAAAATTATTCTTTTTCTTTCTATCCTGTGGATTCCTTTCCTCCTCCTTGCCACTCAAGTTGAAGTTAAGACCATCCAGGATCAAAAGGATTTACCTGAAAAATTCTGCACCCTCTGGGAGAAAGGTGATTACCTCATAACCGACGGGGAATATCAGGTCATTATTGGAGGTTCTTCCCGTCCTCTCCTTTCAGTCCTCAACTATCCTGCCTCCGATGCTTTAGGATGCATTCTCAGCTTTGTGCCTTCAGGAAATCAACTGGTGAGTGATTTGGCCATGGGGGCTCCCTGCATCGAAATCAACGATGAGAGCGAATTCATAAAATACTCCGAGATCAACTTCATCGAAGAAAAGGGAAAGGATTTAGTTTTCCAGGCTCAAGGAACTTTCCATGGGGAAAAAGACTTGAAAGCTCACATTACAACCACCTACTATTTGATGCCTCAACAGGGAATAATAAAAATTCGCTCTATTCTTAAAAATACGGGCCCCCAAAATTTCAAAGACCTGAACTTTTCTCTCCATCTCAGTGCCCGTCATAAATACAGTTTCAGCCCTTTTGACCCAGAGAACCATCCAGAGCTGCCCTTTCGTGTTTTCCAGAAAAAAGGCCATTACATAGGATGGATCAATGCGAATCCTTTTAAAGAAGACAAATCTCTCCCTGGAGAATTATCCCCAGGAGAAACCTATCAAGTCGAATACACTCTTCTCACTCGGAAAAAGAGTGACTCTTTGCTTCAAAATATTTACCAAAATTTAGACCAGAAAACAGAACGCGTTTTATTATCTTCGGAAGATTTCCATGGAGAATGTATGGAGATTGTGGTTCAAGATGCTTTCACTTCTTCGGTATTTTACCGCTCCTTCCTAGAAAATTCTTCTTTTGTTCACATTCCTCTTCCTTCCGGAGTTTATTCTGTCAAAGCCCACTTTTTTCCGGCGGTGAGGGAAAAACTTCTAGACGTGGGAAAAGATAAAGAGAATGTTTGTCTCCTTCAAAATGTTCCTTTAGGAAAAGTGAAAGTCAAAATCACCAACAGCAAACAAAAATTTGTCCCCGGCAAAGTGACTTTTATCGGACTCTCTCCCACCAAATCTCCCTACTTTCGCCCTCAAAATCCCATTGAAACAGGTAAATACTGGGAAACATTTAAGAATTCCTGCTACCCTTCTCCCAAAGGCACAGAGATTGATTTGCCCGTAGGGACTTATCTTGTGTGTGCTTCCAGGGGACCTGAGTATTCTGTGGATCAGAAAATTGTGGAAATCTTTCAAGAAAAAAAACAGGAATTCTCCTTTCAGATAGACAAAATCGTGAAAACTCCGCATCTTGTTTCTGTGGATCCTCATCTACATACTTTAAAATCTGATGGGCAAATAAGAATCCAAGACAGGCTGAAATCGGTAGTGGGAGAAGGCGTGGATGTGGCCGTGGCTTCAGACCATAATTATGTCCTTGACTATGAACCTTACTTGAAAGATATGGGGCTGGATAAATTTTTATCCGTTATGGTGGGAAATGAAATCACCCATAACGGTTTGATCCACTACAACACCTATCCCCTTCAGGTAAGAAAAAATGAAACCAATAATGGAGCTATCAATCCTTCCTCTGATGAAGTGACACACCTGTTCCGGGCTAGTCGGGAAAAGAACCCTCAAGCTTTACTTCAGGTTAACCATCCTCGTTCCGGCTCCATCGGATACTTCAACACTCACTATTTAGATCTCGAATCCGCCTCCTACGCCTCCGAGGATTTCGCTACTTCCTTCGATATCCTGGAAGTTATGAACGGCCCTTACTTCTATTCCTCTAATCATCAGTCTATTCAAGACTGGTTCCATCTCCTGAACCGAGGTTATTATTTCCCGATCGTGGGCTCATCGGATTCCCATACCATCGATAAAGGAGAGCCTGGTTATTCCCGGACTTATATTTTTGTCAGCGACGAAGAACATCAAAATTTAAAAAAGGATCTTCTCATCCATAAAATTAAAAAAGGCCGATCCTTTGTAAGTAATGGACCTCTCATCTCACTTGAAATCAACCAAAAATACCTTCCCGGAGACTTTTTAAGTCTCCAGAATGGTAAGGTAAATTTAAAAGTGGAAATCAAAGGAGCTCCCTGGGTGCATGTGAGTGAAGTCCGGATCGTAATCAACGGAGAAAGAAACATTATTTTCCCCGTAAACGATGGAGACAAAGAAACTCTGAAATATTCCAATCAAATTTCTTTCACTTTAAGTAAAGATTCCTGGCTCTCTGCAGAAGTTTTAGGAAACCGAAGTCTCTTCCCAGTTTTACAGTCTTCTTCTTATAATGGAAAAATGGAAAACGCTACTCTCCCTTATGCCCTGACCAATCCCGTGTTTGTGGATGTCGACGGGAATGGAAAATTTGATCCTCCCCTCCCCAAAAATATTTCTTCCTTCTCTTCATCACTTCAAAACTCACTCTATGAATACGATTGAACCTAAATTTCCTGTTTTGGAAATGAGAACCTTTTATTTTTAAAAAAACAGTTTATCCCGGTCCTTACTTTGACTTAAAGGAGCCTAGATGTTATAAGTATCTCGAATAAAATGCGTTATCCGAGTTCCGCTAAGCCCACGGTTTCCTGTATAATTAATCCCCGCGCAGCCAATAAAAAATGGCAGCGCCGGAAAACCTTGAGGAAACGCCTGCAAAAATATTTTCCAGGTCAAATTATCGATGGTCAAAAAAACAAAAGTCAAACCATCCAAATCGCTAAAAGTTTATGCGAAACCAAACAAATTCTGGTGGCTGCAGGAGGAGATGGCACCATCGCCGATGTCATTCAGGGAATTATGGATTCAAATAAAAATAATGAGGTTATGTTGGGAATCATCCCCTTGGGTAGTGGGAATGCCTTTCGGAAATCTCTGGGGATTCCCCAAAATGTTAAAAGAGCCCTCAAACTCATCGCTAAAAAACCTACCCGAAAGATGGACCTGATAGATGTAGAAGGCAAATCAGCCAGTTTCATCAGCATTGGTGCCACAGCCAGTGTATCCCGGGAAAAGTCCAAAAATAAAATACCTGGTTTGCTGGGACATCTCTGGGCTTCCCGGATCTTAATGAAAAAATCCGATCAACCTTTAGATATAGAACTTGTCGATGGGATCGATGACAAGGGAAACCAATTTCGCAAGAAAACTCTCCATTTAAAGGTTTTTGATTGTGTGATATCCAAGACCAAGTATTTTGGATACAACTGGAGGATCGCTCCTAAGGCCCAAATAAACGATGGCTATTTAGACATCACCCTTTTTGAAGGTCCTGGCTCCAAATATTTATTGCTTTTCCCTTTCATCTATTTTGGTCTCTACCAAGAAACACAGAAGCACTTCAAAGCCAAATCTCTAAAAATCAGAGGAAAAGATCTGGCCATTCAGTATCATGGCGAGATCTTAGGGGTTAAGGATAAAATTTCTATAAAAGTTCTTCCTCGAGTCTTAAAAGTGATTAGCCCCCACAAAAACTCGAACCAGAAACCTGATATGCATAAGAAAGATCTGGGTTGGAATTGAATCCCTTCATGGACCATAAGGCTCACAGAAAGAAGGTCAAAGAAAAATTTATCCGGAAATGAGCTGACGCAAAGCCTTCACCGCTTGGACATGGTAGCTCCGTCCAGAGAGGTTTTCAATGTCGCTGATGGATTTTATTTTCCCTTCGCCCGAAGAAACAGGTTGTTGAGAAATCCTATCATAAACATCAGCCAGAGCAATAATCCCTGCCCCTACAGGAATTTCCTCCAAATTTTTATCCACCATATCCGCCTGCTCCACATAATGGTGGGAATAATGGGTGAGAAGAGGTTTGATCTCATTCAAAAGAGAGGCTGTAGTCTTTATCATCACTTTTTCTCGGTCCTCCAGAGAGACTCCGGAGAGTTTAAGTTCTTCTCCCATAAAATTGGCTACAGAAACAAAAAGGGGAATGTTGCTTTTCAGGACTCCCGCATCATAGAGAAGGGAAGCTGATTTTACATTCTCCACCTCCCGTTTATCCAAGCCTGCTTCTTCGGCAATCTTTCCCGCCAAGGAAGCCACTCGGACAGATTTCGGCTGAGTCTCATCCGCCACTTCCAAATACTTGAATAAAACTTCCAGAACTCCCGTATAAGCCCTTCGCAATTTCTTTACTTGGTTTTCCCTCTGCTCAGAAACCATTCCCACCACACCTCCAGTCAGGACCAAAAAACTTCCCCAACTCACCAGGGTAATCACCTCGTCTGGAGAAAAGCCTTCCTGGAGACCCGAAAATAACTTCGTGAAGACCAGGTAAAGAACCACCAATAAAACACAAAAAGTTCCGGTTAAGACTCCATGTTTCTTTCCCAGAAAATACCCGGAAAGGATCACAGGAAGGAAAAAAAAGTTTAAAAAACTGAACTTATAGTGGACAAGAAAAGCTATAGCCAAAATCCCGAGGAAAATAAGGATAATCAGGGAACCTTCAAAATGTTTGAGAATAAATGTTTTTATCTTATTCATTTGATCCCCCTTTAACCCACTTCTCATTATCTTTATCCTGGAGATAGAAACAAACAAACTTTATTTTCATTAGATTCCAGCAAAATTTATACCACCCCTCTGGTACGAAGTCAAACTTTTCGCGGATATGGTATAATCTTTTAAGAAATAGAGAATCGATGAAATAGGATATTTTGATAAAGCCAAAAATAAAATCCATCAACTAGCGGGAATCAAAGATGCCCAAATTGTCGTCTATACCTATCATCCTAAGAAAATCACTAATATATACTCCATGGAATCAAGTGAAAAAGTTTCTTTCAAAGAAAAAGATTATCCCAAACTACTCCAATCTCTTCCCAGTGGATTTTATTATCTTTGGCTCCCTCAAATGGAGAGTTGAGGTTCCACCTTCTAATGGGCCCTTATCATCAAAAAAGATAACCCTCTCTTTTAACCTTTAAATTTCACTCCTCTTGGATATGAGTTTTGAACTCGAAGGTGGGGGGATTTATCATATGGTCCTTGACCGCACAACTGTTCACTGATTTAATGACTGCCTTTTTGTACTTCTCAGGAAATTGGGAGGGGAGCTTGATGTGGAAAAAAATTTTTTCAATCATGTTGCGCTCCTTGTTTTTTTCCATCTCCATCACCACCTCTGAATTGTGAGTGGGAATCCCTCTTCTCTGACAGAATTCCAGAACATAATAGGCTACACACGTACCAATCGAGGCCAAAAACAAATCAAAGGGAGCCGGAGCTGTCCCTTCTCCACCTGCATAAAGGGGCTGATCCGTTTGAATGGTCATACCTTTATAGAAAGCGTTCACTCGTTTTCCCCCAGGAAAATTAAGCTTTATTTCTTTTTTCATCTTTCCTCTCCTTATGGCTTAGAATTATCTGATTCCCTTGGAAAATAGGGCCAAAAGCAATCTTCTATCTTTATCTGTAATGCACATCCTACCGATGAGGTCATAAATCATTTGAGTCACATGGCGTTTGTTTGTCTCATGAATAAATCTTTTTTGCTCTAACTTATTCAGGATTTGATGGATGCACTCTTCCTGTTTTTCCCGGGATAAAGGCTTATCTTCCTGGGCTTCTCCTGAAAACGAAGGGAAGGTGAATATCCGGAATAGGGTTAGAAGCACCGCCGAACCCAGATTATAAGAGGGTTGAGGGGAGACCTGGGGAATGGTAAATTTGAAATTCGAATGGACCAATTCTTCTGAAGTTAAACCAGTTCTTTCGTTTCCGAAGAGAAGCCCGATTTTAGTGGAGCGAGGAAATCGAAATATTTTTTCCACACTTTCTTTTAGGGACATAAAAGAAAAATTCTTTCGAGGTTTGGAACTAGCCGCAAAGACCATCTGTTGATTCTCAGTGGCTTGTTTCACTCCAGGAAAAAACTGGACTTCATCAAGAATATTATGGGCATGGACAGCGGTCACATAGGCTTTGGGAGGAAGAGGCCCCTTATAGACCAGAGAAAGGTTTTGGAACCCTGTATTTTTCATATTCCGAGCCACTAACCCAATGTTCTCCGGGTTTTCAGGCCGCACCAGAATGACCGTTATGTTCCTTTCTAAATCACTCAAGTGGTTCAATTCAGGCAATATCTTTAACCTCTTAAGAATAATACCTCACTACTGCTTCCGAGGAAGTCTAAAGCTAAAAAGAAACCCTAAGATTCATCCCAGAAAACACCTCGATTGAGTCAAAAAAATGGGAATTAAATATCACAAAATATGGGCCAGAAGTCCTCCCAAAACAGCCCAGTAGAGGGTACTTATATAAGGGCTGCCGGCTATAAAACAACTCCCTCTTCGGCAGCCTATGTATCTGTAATAAAAGAATCCAAATACGCCTCCGAACACTAAGCCCATTCCAATTTTGATCATGACTGTATTATTTTACCTTATTTGTAGGAAAAGGTTCAAATTAACAAGAAGGTGTTTTTTCTCGCTGGTCATTATAAAAGAATCAACTCTCCCTTACCCGAAAAGCACTCTTGTGGAAAAAATCTTCCCCAAAATGGAAGAAAAATCTAGAAAATCTCAATATTTTCCTGTACTCCCAAAACCTCCTTGTCCCCGGAGAGATTCTTCCAATTTATCCTTTTCCACCACCTCAACAAGGGTTAAAGGTTGGATGATGAGTTGAGCGATCTTCATTCCTTTTTTAACCTCATAAGAAGTCTCTCCCAAATTGATCATCACCACTTTGACTTCTCCCCGGTAGCCAGAATCGATGACTCCGGCCAATCGGTGAACCCCTTTCAGGGATATTCCGCTTTTATCCCAAACCAACCCTACATGTCCTTGAGGAATGGCCACTTTAATGCCTGTGGGTAATGCCCTCACTTCTCCTTTCTTTAACATACAGTCTTCTGTACAAAAAAGATCCAAGCCGGCATCTCCTTTGTGACTGTAAGAGGGAAGTTTGGCTTCTCTATTTATTCTCTGAACCTCAAGTCTCATTTTTATACTCCTTCTATTTTGACTTCATCAAAATAGGATCTTATTTTCTGGACCATCCTCACCAATGTCTCTTTAGAATAAGGCTCCTTTTCCTTATAAGATTCATCCAGGGTATGACCGGTAGCAAATTGTTGAATTTGCATGTTTTTGGCTCCCTTGAGCATCCATCCGATTTTTTCTAGGTCCTCCTCCCTAATCAACCCTGGAACAACTGTAGTCCGGAAGACATACTCCAGTCCTGATTCCCTGATGAGCGAAATGCTTCTCTGGATCTTCTCTTCTCGAATTTGGACTCCTGCGGCTTGAGAATATTTTTTTATAGGAGCCTTGATATCCATAGCCACATGATCGATCAATTTTCTGTGGAACATTTTTTCCAATCTGGAAGGATAAGACCCATTGGTATCCAGTTTCACCCGAAGCCCTCTCTCTTTGATCAGCTGCAGAAGTTCACCCAAATCCTCATGGAGAAGTGGCTCTCCTCCAGTGATGCAGATGGCTTCTAACCAATTCTTCCTTCTATCCAGGAAATTTTTAAAATATGCTAGAGGATAAGTGGGCATCGTATGGGGCCTTAATACTAAATCCACATTATGACAAAAGGGACATCGGAAATTACATCCTCCCAGGAAAACAGTGGAAGAAATATATCCAGGAAAATCCTTGGCCGCAAATTTTTCTAATCCTTTGATTTCAACCAATGGTGTAATTCCTCTCTCGTATTCACCACAGTCAATACCCGGCCATCACCCTCAATGACCAAAGTAGGGATCACAATGGCTCCTTTTTTATCTCGGTTGAGCTGGTCTAAATAATCTCTGATTTTCATCTTGCTTTCTTTCGTGGTCAAATTGTATTCTTTTCCTTCCAGTGATGTCTTCTGGAGATATTCTTTCAAAGCCTCACATTGGGGACAATTGGGGTAACTAAACAGTAAATACTGCATCAAACCTCCTCTTCAATCGTTCACTCTGTAGGGAGTTCTGTCTTTAAATTCTTGTTGTTTCCCGTCATTCCAAGTTCCGATGGGCCTAAGATAGCCCACAATTCGGGAATAAACTTCGGCGGAGGCGCCACACTCCGGACAATTATGAGAAGTTCCCCTAATGTATCCGTGGTTCCGACAAATGCTGAATGTGGGACTGATGCTGAAATAAGGAATCTGAGTCTCGGAAATTTTTCTGACCAATTTCTTGCATGTTTCTCTATCGATGGCTTCGGGCAGGAAGGAATGAAATATAGTCCCGCCGGTGTAGAGAGGCTGGATATCCTTCTGATGCTCCAGAGCTTCAAATATATCCCTGGTGGCATCCACATTGAGCTGGGTGGAATTTGTGAGATAAGGGTAGTTCTCTGTACCGGAGGTGTTTATGCTCTGATACTTTTCTTTATCTAAACGGGCTATCCGGTAGGAAGCGGATTCGGCGGGGGAGGCTTCCAGGTTATAAAGATTCCCGGTTTCGGTTTGAAATTTTTGGAGATTATCTCTCATGAAATTGAGAACCTCTAGGGTAAACTTTTTCCCTTCAGGGGATCCGATTCCCTTACCCAGGAAATTCAAACAGGCTTCATGCATCCCACATATCCCGATGGTTGAAAAATGATTGTCAAAGTGTCCGAGGTACACCGAAGTGTAAGGCATAAGTCCTTTATTCATCATATTATTGATAAGTTCACGTTTTGTTTCCAGAGATTCTTTGGCCAGCTTCATTTTCCCCTTCAACTGCTGGAAAAACTCCTGAGAGTTATCGGATTCAAAGCCTATCCTGTTCAGGTTTATCGTGACCACTCCGATAGACCCAGTGGAATCTCCAGGTCCCCACATGCTTCCAGGTCTTTTCATTAACTCTCGCTGATCTAGGTTCAAACGACAGCACATCGCTCGTACATCCCCTGGATTCATGTTGGTCCCTAAATAATTCTGAAAATAGGGAATGCCGTATTTGGCTGTAACATCAAAAAGAAGGTTCGAGTTGGGAGAATCCCAATTGAAATCTTTGGTGATATTGTAAGTGGGTATCGGAAATGTGAACACACGGCCTTGCTGATCCCCTTCGATCATCAACTCCAGGAAAGCTTTATTGATCATATTCATTTCTTTTTGACATTCCCCATAGGTATAATTTTGTTTCTTTCCCCCTGTGATCACCGGTTTATCCTTTATATCCTGGGGAACAGTCCAGTCAAAGGTTAAATTGGAAAAAGGAGTTTGCCAACCCCAACGGGAGGGAACATTCAGTCCAAAAATCAATTTCTGAAGGTCTTGTTTAACATCTTCATAATCCAATTGGTCCTCTTTGATAAAGGGAGCTAAAAAAGTATCCACACTGGAAAAAGCTTGGGCTCCCGCAAATTCCCCTTGCATTGTCCCGATGAAATTCACCATATGAAGAGTCGCTGTTTCCAGGTGCTTTGCTGGAAAAGAATGAACTTGATTGGGGACATGACCAAATCCTCTGGTTAAGAGATTCTCCAGCGACCACCCCGCACAGTATCCCACAACAGGATAGGATAAATCATGGATATGGAGATCTCCTTCCATATGCGCTTTTTTGATTTTATCAGAATAAACATTGTTAAGGACAAAATTAGCCAGAACTTCTCCTGAAATTCGTGCATTCAACCCGGAAAAACTCATGGCGCCTTCATTGCTGTTTTCTCTGACTCTCCAATCCATATCATTGATGTAATCTTTGATCAAACGCTCCAGATTGATCCCGGTCTTTCTGGCTTCGCGGATATCTTTGTGCCTTTTCCTGTAAAGGATGTAAGATTTAGCGATCTCATGATAACCTTGTTTCATGAGGACGCTTTCCACTATATCCTGTATTTGTTCGACAGAAGGGATGGTGTAGCCTCCGAACTTTTCCTCAAGCATGAAGGTGACGATATCAGAGATACTCTGGGCTACCCGAGTATCCTTTTCACCGTGGGACTCCATGGCTTTATAAATAGCTTGAGTGATTTTACTCTGGACAAAATCCACGATTTCCCCATTTCTTTTTTTTATCCGGGATAAGTTTCCCTGCATTCAAAACCTCCTTTTCTAAAAATTCAAATCCATTCACCCAACATATGGCTGCCTCCCCCTTCCCTATTAAAGCCTCTCCCTTAAAGTTGGATTGTGAAAAATCCTATCGCCATATATTGTGTTAATTATGGATAATATCTACAAAATATTGTGTTTCTGTTATTATTAATATAAACAGAAAACAACTCTTGTCAAGGGATTTTTTTATTTTTTTCTAAGTTCTTAAAAATATTCGAATTCCAAAAATCTCAATCCCTAAAAATTCCCTGAAACCACCTTGAATAAATATAATGCACTTGGATTATTCCTATTAACTCCTTCATGCTCTTTATACTAATGGTAAGTATGGTTTTTTTCCCTAATTCATTCGAACGAAACAAGGATTTCCCCTTCTTTGGAAGCATCTCCCAAACCGTGATAAGTATAAATATCTCTACTTATTGAAAGGGGTGAGGGATGGGGGTGAGGAAGCCCCTATCACGGAATAAGAGATGCTTACCTCCTCTTTAACATTCTTTTTTCTGTATCAAGTCTATGGTAGAATAAATTAACTCACACACAAAATAAAAGAGAAATAATGAAAGTTCTGCAAGTGAAAACACACAAGAAAGAAGAGCTCATCGACCTTACCTCTCAAGTTAAAAAGGCCATTAGGGATTCAGGAGTTTCAAGAGGAACCTGTATCGTGTATGTTCCCCATACCACCTCGGCTGTGACCATAAATGAAAATGCTGACCCTTCCGTACGTTCGGATATTTTGATGAGTCTAAAGAAGATGGTTCCTGACTCTCTTCCCTACACTCATTCTGAAGGAAATTCTCCAGCCCATGTAAAATCAAGCTTGATAGGACCATTTGAATCCATAATCATCGAAGATAATCGAGCTGTTTTGGGAACATGGCAGGGGATATTCTTCTGCGAATTCGATGGTCCTCGAAATCGAAAAGCCTATATTGAAATCCGACCTCATTCCTCTCCATGAATTCAGGATCAGGTTTCAAAAGAAAACCCCTATTTTTCTTAAACGATTTTCCAGGTGAGTGTGAGGCTTCATGTGAATCGTATGAATTCCTAACCTCTCCGCTTCTTGAATATTTTCTTCCCTATCATCAACAAACACACAATCTTCAGGCTTGACTCCACCCTTTTGGAGAGCTTTTCTAAAAATCCACGGGTTTGGTTTCATCATTTTTACTTCATAGGAAAGAATGTATTCATCAAATATAAGAATCTCCGGAAATTTCTTTTTAAGGAAGGTGAACCTCATTACATCTGTATTGGAAAGCAAGACCAAACGATAATTCTTTTTTAATTGATAAAAAAGATTTAAAACCGGGACATTGAGAAAAAATACATCATTGTACATGGAATAAAATTCAGAGTAACCGATGTTAAGCTTTAAGATTTCTTTCACTTTTTTGTAAAACTGTTGAGGACTCAGCTTCCCGGTATCAAAATCTTGGATAGTTTCTCTGTGCTCCCTGACCTTTTTTTCAATCTGGTTAGAGGAAAATGAAGAAAATCTGGCTATCTTTCTGTAGAATATCCCATTATCGAATAAAATAAGAACTTTTCCCAAATCAGAAATCACACATTGAATCATGGCTTTTTTAACCTGGACTATTCATAAAAAAGGCCGATACGTTTTATATCACAAATAGCATGAATAATTTAAGAGAATTCCTTGAGGCGTACGTAGAGAAAGCAAGTTTCTTAAACTTTGTAATTATATTTTATCTT
>JAGXKI010000047.1 GCA_018335295.1 bacterium | reverse complement strand
CACGACTTAAATTTTTTCCAAAAGTTTGTTTTTTTCTTTTTGTTCAATGCTCTCTCCTTTAATGAGGTCATTTTCGAAAAGGGAATTGTCCTATTTTTTCCTTTTTTTAGGCCTTTTATTTCATTTTTTCAGCCTTCAGTTTGTTACCAAACCACTTCATTACCATTTCCTGAACCACCGATTTTTCATCCCGCACAAAGGAGACAGTGAAATTGAAATCCGGTGAAAAGAAATCTGTCTTGGATTCCGGTAAATACTCAGCTTTCATCCCAAAGGGGTCTTCAATCATAAGGGAGCCGTTTTCTCTTCTCACCGTGAGGGTCATTTGATCCAACCGGTACTGGCCCACATAATCATCCAATACTTCAGGATTCACTTCCACCACTTCTTTCTCTAGAGGTTGATAATCCGGCCATCCATATTCCGCTGCGATGCTGCGCAGCATCTCTCCATACAGATACGAACCATTATCCCCGTTTGTCATGATCACCGCTCCATCCCCCCGTTCCGGATACCCGGTCATGAAACACTTAAAACCTTCATTGCCGCCGCTGTGGGAAAAACTGAAATCTTCTCCTTCTCCCTTTACCATAAAACCCAAGCCAAACCCATCCAACCGCTCCTCTAGCATTTCACGAGTCATTTCCTCAGACAATATTTTATGGGATTGACCCGACCAAGATTTCATTATTTCGATGACAAATTGACTCAAATCGCTCGGAGTGGTCCACAACCCAGCCGCCGCCATTTCCGGATAAGTGTGATATTTTCCCTCAACCTTTTCTCCGTTGTTCCGGTATCCGGCGGCCGCGTTCGTGCTCCATTTTTCAGGTAGAGACTGGTTGTAAGTGCTGTTTGTCATCTGCAAAGGCTTCAAAACGGTCTCGTGCATGAATTGGGGAAAGGGTTTTTGAACCACATCGATCAAAAGCTGCTGGAGGATGCAGTACCCTCCTCCCGAATACCGAAATCGGGTGCCGGGTAAAATATCCACCTCAATGGGATCGGAATTAGCCGGTTTTTCCCCATCCAGAACCTGAATCAAACGGGGAACCTCTTCACCCTGAGCATACCCTCGAAATCCATGCACGGTGACACCCGCAGTGTGGCTCAGAAGCCGCTCTAAAGTGACTTTTCTCTTCGAGGTGAACTCATTTTCTTCCAGTTTCCAGGAAACCAGCCTCTCATTCACATTTTCTTCAAGGTCCAGAACTCCGTTTTCCACCAGAGAAAGCACTGCCGCTGCGGTAAGAGGTTTGCTGATGGAAGCGGCCTGAAACAGCGTTTCTGTATTCACGACCTCGCCGCCCTCAGTATCTCTAAGACCATAACCTTTGGCCCAATCCATCTGGTAGTTATGAATCACCGCCACGCTCACACCAGGAACATGGTATTTTTCCATCCTTTCCCCAAGATTCATGGGTTCGACGGGTTCTCCCTTAATCTTGACAGCTTTCAGCAGTCCGTTTTCCACCCGTTGAATCTTTGAATCCTTTGAAGGACAACCCAGACAAAACACAATAAAGAGAAAAACTATTCCAATCCCCAGGCTCTTATTCACTTTGGTTTCTGTTCTTTTCATCCTCTTCTCCTTTCAAAAACGGGAAAGGTGGTTATTTTCTCTTATTTCACCCTTAAAATAAACTCCCCACCAACTCTTCTCTTGGAAAAAGGAACCGTCCTTTTTTCATTTAACTTCCAGAGGAGGCGAGACGGCGCTTTACTTCCTGGCAGCTGAGAAAAAGATCCGGCAGGGGAGATATATCCGGTTTGCGCTCGGCCACAAATTCCACCGCTTTCTCAAAGTTGAAATCCTCATAACAATACAGATAGGCAATCACCACCGAAGGAGAACGTCCCAATCCAGCATTGCAGTGAACCAGTACTTTCCCTTTAGGGATATGACCGGCAATCCACCGGACCGCCTCTTCCAGCTGAAAAGGGGGGATGGGCTGCAGATCAACAACGGGAACGCAGTGGGTTTCCAATTCGGGAAAAACTGGAGGAGTCAGTTCTTCGGCGACACAAAGCACATACGGGATATCTATGTGGGGGGCTGCTCCGTCCCTGGCATTCCCGACCGCCAATCTCTCAAGAATATAAACCACAAGGTTCTCCCTTCATCTCTTGGAGTTGCATTACCTCCTTTATATTTATATGATTAAAAAAACTTGTCAATGAGGAGTGTTGATATGAGCAAAAAAGGATTGCTGGTTTACTGTACGGTTCCTTCCCAAAAAGTGGGCCGGGAAATTGCCTCTGAGCTCGTCTCCAACCATTTGGCGGCCTGCTGTAATATTATTCCCGGGTTAACCTCGATTTATGAGTGGCAGGATAAAATCGAGGAAGATGAGGAACTTCTTTTACTCATCAAAACCACAGAAGAAAAATACCCTCAGTTAGAAAAAAAGATTGGGGAGCTTCACCCTTACGATGTTCCCGAAATAATCGCCGCAGAAATCCACCGCGGTTTAGCCCCCTACATCCAGTGGCTTGATGAAACCACCAAGGGAGAATAAACTTCAGCCTCCAATTTCAGCTCTTTTTATTTATACCCAGAGGCCCAGGAGCTTCAGAGAGGATTTAGCTCTGGATCTTATTAATGGGCTGCTATGGATTTGAGGAAAAATACCGAATCATCAAAGAAAGGAGGCCTGAAGCGAACCTTCTTCCCCCGATTTATAAAAACGGAATTCTTTTGATTCTTTGGCAAAAAGTCTATAATAAAAATAAGGAGTGACAAATCGAATACATAAAAGCTCTCCACACCCAAGTGCCTGTCATCGGATTCGGGACCTGGAAGCTTCAAGGAAAAAAGTGTAGGGATGCGGTACTTTCCGCCCTGGATATTGGATACCGCCATCTGGATACGGCCCAAAAGTATGACAATGAGGAGTCCGTAGGGGAGGCTCTCCATCAATCGGATATTTCCAGGGAAGAAATTTTTCTCACCACCAAAATCAGTCCACCGAATCTTCGTTACAATGATTTCTTGGATAATTTTAAAACGAGCCTGGATAAACTGAAGACGGATTATGTGGACCTGCTCCTCATTCACTGGCCCAGCCTGACTGTCCCTATACAGGAGACAATCAAGGCTATGAATAAACTGCAGTCCGATAAATCCGTGAAATATATCGGAGTGAGCAATTTTTCGGTCACAAAGACCCAAAAGGCCATGGAAACCTCCAAAACCCCACTTTTAACCAACCAGGTTCACTACGATCCTTTCCGGACCCGCTCATCCATGATCGAATTTTGCGTTCAAAACCACATGATGCTCACTGCTTACTCTCCCCTGGCCAGAGGGAAAGTCTCAAAGAATTCCCTCCTGAGAAAAATCGGTGATAGATACAACAAAACCGCCGCCCAGGTCACTCTCCGATGGCTGATCCAGCAAAGAAATGTTTGCGTCATCCCCAAAGCAGGAAGCCCTGAACATCAAAAAGAAAATTTCGATATCTTTGATTTCAAACTGACCAAAGAAGAAATGGAAAAAATTTTCCAGCTTCAAGGCGGGATTAAAGACAAATTCCGCTCAATCCTGGGAATTTAACCCCATCTAGACTCAAATGCGGTTGAGAAAATAGAAGCTCGTCCTCAATATAAATCGATCAATCGGTGGCGTGGTTTTCGATGCGCTGGAAGGGTGTTTTCATCCGCTCTCTCGCATAAGGGCTCAGCGAATACTTCATCCTGTACTGGCTGTGCATCCACGTAAGGTCCAGGTTCATCTCAGCAGCCTGTCTGTAACGGCCCACCGCTTCTTCTCTTCTCCCCAACAAATCCAGCATATGGCCCCGCCAAATCAGAGCCATGGCCACATAGGGTTTTTCTTTCTTTTTGGCAGCTTCCTTTTCCATCCTCTCAAAAACAAACAGGGCTTCCTCATAGTCTTTGACATCATAAAGCGCAAAACCCGTCCTCAGAATACTTCTGAGCGATTCCAATTTCCCCAACCACTCCCTGGAGTACCGATGAGCCAGTTTTTTACTGGAATGCCATCCCCATCCCACTGAGGCAAGGCTTCTCTCTGCAGATTTCTTCTGTTCCTTTCTCCATGTTTCAAGAGACGCCTTGTAAGCGCCAATCTCTTGTGGGGAAACTTCAGGGAGGTCTTTTATAAAATCCTTGAGTACCGAAAAAAACTTCTCCGGCTGCTCCTTATAAATCCCGTGTCCAGCCTTCTCGAACACAATCATCCGGGCGTTGGGGTGATTGTTTTTGAGAACCTCCCGTTTCTTTTCTCCCCAGGTCAGGTCATACTTTCCTTCCAGTATAAGGGTGGGTACGGGACACTTCTCAAAGGCTCCTTTAAGGTCCACGTTTCCCATGCTTTCACTCATGATGGAGTTGAAATTTTTGTCATGGTCCCATTCATAAAGGGCAATCTGAGAGAGGCGCTCCTGGGTAGGTTTAATGAAATGCTGGCGCTTCCAGTCGCCGTTTAAAAATTTATTGTACAAAAGAATCTGGATGTATTCTTTCCGCGAGAGATCCTTCTTTTCAGAAAGCTCCTTCATTTCCTTGCGAATCTCCTTGAGCCTTTCCTCTTCTCTATCAGAGATGTATTGGTGCTGGCGGGACTCTCCTGTATCCACATGCATTCCCGTAGAAGACCCTAAAAGAACCAAACCCGCCGCATTCTCCGGATGGGAGGCGGTGTAGAGCTGAGCCAGAAATCCCCCGTAGGAATAACCCAAAACCACCCACTCCTCGATATCCAGGGCTTTCCTTAGGGCATCCAAATCCTCAACCGCCTGGTGCACCGAGTATCCTTCTTCTCCGGGTTTGAAATCCGATAAGCCGCACCCCCGCTGGTCATAGTAAATGACCCTAGCGTACTTTCTGGCTCTTGAAAACCACGGGTGGAAGCAGTGATGGGTTCCCCCCGGACCTCCGTGGATCAAAACCAAAGGCGTTCCTCTTCCTTCCTCTTCCACATACAGTTCCGCATCTCCCACCTTGACTCGGTGCTTTTTCAAATCCAGCCTCTCACACCACCTCTCCACATAAGGAACTTCGGTCACAAGCTCCGGTTCAATATGGACTTTTCTATCCAGGATGGTCTCCCGGTTTTCCAAATCCATCTCAGGAATGCTTTTTTCTTGCGAACAGAAAGAAAAAAGGAAAATCACACAAGCCAAGGCGGCTGCTTTTAAAATGGGCCCCGATGGATTCTTTGAAGTCATTGAAGTCTCCTCCTGCATTTTTGAATGGAACTCGGTTTAAAATAGAATCCTACTTTCATTAATCATAAAGACGCAACAACCGCTTTAAAGGTTGTCTCTTTTAGTTATAGCCCTGACCTTATTAGCCTGAACTATTCATAAAAAGGCTGATTTTCATATAAAATATAAGTATAAAGTCCATGAAACTAGCTTTCTTTACGCAACTCTTAAGAAATTTTTTCAACTCATTCATGCTCTTTCTCAGTTGAGTATAGACCTAATCCACTAAAATAAGAAAGCTCCCCCTTCAAAGGCTTTGGAGGGAGGTCTTCTCTAAATTCCTGTTGACAGAATCGAAATTATCTTAATAAAATTCAGTATCTAATTAAAAAAATGTATTTGCTTTTTACAAAACATAAAAGACTAATAAAATGATGAAACGGCTCAAACAAGTGAAAAGAGGGGAACCCTTCAATATTCAAGTGGATAATGAATTTCTCACTGCTTATCATGGAGAAACATTAGCAACCGTTTTATTATCAGCAGGAAAAAAGATTATGAGAAAGAGCCTTAAAAACAAGAACCCCAGAGGATATTATTGCGGCATGGGCATATGCAATGAATGTTTGGTCAAACTCGAGGATGAGACTCGAGTCAGAGCCTGCCAGACTCTTGCAGAACCTTCCATGAAAATTAAAACAGGCGCATAAGACTTTTTCCGGAACTACCAAATTGGAAGAAAAAGATTTTGTCATCATCGGAACTGGACCGGCAGGGATTTCTGCAGCCGTCACTGCCGCTAAATCCGGCGTTGATGTCACTCTCATTGGTGAAGATCCTCGGATGGGAGGTCAAATTTTCCGCCAAATCATCCCACCCCTTTATTCTCAAACACATTATGTAGATACCCAGAATGAAAAAATCTTTAATAATCTCAGCGAAGAGAAGAAAAAAGTCCATCTGCAATTTTTATCCAAAACCCTCGTCTGGGGAATATTCGACGATAAAGTCCTTGCTACTGACAACAAAGATCATCCTCTTATCAAAGCCAAAAAACTCCTTATTTCAGAAGGAGCCTATGAAGCCCCTGTTGCCTTCCCTGGTTGGACCTTGCCCGGAGTGATAACCTTAGGTGGAACTCAAATCCTTCTTAAAAGCCAAGGCCTCATTCCCCGAGGAAGAACTTTGGTTGCTGGCACAGGACCGCTTCTTTATTACACTGCATCCCAACTTGTTAAAAACGGTGCTAATGTTGTCGGAGTTCTGGAAGCTTCTTCTCTTTTTAAATGGATGAATTGGACCTTTCGACTGATCCGTGCTCCTAAGCTCCTGTGGAAAGGGATTCAATATCTTACTTTATTGAAGAAACGCCGAATCCCTATTTACTACAACCATGTTGTGGCCAAAGCAGAAGGAACTGAATCCTTGGAAAAAGTGATATTCACCAAAGATAACAACAACTGGGAGCCTCAAGAAGGCACAGAAAAAACTCTTGATGTGGATACTCTCTGCTTAAATTTTGGATTTATTCCTTCAACCATATTCACTCACATGGCCGGTTGCGAACACGAATTTGATCCTACTTTGAGGGGATGGATCCCAACGTTAAATAATAAATTGGAAACTTCAAAAGAAGGAATTTTTGTTGCTGGAGACTGTAATGGAATTGGAGGAGTGAAAAAGGCCTTTGTAGAAGGGCAAATCGCTGGCACTGAAATTGCTCTGCAATTGGGGCAGGTTTCAAAGCCTGAAACCCATAGCTTCTTATCTCGGTTACAAAAAAAGAACTCCCGTCTCAATTGGTATCAGAAATTTCTGAAAGATATTTATGCCTTTCGACCTGGTCTGCTCAAACTGCTGACTCCCGAAACCTTCATCTGCCGCTGTGAAGAAGTCGATTTTAAAACGATCACAAATACTTTGGAAAATGGAGCTTGGAGCTTAGATCAAATCAAAAGGCTGACAAGAATGGGCATGGGAAGATGTCAAGGAAGGTTCTGCTTTCCCACAGTTCTGGGAATACTTTCAAAATATTATTCTCAAAAAGAGTTAAACCAGCTAGATTTTTCTACACGCCCTCCTGCTAAACCACTTCCTCTCAAAGAATTGATTTAAACCGAATTCTTCATCAAATAGAAATTTCCTTTAAAATCAGAAAACATTACATTTTTTTATCAAGGCAACAGAACCCTGCTCATCAAATTCAACTACACTTTTGTCCTATAAAAATCAGCCTTCAACTAAAAAAATTGCTAAATTTGTTTTTCACCGAATTCTATTCGTTTAAATATTTTCCGATTCCCTCTTTTTTCATAAATTCTTCTATTTCCTGAACTTCACGGGGAATTGATTGAGAGAGCCATTCATATCCATCTTCGGTGCAGAGAACATCATCTTCAAGCTCTACAGAAAACTCAGGAAGAACAATTCCTGGCTCTACAGTTATCACGATTCCAGGCTTGAATGGAATGAGGTTATTCCCTACATCATGGACATCCATACCTAGAAAATGGCTGGTCCCCCATCCAAAATATTTTCCATACCCTCCGGCCTCATCCAGAAGGCTTATGGCTTTTTCTTGAAGATCTTTCATGGTAACCCCGGGTTTTACCATGCGGATACACGCTTCCTGAACACGCTTGAGTATATTGTAGACTTTCTTTTGCTCTGCTGTGAATTTTCCTGAAACAGGGAATGTCCTTTTGATATCCGCAGTATAATGATTGACCTCTGCCCCACAATCGATAACGATGAGTTCCCCCTCTTTCATGACTTTCGTTCTCCGTGAGCTGCTCTCCCCTTTGATTCGGGGACCAGAACGAACTGTCGTATGAAACCCCAATTGATCGGTTCCATTGAAATCACAGACAAATCGAAAAACAGATCTCAACTGCGCTTCAGTCATTCCTGGTCTCACTGATTTCATGCATTCTCTAATAGCCTTTCCTGTAATGTCGACAGCTCTGCGGAGCTGCTCCTGACCATACTCATCATGATACATCCTCAAACGATTCAGAAGGTCTGAGGCATCTCTAATCTCATACTTGGGTGAGAACTTCTCGATTCTATGGATAAAATCCAGTCTTTCCGGAGGTCTCTCCTCAAGGTTAACAAAACGAGGGAAATTAAAATAGATAACTTTCTTCTTGCCTTGGTTGTACAATACTCTCGAAATTTCAGAAGAGAGGGGTTTTCTGATCCTCTGTGTGTATCTGAGGAGGGAAAAGTCAGTAAAGGCATTGGAAAGATCAACCATAAGATTCTCTGGAGGAAACACATGTTCAATACCTGCAACTTTTTTTATTTCTTGGTGATTCCCTTTAATATAAAGAATCTCAGAATATTCTGGAGAACCGGGACAAAGAACGAGCGTGGCATCTGCTGTCTCCAATCCTGTCAGATAGATGAAATCATGATTGTCACTATTGGGAACAAAAAATTCATAAAGATTCCTCTGATTGCTTTCTGTACTCTTAATGATGATGATCCCTTCATCAAGCATAGATGCAAGCTTTTCTCTCCTCTGCTTAAAAATATTATGACTCTGGTCAAGAGCAAATAATTTCAAACTCATCAATACTGTTAAACAGGCAAAAAGGGAAACAAAAATCATCCTTTTCTTAAATACCATGATCTTCTCCTTTCCAAGTGAAAAATAAAAAGAAAAAATACGTTTGATTAATTTTACATCAAAATATTAATATATAAAATTGCTTAAGATTTTTTGGCACTGCTTTTTTAAAAAAATTGACATGCTTAAATATTTTTTTTTATATTAACCAAAATCATAGATATTGTATACAATGTATCTAATAGTCACTACAGGAGAAATTAAATGAAAAAAGATCCAAAAAATTGGAAAGGTTGTTTTGCTGCCGTTGTGACTCCTTTTAAAGAAAATGAGGATTTGGATGAAGAGTCTTTCTGTAAAAATATCGAATTGCTCATAAACGAAGGAATCTATGGGATTGTCGTCTCTGGGTGTACTGGAGAGAGTTGGGCCCTTTCTGATGAGGAAAGAAAGACCATATTCAATCTCGCCACCGAGCAGGCGAAGGATCGAATCATTACCGTAGGAGGTGTAGGGGAAACAACTCCGAAACACACCATTAAATTAGCTCGCTACGCCAAGGAAGCTGGGATGGATATGATTATGATTCATCCCCCAGCTCGAGTTATCCCCAATCCTAGAGAAATTATTGCATTCTACCAAAAAATTTCCAATTCCGTGGATATGCCTATCCTTTTATACAATATTCCTAAAAGACAAGCCGTGGAATTAAATGTCGATTTGGTGGATAAGTTAGCCGACATCAAAAATGTAGTGGCCATCAAAGAAAGCTCCAACAACTTCGAAAGAGTCATGGAAGTGGTAGAAAAAGCAGGAGATCAAATTCAGGTCTTCACGGGCCATTCGGCTCAAAGAGGAGTCCCTGCGATCCTTATGGGAGCCAAAGGATGGGTAGGAAGCCTTGAACCCCAAGTCATGGGGAAAGAAGCCATAGAAATGTATAATCATGTCATCAATGGAGACTTAAACAAAGCAGAAGAAACCCAATACCGATGCATGGTGCTCAATAATAAAATGGGGGGAGGAAAATCAGGGACTTTTCCCGCCTTCGTGAAGTATGGCATGAATCTTCGAGGAAGACCGGGGGGCTTCCCCAGGAAACCCATTCTTGATCTCACCGAACAAGAAAAAAAGCATGTCCGAAGTATGCTTCAAGAACTCAACCTTTTATAAAAAAATGAAAGCAAAATCAAATCCCAATATTCTAGTTTACTACCATAAAGAGAAATATGTAGACTGGTATAAAGAACTTCTGGAAAGAGCTAGAAAAGACCTGACAATTTTGGCTTGTAAAGAAAAAAATCAGATTGAAAAAAACATCGAAAAAGCGGATATCCTTTTCTCCGGGCATCGTTTTCCTATGGAACTTCTTCCCAGAGCGAAAAATCTAAAATGGATCCAATCCATGTCTGCAGGAGTGGAAAATTTTATCCGATCTAAACTCATTCCTTCAAACGTAATCCTCACCAAACCCAAAGGAATTTTCGGTTCCCTTATGGCTGAATATGTAATTGGATATATTTTGGCTATCCTGAAAAATATGAAAAAAACTTTTGAAAATCAAGCCAATAAATTATGGGAGCCATTGGAGGTAGACGGTCTCCAACATAAAACTGTGGGGATAATGGGCTTAGGTTCTGTGGGAGCTCATATTGCTTACCGACTCCATCTTTTAGGTTTAGAGGTTATCGGCTTGGATGAACAAGAAAGAAACCTCCCTTACCTGGCGAAAGAGTATCCTGTTGAAGGGATGGATAATTTCTTAGGAAAATCAGATTTTGTGGTTTTGACGGTTCCTTTAACTGAATCCACTGAAGGAATAATCGGTGAAAAACAATTCATGTCTATGAAAGAAAGTGCGCATCTGATCAACATCTCTCGGGGTCCGCTAGTCCAAGAAAAAGCTCTTATTAAATCTCTTCAAAAGGGAATGATTGCCGGAGCTGTCTTAGATGTTTTCAATGAAGAACCTCTTCCCAAAGATCATCCTCTTTGGAATTTCAAAAATGTCATCATTACTCCTCATATATCTGGACCGAGTCTTCCGGAAGATCTGGCTAAGATCTTTCTTGAAAATTTAAAAAGATGGGAAGAGGGGAAAAAACTTGAAGGAATGGTAGATATTCATAAAGGATATTAAATCTTCATTGAAAAAGATTATCTCAAACTCAGAATGAAAGGCCAATTTTTTTTCTTTAAATGGTTCAATCATTCTCCATATTTTTTCATTACATTCTCATTAGAAATAAATAAAATTTCTACTAACACAACTTAAAAAATTTTGTCAACTTTGGCGAAAACTTAATTTGCCTTAAAAAATAACTTTTATGACTCCTAGGAATAAATGAAGTTGAATAAAAGAAATATGAACGAATCTAAATTTATTATTATTTTAGGATTTATTATGGTTTTTCTGCTTTCCTGTACAGGAATTGATGATGAACAAAAACCTGAAATTCCCAGGATGGTTATAAGTACGGGAAGCATGGGAGCAGGTCATTTCAATATATCCTCGTCTATCGCAGACTGGGCTAATGCTCGAGTCAGCGGATATCCAATTACCGCAGTTCCTGGCTCCGGAGGAATAGGAAATCCTATCCGAGTCAATCGAGAGTATGCCGACATCGGAACTTCTTACGGGCCTCTTTTAAAAATGGCCAGAGAAGGCAAGAGAAATCCTTACACCCAGGCTTATCCCAACCTACGAGCCATATGTTCTTTGACCTCTAATTTTCAGCATATTCTTGTGGAAAAAAAAATCCAAGCCGAAACCCTTGAAGATGTTATCCAAAAAAAAATCGGTGTGAAAATTGCCACAGGATTTCCTGGAACTTCGGACCGGTTTATTCTTCAGCTTTTACTCGGAGAGCTGGGAGTTACAGAAGAAGACATAAAGGAATGGGGAGGCAGCATTCAACAAATAGGAACTTCTGGAAGAGTCGATCTATGGAAAGACCACCATATCAATTTTCTCCACAGCTCGATTGAATTTCCTGCTGCTGCGATCACTGAAGCCTTAGCCTCAAGAAAAGGCAAATTACTCGGTCTTACCGAAAAGGTGAGAGAGAGTTTAGTGCAAAAGTTCGGTTTCATAAAATCAGAAATTCCCCCCAAAACTTATCCAGGTCAGACTTCTTCAGTTCCCACTCTCAAACTGACTATGGTTTTATTCACTACCAAGGATATTGATGAAAATGCGATCTATATGTTCACAAAAACTATAGCCGAAAGCCAAGATCGCTTCCGCAAAGCTTATGGGGCTTTTAAAAACTGGGAACCACAGGATATGGTCCAGAACCTAGGGATTCCTATACACAAGGGGTCCCTCAAATACTATAAAGAAAGAAATTGGAAGTAATATTTCTGAGGAGGAATCATGAAAATCTCTGATATCGAAGTTATTCTTCTCCGTCAAAAAGAAGCCATACAAGCTATAGGAGACAGTACCCAGGATGCCGTCATTATCAAAGTTCATACCGACGAGGGAATAACAGGAATCGGGGAAGTTGCCTCATCACCTTATGTTGTGGAAGCCATCGTTAATGCTCCTCTTTCAAAATACCTCTGTTGTGGGCTTAAGCAAATTTGTCTGGGTAAAGACCCTCTGGAAATCGAAAAGATCTGGCAGGAAATGTATGAGCAGAGCTCCTGGTTTGGACTCCGAGGAGCAGGCATCCATGCCATGAGCGGAATTGACATGGCTCTCTGGGACATTAAAGGTAAATATTTGGGGCAACCTGTTTATAAACTGCTGGGGGGAGCATTTCATCAAAAAATCAGAGCCTATGCCAGCACCCTTTTTCCGGATAATGCCAAAGAAATTGCACCAATAGTCCATAATTATGTTCAACAAGGCTTCACAGCAATAAAATTCGGTTGGGGAAAATTTGGGCAAATTCTTCAGGATGACATTCAGATGGTCCAAGAAGCACGAAAAGCCTCAGGGGAAAACATCCTTCTTATGATCGATGCTGGCGGAAACTACAAAGATGTGACCTTGGCTCTCCAACAGGCTAAGAATTTGGAGAAATACAATGTTTATTTTTTTGAAGAACCTTTCCCTCCGGATGAACTCTCTGCCCTAGCCAAATTGGCTCAATCATCACCCATACGAATAGCCACAGGAGAAAGATATTCCACCCGATATCAGTTTGAAGATCTCATATTGAAAGGAAAAGTCGATATCATCCAGCCTGATGTGGGAAGAGTTGGAGGAATTTCTGAGTTCATGAAAGTGGCTTTCATCGCTCAACAACACAACATTCCCTGCATTCCTCATGCTTGGAGCAGCGATGTCCTCCTCGCTTCCACTCTGCATGTTAATGCTGTTATTCCCAATGGCGGAATTCTTCAAGAATTCTGCGTTTCCGAGAAACCTTTAAGAAAAGAGCTGGCAAAAGAGCCCATCCAGCAGAAAAACGGCTACATAACCATCCCCAAAAAACCGGGATTAGGTATAGAGCTCAACGAAGAGACTGTAGAAACCTTCAGAATCAAATGAATTAAGAAGACTATAAATGGAAATTCGAAAACTCAGCGGAGTTCCCGCAAAGATCGTTTCCATTCTTTGTGCTACCGTTAGCCTGCTTGTTTTTTATTCGGCGTTTAGAGGCGCCTTCCCTCCCCTCATCCAGAGATCTGGATTTCTGATGCTCATGGTCCCGCTTATTTTGCTCGTTTACCCTCGATCCAAAAAATCACCAACCCACAAAATCCCAACCTCAGACATTATCCAAGCGGTTCTCGCCTTTGCTGCTTATGGCTGGATCATTGTGGATTATGGACGCATATCCTCCAGAATTAAATACGTTGATCCGGTAACTCTCACTGACCTCATTTTAGGAACCTTAGCCACCTTCTTCATTTTAGAGGCAACCCGAAGGACTCTAGGTTGGATTCTCGTTATACTCACCTCCATATTTATTGCTTACACTTTCATTGGACCCTATATCACAGGGATCTTGAGCTTTAAAAAAGTCTCCTACAGTCTTTTTATCGAACAATTTTACCTGGTCCCAGAGGGATTGTTCAATATTATGACTGGATTGGCAGCTACTTTCCTTTTCACCTTTGTTGCCTTTGGAACTTTTCTCAGGCTTTCTGGAGCCGCCAAGTATTACATGGATCTGAGCTTAGCTGTCGCGGGAAAATCTCCAGGTGGAACAGCCAAAGTGGCGGTCTTCAGTGCAGCATTGATGGGCACTCTGACTGGCAGTACCATCTCCAATGTGGTGACTGTAGGAACGCTCACTATCCCCATGATGAAAAAGAGTGGCTTCAAAGCTCGAGAGTCCGCAGCCATCACCACCGCAGCTTCTACTGGAGGGGCTGTGACTCCTCCCATTATGGGTGCCGGAGTTTTCGTCATGGCAGCTATCACAGGCATTCCTCTCATGACGATTCTGAAATATTCGATCATTCCGGCTATTATCTATTTTTTATCTATTTACATTATCATTGAAATTAAAGCAAAGAAATACGGACTCAAGGGTCTTTCCAAACAGGAACTTCCCAATCTTAAAGAAGCCATCAAAACAAGCTTCCATCTTTTCATCCCTTTGATTGTTTTGGTGGTGCTTCTGGTCATGGGTCGAACCCCCTTTGTTTCCAGTGCAAGCACCACGGTATTGATTCTCATATGTGGTCTATTCAGGAAGGAAACGCGGATGGGGCCAAAAAAAATCCTCCAATCCCTTGAAGCCAGCGCTAAAAACATGATGATTATTACTGCAGTTTCTGCCTGTGCCGCCGCCATTATGGGGGTTATTACCATTACAGGCCTCATCATGAAGGTGACCTCCATTCTTATTATGGTATCTAAAAGCCAAGTTCTTATAGTCCTCTTTCTCTTAGGCATCATTTCTTTAATAATTGGAATGAGTATGCCGATAACTCTTTCTTATATTTTAGTCTCTACTTTGGGTGCTCCGGCCTTGACCCATTTAGGAATTCCCTTACTGGCTGCTCACCTGGCTATTTTCTGGTTCAGCCAAAACTCAACCATAACCCCCCCGGTGTGTATGACTGCTTTCGTTGCAGCGGATATTGCTCAGGAACCAAAATTTATGAGAGTCGGTTTCTCAACCCTAAATATTGCCAAAATGCTCTATTTAATCCCGTTTCTTTTTGTTTTTACTTCCCTGGTTGGTGAGAGTATTTGGGGGCCTCTCCGAGTTTTAATCCAAACTTTTCCCCTACTGATCATTACAGCCGCTTTAACCGAGGGATTCTTCCTTGCCTCCATCAAAAAATGGGAATGGATTTTGACCAGTCTTGCCACTCTATTTTTTGGATTGGGATTGTTCGTTAACGGGATAGTCCCCATACTCGTTTTTTCTGTACTCGGCTTTCTGAGTGCAATGGCCATTGTCCTCATTCAGAATAGACGGCTAAATCTTCAAAATAAAAGTATTCAACACCAAATTGCCTAAGGCCGGAGCCTAACAAAAGAAAGGAAATAATTTTGGAAAAAACAGACATTCTCATCATGGGAGGTGGAATTATAGGCATTTGTGCCTCCTACTTTCTCTCCAAAAAGAATGTGGAAGTGACTTTGATAGAAAAAGGGGAAATTGGAAAGGAGGCCTCAACAGCAAATGTGGGAACCTTAGCTGTTCAAAACAAGGATATAAAAGCAATTCCTTTAGCTAGAGAAGGAATAAAAACATGGGGGGAATTGCAGGAAGAACTCAAAGAAAATCTTGAGTTTCATCAATCAGGTGGATTGAGAGTGACTGAAGATAAACCCCAGCTCAGACTCCTTCATAAAGCGATAAGTGTGCAAAAAAAATCAGGACTTGACATAAAATTTCTCGCCAGAAGGGAACTCCACGATTTCGCTCCTTACTTAGGTCCTTCAGTGGTAGGGGCCTCTTTCTGTGCGGAAGATTCTCGAATCAACCCCTTTCAATGTTTTGCGGCCCTAACCAAAGCTGCCCAAAAAAATGGGGTGAAGATATATACTCATGAAAGGGTAATTTCTATCAAAATAATTCAAAAGGATAAATACTTAATTCAAACCACAAAAGGGCAGTATCAAACCTCCTGTTTGGTTAACTGCACGGGTGTTTGGTCCAAAAATATTTTTAAAATGATCAACTTGGATTTTCCTATCACTCTCTCCCCTCAACAATCTATGGCTACCGAAAGAATCCCACCCCTATTTCCTCATATTATCAACCACATAAAAGGAAAACTCAGCCTCAAACAAGTAGACAGTGGAAATATTCTTATCGGGGGAGGGTGGGAAGGATTTGGTGACCTCATAAGAGACATCCGAAATATCAGTTATGAAAGCCTGAAGGGCAATATCCAGTATGCCTGCCAGATTATTCCTAAACTGAAGTCACTCAATCTCATCCGATGTTGGATAGGATCAGAAGGCCGATCGCCAGATCGACTTCCCCTTTTAGGAAATTTAAAACATCTTCCAGGATTCTACACGGCTAGTTGTGCAAAAGGAGGCTTTACTCTTGGCCCCGCCTTAGCTAAGATCACCACAGATCTCATAATAAAAGGCAAATCCTCTCTTTTTCTCCCTCATTATGATGTAAACAGATATATTTCTTCTTCAAAAAGACAATAGGTCTTCCTAATCGTTTTTGAGTGTACATTCTATAAAAAAAGTTATAATTTTAATGCTATATTGTATATTTAACAGGAGTTCCCCCAAAAATTGGATGATTTTCTCTCGCAATTTGGAAGCGATTTTGGCATAATGCATTTGGGGCCTCCTGAGAAAAATTGCTGAGCACAAGCTTTTATAGCTTGGCTTTGTGAGGCCCCATTTTACTTCAAAAAGTGTTAAAAGTTCCCCCATTTTTTTAGGATTCCACTTGGGATTTTAGATAATTATCAGAAATAAAAGAAATTATGAATTTTTTACCTTAATTTTTGGGGGAACTTCAATGTATATTTAAAAATTGACAATATGCCAATAGCACCTATATTATATTTATATAAGATAAAAAAGGAGAAAAATTGCAAAACAAAAACAATAAAAAATTCAAATATCCCCCACCTAGGACCATAAGCGAATTCATCTATCAAAATTTAAAAGAAGATATTATGAATAATGAATTTAAGGCTCACCAACGGATAAACGAGAAGGAAATTTCAGAAATTTTTCATGTCAGTCGCACCCCTGTAAGAGAAGCTGTTTTAAGATTGGCCGCTGAAGGATTTGTCAAGATAGACTCCTACAGAAGAGCTGTGGTTAAAGAATTGACTTTTGAAGAGCTGAGTGAGATTATTCAGGTTTTAGCGGTCCTCGACAAGTTGGCTATAGAGCTCGTTATAGATAATCTGTCATCGAATGAGATTCAAAAATTGGAAAAGATCACGAATAAAATGGAAAACTATTGCAGTCAAAATTCTGTAGAAAAATTCATGGATCTCAATGTCTCTTTTCATAATGAACTCTGGAAATATGTGCCTAACAAATTCCTCAGAGAAATGCTTTACCAGGCAAGAGATCACAAAGAAAGATATACCTATGCACGGCTGTATTCCTACAAAAAACTGGGGACACTTGAAAAATCTATGAAACAACATAGGGAATTGATGAAAGCGATAAAAGAAAGAGACAAAGAGAGATCGAAAGAGTTGATAGTGAAACATAGAAATCTTCTTCTGGAATCGGCCAAAGACAAGGAAAAAATCAAAAAATACATGATGGCCGAATAATTTCTACGACCGTCAACCCTCAATTTTTATTGAATTTTCATTTCTTTCGGCTGAATTTTCCTTTTTTGCTTCTTTTTTGAATTCTGCTTCAATCTCCACTATCTGGTGAGAGGTTCTTATTCTCCCCTTGCTGAGAACCGACCCTTTCCAAATCAAATAGTGATCATCATTGAAAACAAATATTCCATATCTTCTTAAAAAGAAACGAATCTTTCAGTTGACATAGTTTTTTAGGCGTAATAGAGTAACCGTCGATGATGGAAGCAATCTGCTTTGGAAGGCAGAAAAAATTGGCAAATAAGACTCCTATTATCATCCTTAAAGGAGGTTCAATGC
>JAGXKI010000095.1 GCA_018335295.1 bacterium | reverse complement strand
AAGCCCCTATGAGGACTGAGCGGGCACGGTTCCTCTCCATAGGAGAGGAGAGCGAAGTCCGAATGGTAAGAGAAGGGCTCAGACCAGTCTTGGTCTGACCCCTTCTCTTTAATGCTGACGCCCCCATCCCTCATCCCCTATCAAGGAATTAGAGATGCTTACGCCAGCCCCTGGATTGTTGACTTGCACACAAGTAATATGTAAAGATTATTTTAAAAGGACAAATGAGAACTCTTCTATTCACCGGAAAAGGTGGAGTTGGAAAAACAACCCTCTCTGCCGCTACAGCCCTTTCCGCAGCGCAAAAAGGTCATAAAACTCTGGTCATCTCTACCGATGCAGCTCACAGCCTTTCAGATTCATTCGGTCTTCAGCTTGGCAACCAACCCAAACAGATTGAGTCCAACCTGTACGGCCAGGAAATCGATGCTGTGGAACAGATTGAAACCAAATGGGGAAAAATTAAGTCTTACTTATCTGCTTTTTTTGCCTCTCAAGGTCTCGATCAGATTGAGGCTGAAGAAATGAGTATTTTTCCAGGGATGGAGGAGTTGTTCAGTCTTATGGAAATATGCAGCTACCACAAGACGGCTGAATATGAAGTGATCATAGTGGATTGTGCTCCCACTGGGGATACCTTGAGACTCCTGAGTGCTCCGGAAATCACCGGTTGGTACCTCAAACATATCTTTCCTTTTCAGAGGACAGCGGCTAAAGCAGTCCGTCCCGTAGCTCACCGGATTTTCCCGTTTCCCTTCCCTGAGGATGAGATATTCGAAGATATGAAAAACCTGACTTCTCAACTAGCAGAAATGAAAGAAATTCTTGCTGATACCCAAAAAACTTCCATCCGCCTGATCCTCAATCCAGAAAAGATGATTGTCAAAGAAGCCCAAAGATCCTTCACTTTCTTCAACCTCTTTGGCTATACTGTGGACTCCATCATCGTCAACCGGTTGATTCCCAAGGAAGTGAAAGACCCCCATTTCAAGCAGTGGAAGTCATCTCAAACAGCTTACCAGAAAATGATCAAAGAATGCTTTTCCCCTATCCCCATCTTCAATTCAGAGCTTTTCGATCAGGAGATCTCCGGTAAGGAGATGTTGAATAAATTAGCTTGGAAAGTTTACGGGAAAAAGGACCCCACTCAACTCTTTTTCAGTCAAAATCCCATTAACATAGAAAAAAGTAACGGAGGATTCAATCTTTCCATTTATTTGCCTTTTCTGGAAAAGAAAGATTTAGACGTCTACCAAAGCGGAGAAGAACTTTTCATTAAAGCTGGACATTATAAACGAAATATTCTCTTACCCCGGACCCTTCTTAATTACAAGATTCAAAAGGCTCAGTTTGAAAATCAATACCTGAATATTCGTTTTCGGTCTCAAGTCTCTTAAATTCTTTTTTTTGAAAGGAGGTGAACCGATGGCTCAACAGAAGACAAAAGAAATAAAAATCAGTGTTCCGGAAGAGCTTTTCAACGTTTTCTTCCCCTCAAAGACAATGAAACATTTCAACAATGCCAGAAAAGAAATGCTTCTGGCCTTTCGATCCCTTATCGATGCCAGGATTGAAGCTCTGGAACAACAAGAAGGAAAAAAGGAGGAGAAGAAAGAAACCCAAAAGAAAAAAATTAAGGTCGAATGAATTGAAAACCAATCAAAATCCTCCTTTACACCATCAATCTCACCATTCTTTCCGTCTTCTTCCTCAAAAAACAATCACTTTCACTCTCAACTCCCTCAATAGATTGGCTTCTCTTCTGGATAAAGTCAACGTCAGCCCCAACGCTTTGAGTGTCATTTCCCTTCTCTTGGGGCTGGGAGCCGGAGTTTTATTTGCCTTCAACCTGCCTCTGGAAGGAGGCCTTCTCATCATCCTCTGTGGATTATTCGACATTCTGGACGGAAAGGTGGCCCAAAAGAAAAACCAAAAGAGTCTGTTCGGGGCCATTTTTGATTCCACCCTGGATAGATATGCTGAGTTTTTCATTTACTTCGGTCTCGCCTTCTATTATCGAAACCACTGGGCTCTCTGGCTGGTGGTGGCGGCTCTTTTCAGTTCATTCATGGTGAGCTACACCCGGGCAAGGGCGGAGGGATTGGGCATAGAATGCCGAACAGGAGTCATGCAGCGAGCGGAACGGATCCTGTTCCTTTCTTTAGGAGCCATCATAGGGGCTCTCACTCAAATTTTTAACCTCATTCTGATCCCGGTAATGGGAATAATCTTCCTCATTTCCACCCTCACAGCTTTTCAAAGAACCTTTCATGTCCGCAAAATGGAAAAAGGAAAAAAATAGAAAAGGAGAGATAAAGAAATGGACAAAATCAGAGTCGGGATTATTGGTGTAGGAAATTGTGCTTCGGCTCTTGTCCAAGGAATTCAGTATTATAAGGATGCCGAAGATTCTGACTTCATCCCTGGGGTCATGAACCCTAACCTAGGAGGATATCATATCGGGGACATCGAATTTTCGGCGGCCTTTGATATCGATAAAAACAAAGTGGGTAAAGATGTAAGCGAGGCCATCTTCACTTCTCCCAACAACACTCAAAAATTTGCCGATGTTCCTCCTCTCGATGTGAAAGTGGAAAGGGGCATGACCCATGATGGTCTGGGCAAATATCTCTCTGATATCATTCAAAAGGCTCCGGGGAGTACCTCTGATGTGGTGGGAATACTCCAAGAAAACCAGACCGACGTGGTTATCAATTTCCTTCCCGTAGGAAGCGAAGAAGCCACCAAGTGGTATGTCGAACAGATTCTAGAGGCCGGATGCGCCTTCATCAACTGCATTCCTGTTTTTATCGCCAGTGAGAGGTACTGGCAGAAAAGATTCGAAAAAAAGACGCTCCCTTTACTCGGAGATGACATAAAATCTCAATTTGGAGCCACCATCCTTCACAGAAACCTGGTTAACCTCTACATGGACAGGGGTATGCCCATCGATAAGACCTACCAACTGAACACAGGAGGAAACACTGATTTTCTTAACATGCTGGAAAAGGAAAGGCTCGATTCCAAAAAAAAATCCAAGACCAATGCAGTAGCTTCTCAAATTAAGGCCCGAAAACTGGATATCGACCCCGAAAACATATACATAGGCCCCAGTGATTATGTTCCCTGGCAGAAGGATAACAAAATTTGTTTTCTCCGCATCGAAAGCCGCCACTTCGGAGATATCCCTACCTACATAGACTGCCGGCTTTCCGTTGAGGATTCTCCCAATTCAGCCGGAATCGTTATCGATGCCATCCGGTGCTGTAAACTGGCCTTAAACCATGGATTAACCGGGTCGCTCGAAGCCCCCTCCTCCTATTTCATGAAAACACCCCCTCGCCAGTACACCGACACAAAAGCCAAGGAACTCACCGAAAACTTCATCCAAAAGTACGGCAAAAAGAAAAATAAAGCTTAAAACCCTTGATGGATATTTATTTTTTTAAAGAGGGTCCTGTCACGGGATGTATTTGATTGAGAATGCAAGACAGGCGAGAAAAGTTTAAAGCGAGAAACGCGAGAAAAGAGAGAGGGGAAATCTTCAGTGACCATGAACTTCTTAAAAAACCTCCTTGTGGTGGGAAGTCTTCTTTTTGCGGCTTCCCTCCTCCTTGGGGCTATTGAAACCGGCGAAATTCAGGGACAAGTCGTGGATGAGAACGGAGACGGATTGCCGGGAGTCCGAATAACCGCGGAGAGCCCCCATCTTCAAGGAACCCGAGCTTCTCAGACAAACCAGGACGGAAAATTCCGCTTTCCTCTTCTTCCAGTCGGAACCTACACCCTATCCTTCCGGCTGCAGGGATTCACTCCTGTGGTCCAGGAAAACGTGGTTGTCCGCCTGGGACGGGTGACGGACCTGAAAGTCACCTTGAAGCCCTCTCAAATCAAAGAGGAAATCGTGGTTTCGGCACCGTCCCCTCTTGTGGATAAAACCTCATCGGACACCAGTTATTACCTGAGCAGTCAAGACCTGGAAAAAATCC
>JAGXKI010000046.1 GCA_018335295.1 bacterium | reverse complement strand
CTTACAAGTTTTAATGTTAAAACTAATAAAGACCTAATACATAGAAAGATACAGTTATGCAGTGATGATAAATTTAAATAAATATTATTGTTATATTCGTATTTAAATTATTTTAGGTATTTTGAGCACAATTTTATGAATTATTTTACAGAAAAGAATATTAAAATAAAGTCGAAGGAATTTCTTGAGCAAACAAATCATTGGAGAAGACCGTTCCGTTTCAGCCCTGCACACACCGCTCTACTGATTATAGATATGCAGGACTTTTTTCTGGACAGCCGTTCTCATGCTTACGTTGAATCCGCTTGGTTCATTATTCCCAAAATCAATGAACTGGCTGATCTGTTCTTTAAAATAGGGCAGCCGGTGATAACCACGCGGCATATCAACAATGAGCAAAATGCCGGAATGATGAGCAAATGGTGGGCTGATATGATAACCGAAGACAATCAGTACAGCGCTATTCATATGGATTTCCAGTATGATGATGCAATTGTTCTTACGAAATCGCAGTATGATGCTTTTTATAATTCCGAACTGGATGAAATCTTGAAGAAAAATAATATTAAACAATTGATAATAACAGGTGTTCTGACACATCTCTGCTGCGAAACCACTGCACGTTCTGGATTCGTCAGGGGATATGAGATTTTCTTTCCTGTGGACGGTGCTGCTGATTATGATGAAACATTCCATTCATCAACCCTTTACAACTTATCCCATGGTTTTGCCCATATTGTTTTAATTGAGGAAATCATTTCGCAAATAAATGAATGAACCAGCAAAACATACTACAGTCGCCATAATCGGCGGTGGACCCGCCGGTGTTTCCGCCGCAATTCAATTGAAAAGATCAGGCATAGATTTTCTGCTTTTCGAGAAGGAAAAAATCGGCGGACTCCTAAAAAATGCAAATTTCGTTGAAAATTATCCGGGATTTCCGAGAGGTATCACCGGTAAAAAGCTCATTAAATTAATGCGGGAACATCTCGATTGGATCGACATAGATGTAAATTTTGAAAAAGTGACTAATCTCAGCTATTCAAATGATAAATTCTTTATCAAAACTGAGAAAAGCCGCTATTTATCTGATTTTTGTATAATTGCAAGCGGCACCAAAGCTAATGCTATCCCAACTCTTGAGATAAAGGACATGTTTGCTGACCGTGTCTTTTACGAAGTATATTCCCTCAGTGAAGTGAAAGATAGGACAATTTCCATAGTTGGCACCGGCGATGCTGCATTTGATTATGCGCTCAATTTATCACAAAATAATGACGTAATTATACTCAACAGGACCGACAGAACCAGATGTCTGCCCCTTCTGAAACAGAGATGCAGCCAAAAAAGCAACATTGCCTACAAAGAATACATTACTGTCGAAAAGATATCGTTAACAGGCGGCAGATTATTATTAAATTGCATGTTTTTCAATGAGCAATCTGAAATAAAGGCTGATTATCTACTGATAGCGGTTGGAAGGTCGCCTGCTCTTGACTTTATTGATGACAGCGTGATGAACAGGGGAAAAGCATTAGAAAAATCGGGGAAACTTTATTACGCCGGCGACGTCCGGAACGAACTCTACAGGCAGGCTTCGATCGCAATTGGTAACGGAATTAAATCAGCAATGAAGATCCATTCGAAATTAAAAGAAAAAGCGAATGAAAATAAGAGCTAAGACAGAAGAAAGTGACATTGCGACAGTATATATAGGCGAATTTGAAGAAAACAAACGCGTCGAATTCGTCGAGTCGGTTCAGCCGCCAATTCCCAAAGAGAAGAAATGGGTGTTGTTGGTTTCATCAATGTTCGGCTGCCCCGTGAAATGCAGATTTTGCGATTGCGGGATTGAATACAACGGAAAGTTGAGTTATGCTCAGCTCCTGGCTCAGATAGATTATCTGGTCGATAAATACTATCCTGATCGTTTCGTACCGGTGGAAAAATTCAAAATTCAATTTGCCAGGAATGGGGAACCGGCATTTAATGAAAATGTGATCACTGTTCTTCAGGATCTGCCATTTATTTACGAGGCTCCGGGTCTTATGCCATCGTTTTCTACCATCGCGCCGAAAGGTACAGACAATTTTTTCAGAGATTTGATCGAAGTAAAAAACAGATTCTACCCCCAAAAATTTCAGATGCAATTCTCGATCCACTCCACAAGCGAGAAATACCGCGATTGGCTTATGCCCGTGAAAAAGTGGGATTTCGAAGAAATATCAAATTACGGCAAGGATTTTTACGGACCCGGTGATAGGAAGATAACCCTGAATTTTGCTTTATCAGAAGAAGCGGAAGTCGATATTGATAAACTGCTCAGACATTTTGACCCAAATATGTATTTAATAAAGATTACTCCTGTCAATCCAACTTATTCCGCAAAAGAGAATAAGATAATTTCTCACGACAAATACTTTTCCGAATTAATTGAAAAGCTGAAAGAAGCGTGGTACGACGTAATTCTCAGCATAGGTGAACTTGAGGAAAATCATATCGGCAGCAATTGCGGGCAGTACCTGCATAAGCATCTGAAGCAGGAAACGCCTCTGGAGAATAGCTATACATATAAAATTCGATGATTCACTTAGTTATAAAATTGATAGAAATCGGTTGACTTCGATTGAGCCGGTGACTTTTACATCGTCAAGAGGCTCGCTTTGAGTTATTGTCAAATGTTGTGGATTGAGCGTATCCTCCTTTTTTAAGTTTTTTTGTTTTTTCAAATTCTAAAGGATACGTTTTCTTTTTTTGGCAGCTCACCAAAGCAACCAAAATCCCTACCAGTAAAATTCCAGTTGTTCAGTCTATTTTTTATGGATACTCCAGAACCATTTTATATCCTCAAATAAATTGAAAAACAAAAAATAATCCATCATAATATACAGAAAGATTTTTTAACGGTATGAGATTACTTCTTACAATAGTCATCATCACTGTGATCGCCCTTATCGGCTCCCGTCTTACTTTTCTCAACCGGAAGCTCCCTCTTGGCTTCAGGAACATTATTTTCACTGGTACAGAATACATATTCATGGGCGTGCTTTTAGGTAAAATGGGGCTTAATCTTATTGACCCGAAAATACTGACCAGTCTGGAGCCGTTTTTGTATTTTGGCCTTTCCTGGATCGGTTTTTTATTCGGACTTCAGTTCGACTTTAAAAGCCTCAAAAATCTACCCCGATTCTTCTTCTCTATTTCAGCTATCCAAGCCCTGTTTACTTTTGTGATTGTCACTCCAATCATCTTTTTTTCTTTCAAAACATTCTCCTCTCTTCCCAGCAACACCCTCCTGATCATCTCACTGGCTCTGGGCAGCGCCTCAGCATGTTCAGCTCAATCTGCGCTGGCTATTGTCTGCAATAACTACAGATTCAAAAACCGAAAGCTTTTCTCACTCCTAAACTACATCTCAGGCATTGATGGTATTTTTGCTCTGATTTTTTTTGCTCTGGCTTTTTTCATTTTTCCCTATTCTAGTATCACAAAATTTAATTTAATGAATTCTTTAGAATGGCTGCTGCTCGCTCTGGTCATAGGGATGGTGACAGCTTTCATCTTCATCATCTTGAACAAAACAAAGTTTTCCCAACAGGAATTCGTGGTTTTTATCATAGGCACTGTTTTATTCGGAGGAGGACTGGCTATGAAAACCAACCATTCCCCCCTTCTGATTGGATTCATATGCGGATTGATCACAGCCAACTTCTGCCGGCACCGTTTGAGAGCCCTTGAAATCATGGTGCATTCTGAAAAAGGCATTTACATCATTATGCTGGTGATCATTGGAGCTGGCTGGTCCCTCAACTTTGATTTTATTCTCCTCATCACCGGCTTCTACTTTTTATCCAGGTTGCTGGGTAAGTTAGGTGGAGTATGGATTGGCACTCGATCCTTTAAATGTGATTTTCATGTCCCCTGGACCAGTGGGCTGGGGCTTTTATCAGAGGGAGGATTTGCTGTGGCCATCATCATTAGCTTCTCTATTTTTTATCCTTCCTTATCAGATTATTTAGTGACCGTGGTCATTCTATCCATGATTCTAAATGAACTGATAAGCCCCACTCTTATCCTTTCCCACTTAGAAAATCCCAAACGCCTTGATTTTAAAGGTCAGCCTGATATAACCCGACAAAAAACATGATAAACAAAATATTAGCGCTTGTCCTGGTTATTGCTTCCATGATGCTTCTGCTTCAATGGGGCCTGGGAGAGTATCGGGAAAACTGTCCTGTTTTGGTCCTTGGGCTTATCCTTTTAGCCGCTTACTGCTTTGGTTTTCTTCTGGAAAAAGTCGGTCTTCCCCGGATTGTGGGATATATTCTCGCCGGATTGTTCATGGGTCCTTTTTTCTTGAAATTATACACCTTTCAAGAAATCACAAGCCTGGCTTTCATCAACAAATTGGCCTTGGCTTTTATTGCGTTCTGTGCAGGGGGAGAACTTCGCTGGCATAACATAAAAAAAGCTCTCAAACCCATTGTGTCTTATATCTCCGGAGTCACAGCGGCGGTCTTTCTGGGAACCACCTTGATCGTCTTTCTTCTGTCCAACGCTATGCCGTTCATGAATGACTTCAGCTTGAGTTTAAGGCTGGCGGTATCAGCCATATTTGGAACCATTGCAGTGGCCCGCTCCCCTTCATCAGCCATTGCCATTATCAGTGAGACCAAATCCAAAGGACGCTACACAGACATTGTGCTCAGCGTATCTGTGGCCATGGATGTTTTTATCATCATTTTGTTTGCGGTGGTGATCTCTTTAGTTCAAGTCTTTATTAAAGGACAAGGTGGACTGAATTTTTCCTTAATGTTCTCTCTTTTATCTGAAATCACGGTTGCTTTTGTGTTGGGCTTTTTATTAGGAAAACTCATTGTTTTTCTCATAGAAAAAGTCCATTTAGAATTTCCTGTGGTTATTATAGCTATGGGTTTTATGGTGATTGAATTCTCTCATCTTCTAGGCGATTATCTGTATCATGTCCATAATATCCGGCTGGAACTGGAGCCGCTTCTCATCTGCATGGCCGCTGGGTTCACGGTTCAGAATTTTTCCAAACAGGGAAAAAATTTCCTCCAGAGGATGGACCGGGTCTCCCTCCCTATTTACATTGCCTTTTTTGCCATGACCGGAGCAGCCATGAATCTAAAAGTGCTCCGCACCGGATGGCTTTTGGGGCTGGTGGTTTTTGTGGTCCGTCTTATCTCTATTTATCTCGGCTCTTATGCCAGCGGCCGACTTGCAAAAAACCCACCAAAAATATATAAAAACGTATGGTTGGGCTTTATCACCCAAGCCGGGGTCAGTTTAGGACTGCTCACAGAAGTCGCCCGTCGGTTTCCAGAGATCGGTCCTTCAGTCCAAACCATTTTAGTGGCAACCATTATAATGAATCAAATCATAGGGCCCATTGCTTTTAAATACGGCTTGAAAAAAGTAGGTGAAACTCAAGTCCAAAGGAGTTCATGATGCGCATTTCTCCATATTTAGATAGAGACTGCATAAAAATTCCTCTCAAAAAACACAAAAAATATGAGATTATTGAGGAACTTTTAGACTTAATAATCCAGAAATATCCAGAAATTGACAAACAAAAGACTATTCAAAGTCTCATGGATCGGGAAAAGATCGAGACCACAGCTGTCGGAAATCATGTGGCCATCCCCCATGCGCGAATAAAAAATATCCAAAAAGTCTATTTGGCCTTTGGGATCACAGAAAAAAGCGTGGATTTCGACGCTTTGGATGAAAAACCTGTCAAGCTGGTGTTTCTTCTTTTGTGTCCTGAAAAAAAACTCAACACCCAGATCGGTCTTTTAGCCCGGCTGTCCCGGTTCTTACACGACAAAAAACTCAGAAAAGAATTAGCCAAATGCAAAAACAATCAAAGTGTTATCAATGTTTTTACTGAACATGAAAACAAGCATTTCAGTTGAGTGAGAGGACTTTGAACATGAAACTCATCATAATTTTTTTGAATAAAATCGAATACTTGGATGACCTTTTGGCCGCCTTCCTGGAAATTGGTGTACCAGGAGCCACTGTTTTGGACTCAGTGGGAATGGGACATATTGTAAGTCATGATATCCCTATTTTTGCCGGTCTGCGGGACTTTTTTGCTGGAAGCAGCCCCACCAATAAAACCATCCTGATGGTCACTCAAAAAGATATGATCCCAAAAATTGATGAAGCACTCAAAGATGTCACTGGGTACCATCAAAAGACAGGGGTAGCTAAGATGATATCGGTTCCGGTGGATGATTTATTTGGATTCGAGAAATAGCTTTTTAGCTTCCTTTTTCCGTAATGCGATTTTTGCAGGTCACTCCTGTTCCCTCATTATAATGGCAGCATAGGTTTCAATCCCGGTCCACAGATGTCCGATGCGCAGGTTCTCATCCGGTTGGTGCTGATTGTTATCGTGGTTGGCGATGGGGATTCCTATGATGGGGATGCCCAATGTTTCGTGGAAGAGATATATGGGAAGTGAGCCTCCCAAGGAGGGAAGGAGGACAGGCTTTTCTCCGGTGTGTTCTTGGAGACCCTGGATCACGTTCTGAGCAAGAGGCGAGTCCATGGGAGTTTTATAAGCCTTATAACCTTTTTCGGACTCCACAACCCGGGCTATTTTATTGTACTTCATCCGGGTTTTTTTATCCGGAGCTCTAGAAACTACTTTGTAACCCTGTTCTTTGATGTGGTGGATAACTTTTTGCCTCATTTCCTCCGGCTCGTTTCCTTTGACCATCCGGATATCCAGGTGGGCTGTGGCCGAGGGAGGGATGATGGTTCGGGCCTGGTCGCCGACCCATCCGCTTTGTATCCCGTTTACATTCAGTGCGGGATACTGGATGGCTTCAAGCAAACTGTCCCAGTTTTGTTCTGGCTGGGAGAAACCGTAGTTTTTCTTGATTTCCTCTTCATAAGAAGGGATGGACTCCAAAGCTTCTTTTTCGGCTTTGGTTAAAGGGATGACGGAGTCATAATAACCTTTGATTTTCACTCTCCCGTCTGTATCCCGCATAGAGGCCAATAGGTGAGAAAGCCTCACCGCGGGGTTGGGAGCCCAGTTTCCGTAATGACCGCTGTGAACGCTTGTGTTGGGCCCGTAGACTGTGATTTCCATACTGGTTATCCCTCTGGCTCCGAAAAACAACGTGGGATCCCCTGAATAGTAGGCGGGTCCGTCGCACATAAAAAGGACGTCGCACCGGAGGAGGTCTTGGTGTTTTTTAAGGAAGGGTTCCAGGTGAGGAGAGCCGGCTTCTTCTTCCCCTTCCATGATAAATTTCAAATTTTTGAGAGGAACTCCGGCATTTTGGAGGGCCTCCACGGCGGTTAAGAGTCCGATGATAGGGGCTCTGTCGTCGCTGGAGCCGCGTGCATAGATCCTCCAGTCTTCTTTAATTTTTTTGCTTGGGTCGGGGAAGGGAATGGGTCGGGGTTTGTGGGTACCGGGTATCAGTTTCCCCGGTCTTAGGACCGGTTCAAAGGGTTGAGTGTCGGTCCATTCTTCAGGGTCCACCGGCTGCCCGTCATAATGGACATAAAACATGTAGGTTTGTGTTGCCTGGGGATTGTTCAATTCTCCGAAAACGACGGGATTTCCCTTGGTTTCCATGATCCGTGTCTCGATCCCCCTTTTTTCCATCATGGTTTTTATGAACTCGGCGTTTTTCTGGATGTTTTTTTTATCTGAAGAGACATTGGGAATGGAAAGAAGTTCCATGAATTCTTTCAAGATTTGGCGCTCGTGTTTCTCCCGGTATTCCTGGACTATTTTTTTGGATGGAAAAGAATTCGCTGAAAAAGCAAAAAAGACAACAAAAGTCATTAATAGAAAAAATTTCAATCTGATTTTCATATTTTTTCTCCTTTTTGGTGTAGATTTTATTCACTTTAATTAACCTGAACTATTCATAAAAAAGGTCGAGACTTATTAATAACACAAAGATCATGAAAAAGGGAAAAGAATTTCTTGGATCGGAGTTAGGAAAAGTCCAGGTTATACGTTTCACCACAATTTAACTCAATCCAAGACTAAGATATAATAAACTTTAAAAAAAACAACTTCTTGAGGTTCTGAATAAAAAATGCGGGCTTTAGTTACAGGGTCAACCGGTTTTTTGGGATTGAACCTGGTCTCTGAATTGATTAAGGAAGGATGGGAGGTCTATGCCTTCCACCGTCCGAGTTCTGATTTAAAGTACCTCAACCGGTTCGCGGTGAAGAGGATCATTGGGGATATTGGGGATTATTCCTCACTTAAATCTGGAATCCCCCAAAAGCTGGACGCACTCTTTCATGCAGCGGCCAACACCAGTCTGTGGAAAAAAAACAACCCCAAACAGTGTGAAGATAATGTCCTAGGGACACGGAATTTGGTCTCCTGTGCTCTGGAGAAAAAGACCAAAAAATTCATTCTCACTTCTTCCATTTCTTCCTTTGGGGTGCATGAAGAGAAAATAGATGAGTCCACTTCTTCCAATGTCCTGGAGTCCAAAAAAGCCTCCCACTACGATAAAACCAAATATCTTGCCGAGAAGGAAGTCCTTCAAGGGGTGAGACAAGGATTGAATGCCGTCATTCTCAATCCCTGCCGGATAATGGGACCGTTCGATGAGAAGGATTGGTCCCTATTTGTTCAAGATGCCTGCAGGGATAAAGTGATTTTTGTACCTTCGGGAACCGGTATGATATGCCATTCCCGGAATGTAGCCCGGGCTCATATAAGGGCCGTGGAGAAAGGAGGGAGCGGGGAAAAGTATCTTTTAGGGGGACCCGAAGCCACATTCAAAGATATCATCAATGAAGCCCAGAGCATCCTGGGGAAAAAGAAAACGAATAGAGTGACTCCTGATTGGATTTTATGGCTTGCAGGGTATGCCATGAGTGTTGCCTCTTTTTTTACAAAAAAACCTCCGCTGATCACTCCAGAGACAGTGAGATTGCTGACCGAAACGGTGACCTGCCGCTACCAGAAGGCCCAGCAGGAACTTGGATATAAATCTCCTTCATTGAATGAAACCATCGGGGAGGTCATCGACTGGCTCCGGAAAGAACAGAGTGTTTCTTAAAAGATAATTTATTCTTCTTTCGGATGGAGTTCTTTGAAATAACATCTCCGGCGCTTGTGCTGTTGGGCTTGGTAATGCTTCCATATGGATATAACTTTTTGATTGGTCTCCAATTCTCCGTTTGTTTCAAATCGTTGGATGTTTTTGCTCAAGGCCACTTTATTTAATTCAGACATGAATACAGCATTCAAGCCCTTGTTCTGGTATGGGGGAAGGATCCCTATAAGGTAAAGGTCCAGAACTTTCGGATTTTTCAATGCATGAAAAACATGGATGAATCCTAAAGGGAAAAGATGCCCTCGACATTTCTGGAAAGCCCGGGATAAAGAGGGTAAGGCCAGGCAAAACCCGGCTACATGGTTATCTGAATCCAGGATGAGCTTGATGAATTCAGGCTGGAGGAAGGACAAATATTTTTGGGCATACCACTCGATCTGTTTTTGGGAGAAAATCACCGCTGAATAGAGATTTCGGTAGGAGGTGTTAATCACCTTGAACACTTCCGGTATATAGACTTTCAGGTCTTTTTTGGACCGTGGGTGGAACAGCTTGAGTTTTGATTTTTTAAGAAGAAATTGAGATACCCTTTGAGCTTTCAAAGGGATTGATTTAGGTGTCGGCCCCTGGAACTCCAGGTAATCCACATCTTTGTTAAATCCCAGAGATTCCATGTGACGGGGATAATATTCATAGTTGTATACCGAAGCCACGGTGGGAAGATGATGAAAGCCTTCGATAAGCATTCCCTGGGCATCGAAATTGGTAAACCCGAAAGGCCCGGAGAGACCGGTACAATTTTTCTCCCTGGCCCAGGCCTCCACAGTTTGGATGAGTTTTTGGGACACCTCTCCATTATCGGTGAAATCGAACCAGCCGAAATTGGCATAATTTTTTCTCCATCGGCTCATGTAGGAGGGGTTGAGGATGCCCGCAATGCGGCCCACGGCTTTTTTCTTCTTTCCTTCATTTTGCTTTTGGTAAGCCAGCCAGTATCGAGCTTCGCAGCTCTCAAAGGCAGGATTTTTATCAGGGCTCAATGTTTCTATTTCTTCTTGGATGAGAGGCGGCACCCAGTAGGGATTGTTTTTATACAGTTTCATGGGAAACCGCACGAATTTTTTCAGGTCTTTCTGGTTTTCAACTGGAAAAATTTCAATATTCATGGTTCTTCCTTACTAAACCTTTTCCTTTTTTACTCAACCTTTTTCTCCTATTTTTGGGGAAAGTAATCCCAACCCCTCCTAAACCAAAAATTGGAGTTTGATTTATGGAAAGGTTTAAGAGTTTTTACTCAACGTTCAGGGAGTTGGATCGCTCCCCTGCTTGGTGGATAGTTCTCCCATTCAAAAGGATTTCCAGGCTTACTGGAGTGGACTTTCCCTCTGAGAAATGAAAGCTTTTTCCAAATCCAGATTCAATTCGTCCCGGACTATCTGGAAAGCACGGACAGTTTTATCCACGTGTTCATCAGTATGGGAAGCGGTGGGAATCATCCGGAAAAGCATGATTCCTTTGGGAACCACCGGGTAAATAACTCCGGTGACAAAAATACCCAGTTCTCTCAGCCGGAAAATGATTTTCTTTCCAGTGGGAATATCTCCAGCCGGCACGTAAACAGCTACAATCGGGGATTGGCCTTCTCCGGTACAATAGCCCAGGTTGGCGAGTTTCTGTTTGAGTCTGAAGGAAATCTCCCACATATGATCCCGACGATCATCTCCTTTTTTTACCTTTTCCAGGGCTTTTTTCAGTACTTCCACATACACCATAGGAAGACTTTTGGCAAAAACCTGGGTTCGCGCGTTGTAACGAATCCATTCGACTACCTTTTTGTTCGAAGCGGTCACACCCCCGATAGAGGCGAATGCCTTGGCAAAGGTTCCTAAATAGACATCCAGCTTATTGTGGACTCCAAAGTAAGAACCGGTTCCCTGACCGTGTGGGCCCATAACTCCAAAACCATGGGCATCATCCACAAAGACCCTGGCTCCATATTTTTCTTTCAGAGTGCAAATATCTTTCAGATTAGCCAGGTCGCCTCTCATTCCGAAGACACCTTCGGTGACGATAAGAATTCCTCCCTTCCTGTTCCGGTTGATGTGTTTGAGATGATTTTCCAGGCTGTCCATATCGTTGTGTTTGAACACCCGGAATTTTCCTGGAGAAAGAAGGGTTCCATCGAGCATGGAGGCGTGAGAGAGTTTGTCTATGAGAACAGTGTCGTTTTTACCCGCCAATGAGGATATGGTTCCGATCACTCCCAGGTATCCGTAGTTGAACAAAATTGCGGCTTCTTTGTCCAGGTATTGGGCCAGCTTCTGTTCCAAGAGTTTGTGATGCTGGGTGTTTCCGGTCATCATGCGAGAGCCCATGGGAGCACTGGTTCCGTAGTCCCTTGTGGATTCCAGGGCGACGGACTTCAATTCGTTATCTTCAGCCAAGCCGAGATAGTTATTGATAGACCATTGAATGCATTTTTGGCCTTGAAAACTCGTGGTAGCTCCAGGAATGGGGTCCAGAATGGGCCGGGTGAAGAAATAATCTTCTTGGACACGGGAGGGACCAAAATATCCCTCATCTGAGTCACATTTCTCAAAAATATCCATGTTTGACCTCTTATTTTTTGGGTTTGTTTGATCCCGCAGATTTTTTCCTGACTTTATTTTCCTGAATGACATCCTTTTCTTTTTTAGCTTAGCAAGAATACTAGAATATGGAAGAACGGAATTTATTTCAAGTTTCATTTTTTTATGAATTTTTCATGGCCATGGCACTGCCCCCAATGAATGGCAATCCTTTTGACCCTCTGTGGAGAATGAGGTATATTTTTTATAAGGTAAAAACTTTCTTTGAGAAAGGAGACGGATCATGCATCGAGACTTACCCGTTCCCCCGCATTTCGATCCTGAAAAAGTGGGTAAGGTTTGGAGAGTTCCTTTTCAGAAGCGGGCTTCCGAAGCCGAGGATTGGGCCAGGAAGCAAAATATCGAACCTTTTCACCGAGATAAATTCAAGATTTGTTTGATGGCCGTGGATATCCAGAATACTTTTTGCATTCCTGATTTTGAACTTTTTGTGGGAGGCCGGTCGGGCCACGCCGCTGTGGATGACAATGTTCGCCTATGTCGGTTTATCTACAGGAATCTGGATGTGATCACTCAAATTTGTCCCACCATGGATACTCATCAGGCTATGCAGATTTTTCATACCCTATTCTGGGTGAACGAGAAGGGTGAACACCCGGATCCTCTCACTATCATTTCTAAAGAAGATGTAGAGAAAGGGCGTTGGAAATTCAATTCCAATCTGGCCCCAGCTCTGGGAGTGAGTGAAGATTACGCTCAGCGTTACGTTCGCCATTACGTCAAAGAACTCCATGAGAGTGGGAAGTATGACCTCACTGTATGGCCTTATCATGTGATACTGGGGAGTATCAGCCATGCTCTGGTGGCAGCTGTAGAAGAGGCGGCTTTTTTCCATGGAATCGCCCGGTTCAGCAAACCGAATTTTCAGGTGAAAGGAAGCAATCCCTTCACAGAACATTATTCAGTCCTGGGGCCTGAAGTCCGGGAGGATCCTGACCAAAAAAAGATTGCTCGAAAAAATGAAGGGTTTACCCAAAAGCTTATGGACTTTGATGCTGTGATTATTGCGGGACAAGCGAAAAGCCACTGTGTGGCCTGGACCATTGATGATTTACTGGAAGATATAACTGTGAGGGACAAAAGGTTGGCAGAGAAGGTCTATCTTTTAGAGGACTGCACCTCTCCGGTGGTGGTTCCTGGGGTAGTGGACTATACAGAGAAGGGGGATCAAGCTTTTCAGAGGTTCCAAGATGCAGGTATGCATCTGGTTCGTTCCACCGACCCCATCCACAGCTGGCCGGATATAAAATTGTGAAGAGAAGGTTCAGTTCAAGCCCAGTCCGATCACCAGACCAATAGCAATCCCCAGGCCCACAAAAATAGAACCCACCACGATGCCCACAGCCAGGTTGTTGTCCCTGAGTTGCTCCCCGGTCCGGAAAGGGGTGAGTTTGTCGAAAATCCAGTAACCGAGGATCATGAAAATCAGGGTGGTGAGGGCTCCAAAAGTGGCATAAAAAACATTCAATAAAGCAATGGAAATTTGCACTAATCCAAGCTCCTTTTATATTTATGAATTTTGTTGATGTACCGGATGGTCTGTTGACTGTGAACTCCGGTGACATGGGGGAGTGTTTCCTTTATTGATTCCCACTTATAGGGGTTCAGGTCGTTTTTGAGGGCTAGCTTCTGGGCTTTTAAGATGTTCTGGAAACCTGCGTTGTAGGAAGCGAACATGAAATTGACACGTTGGATAAAAGGACGGTAGGGAGATTTCCATTTTTTCCACATCTTGCGGTTGTAATAGATTCCAGCGGCGATACTCCATTCGGGATGAGTGATTTCTTTCTGGATGACGGGGTTTTTTTCAGTAATTTCATCGAACGTTCGGGGCATCAGCTGCATTAAACCTTTGGCTCCTTTGTAAGAAACAGCGTCGGTTTTCATTTTGGACTCCGCAAGAGCCTGAGCCTTGAACCACTTCCAGTCAAAGGTAGGGCCAAAATAACGCTGGGTGTATTTCGAAAAATAGAAGTCATAATTGATATGTTTTTTGGATAGAGGAGGTGGAGGAGCTTGGACTTCTGTAGTCATAGGAGTAGGGGAGAGAAGATGGAGAGAGAGGGTGAACAGGAGATAAATGCCTAAAGCAGAGGGAAGAAGCACGGCTCCCGTATAATAAAAAAGAGCCACTCCTCGGCGCAGGACTTCCCGAGCCCAAGAAGGAAGTTTTTTTTGGGAAGATATTCGGGAGTTTATATGCTGGATGCGTTGATGAATCCGGTCAATGAAATTTTTCCTGATTTTTTTTATTACATTGTCCATTTTTATCATGCAGCCTTTTTTCCATTTAATTTTTATTATTTTTAAGAGTTAAATTTTAAATGAGTTATTTTCTAAGAATACTAGCAATTTTTGACCAAAAAGTCAATGTAAAGAGTGCCCCATAAAAAATAAGGGTAGGGGAGAAAAAGAGACGATTCATTTTTTTAAAAGAGATGTTCTCTTTTTATTTTTTATGAAGAATGATGGTATGGACAGAGAACTTCCTGGATTTCCCTCCGGGAATATGGAAGCAGAGATTTTTTCCCTTTAAGGTGGCTCCCTCAAATTTTCCCACTAAGTTGGAGTTGAGAATCCGGAGCTGATATTTTTGTCCTGAAACTCCTTCCACTTTTATCTTTAAACTTTTTTTGTTCTTTTGAACGGAAAGAATTTTCAGCCCTTGATTTCTATCTCCCACCTGACTTTCAGAAACAGAGGGAAGGATCTCAATCCCGGGAACAAAAGAGATTTGAATATGCAGGGTTTTATTTTCAATCGGGATGTGCGCCGTAGGCTGGATCACCTGAGGAAAAGATTTTGTATCAAAATTCAAAGGATTCCCGTTGACGGTCATCGATTGAATGGGAGAGTCCAGGCCTACAGCCGGAGCGAGATGAAGGGTGTAGCCCTCAGCCTTTTGAGGTTCAACGGTGATGAGAATTTGGCCCTTTTTTCTCTTGTAGTTCAGAGAGAAAGAAGCTTTTCCCACCCGGAAATTCTGGAGTGAGACTTCTTTCCAGTCGGCAGGGAAATGAGGAGAAAAGGTGAGAGTTTTTTTGAAAGCGTTTCCTTCCAATCCGCATAAACCTCTGACTGCCGGAAGAACCACTCCGGCTGAAGAGAATCCCTGATGGGGAACAGATTCCTGGGGCCATATATGATGAGTTCCGGAGAAAACTTCACTGATAGATCCCAAAGAGCGTTCGAAGGTCTGCTGAACAGTGGAGAGGAGAAGGGGATATCCTTGAAGGGGCATATGATGTTTGAAAAGAGCGGTGGTCACCCAGCTTGTTAAGAAAGGCCAGACAGCTCCATAGTTGTAGTTGAGAGGTTCATAGTAGGGACTTTGGGCAGAAATGCTCCGGATCCCCCAGTCTGTTGTGAGATGGGAAGAACATAATTTCTCAAGGGAATGGCGGCTTCTTTGGGGAGTTCCCAGTTTCCACATGAGTCCTACGGCATTCCAGGGAGAAATTTCTTTTACCAGCTCCTTCTTTTTGTTAAAAGCATAAGCATAGAACTGACTTTTTTTATCCCAGAATTTCTGTTGGAAAGCTTTTTTGGCTTTTTGATAATTTCTGGAGGCTTTTTTTACGGTAGGCTTTTCTCCTGCGATTTGGGCCAGCTCCTTCATGCAAAAGGCAGCCCGGGTCCATACGGCTGCCAGATAAATGTCGGTCTCGATTCCGGTAAGGTCTCCGTATTCCAGAGCTCCCAGCCCGGCTTGGCTGTTGTCCATCAAACCATCTCCGTTGGCATCTGTGGAAAGACACCAATCATAGGCTTTTTTGAGGGAACACCAGCTGGATTTGATAAATTCTTCATCTCCACTCATCCGGACATAATCGTACATCGCGGTGAGGTAGTAGGGAGTGGTGTCTCCGTGGATGTAGCCGTAGTGGTAATCTTCCCACCAGTCGATGTAATCCGCTGCCTGGGAAAGTTCATGAGGCATTTTGCCGTCTTCCCGCTGCCATTTTTGGGTGAAAGAGAGGGCTGCTTTGGTTGAGGGGAAGGCCCCACAGCTGTTGAGGCTGAAGGAATTGATGTAGGCATCGCCGCCAAAAAACCATCCAAATCCGGGGCGTCCGCTTTTTCCAGAAGGCCCCAATCCGGCCACCAGTCCTTTCCCTAAATCAGGATTTTCCACAATAAGGTTGTCGAAAGCCACTTTGGCCCACTCAAAAGCCCGGTTGAGTTGAGGATTAGGTGTATGAATGCGGAGGGTCCGGCGTCTGAGATTTTGGTAGTGGCGGAATGTTTTCAGATAGAATTTTTGAGGGTTTTTGAGGAGCTTTTTATAAACCTCGGCTGTCTCTTCCCAAGAGCCCTTTCCTCCGGCCATACAAATGGGGAGGTATTTGTTTTTAACTTCGGAAGGCTCCGAAATTTCGATTTTAAATTCGTTGGGGGTGTCAGAGAGCATGTGGGCTGGGGTGTAAGAAATTCCCGAAGCAAGAGGGGAACCTACCACTCCATGGTTTTTTCCGGTGGGCTCTGAAATGACATAGGCCTTCAGGTCGCTATTCCAGGAGGCATACTGTCCTCCGATTCCAGCCGGCCACATGGGCTGAAGCACAGGGATAAATCCACAGAGGATGGTTAAAGGTTTTATTGAATCAACTTTTAACAGAATGAGGCCTCCCGGTTCGTGGAGAGGAGTTATGTAGATAGCTTTCACAGTGAAAGATTGATAGGTGTAGGTGAGGATGGTGGCTTCCGGTGTGACTCGGATGGTGTGAACGATATCTTTTCCCTTTATGGGACGGGTGGAGTTTTCAATGAGAAAAGAAAATTCAAACTGGCGGAAAAGTTTGAGAGGATAAGCCCAGGCTTCAAAGGTCCCGCTTTCGTCTCCGAGGAGAGCGAACTTCCGGCCCAATTTATCAAAAGGAGTGCCGGGGCAAGCCGGCCTCTGCAGGGCCATAACGCTGGATTGAAGCTTAAAAGAAGAGATCCATCCTTTATCCTCCGCATACAGGAGGGAAGGGGGTGTGAATAAGACTATTAGCAAACAAAGGCTCAAAAATTTTCTCATTTTTTCCTCTTAATTGTGAGAATAACCATTATCTTTTAAGGAAGAATTCAATAAATTCCCTGTTTCGTTGGTTCTAAAATAGCCATTGATTTATTCAGTTTGTCTGGTTCATTTAGTTTCTTTCGTTTATTTAATTTTTCTCGTTTCTGGAGTTCCTCTGGTTTGTTTTCATGTCATTCCGGGCTTGACCTGAATCCAGTCTCATCAATTCTGGGTTCCTGCTCCCCGTTTTCACTGGGACAGGCTTCGCAGGAATGACAATTTTACTTTTGTTGGATTTATCCTGATAGATGCTTGATATCACAGAAAAAAAAGAGGGTCAAGCTTGTTTTGCGTGCGAATAGAAAGTTCATTTCAAACGTTTGTCTTTATTGAGTTTAAAAAGGAAAATATTTAGAAAAAATGAAAAAAGCCCTGAATTTCGGTAAAATAAATAAGTCATGGAATTAAAATTTCCCTTTGATCCTCTGGAAAGAGCTGAAGAAGTGGAATCCCAAGTCATGAAAGGAAACCAAAGACTCTACTACCGATTCAGGGGAGCCCGCTACTACGGGGGGATTGCCACAGCGGATGCGGTGGGCTGTTCCTTCCTCTGTGCCTACTGCTGGAACTATTACCGAAATCTCAATCCGGCCCGGTTTCACAATTTTTATTCTCCCCACCAGGGGGCATCTAAGCTGTTGGACATTGCCCGTAAGAAATCCTATCGTCTCTTTCGAATCAGCGGGGCAGAGCCTTTGATTGGAGAAAGTTCATTTTCTCATTTGCTCGAAGTGTTGAAAATTATAGGTAGAAAACAGCCCCGCGCTCTTTTTATCCTGGAGACCAACGGGCTCTTTTTAGGAACCCGGCCTGATTTGGTGGCTCAAATGAACTATACTCAGCTTCGGGTCAGGGTGTGTTTGAAGGGAGTGGATGAAGAATCCTTTCAGCGTGTCACTGGGGCCAGGAAAGAATATTTTTCCTATCCTCTGGAAGCTCTGAGAGAAATGGAAAAACAGAATATTGAAGCCTGGCCGGCCTTAATGGGCGATCTTTTTACTATGGAACAAATCCATGGGTTAGAACAGAAAATTAAAGACTTTGGGATCCATTCCTCGCTTGAACTGGAAGGTCTGGAGCCTTATCCTTTTGTCATCAAGAATATGAAAAAAAGGAAGTTGATTTAGGGAAAGACCGAATCTTTCCTAGATGTTCTATCGGTAAGTGAATTTAAGAAGAAAAATGTTATCTCCCTGAGCGGTGAAAAGCTCTCCTAAGTCCCTTCTGAAATTAAAATCCCCGGGATGGGCATAGTCCGCCCTGTTCTGGCTCCACACCAGGTAGAGAAGAGAA
>JAGXKI010000094.1 GCA_018335295.1 bacterium | reverse complement strand
GAATTTAAGAAGAAAAATGTTATCTCCCTGAGCGGTGAAAAGCTCTCCTAAGTCCCTTCTGAAATTAAAATCCCCGGGATGGGCATAGTCCGCCCTGTTCTGGCTCCACACCAGGTAGAGAAGAGAAATTACAAATTCTATCAAGGGGTTTCTCATGGGAGTTAAGAATTAGAATACGATTTTATATTCGGTTCCTTCCTCTTTTTTAACCTCAATTGTTCCTTTGAGCTGATTGACTAAATCCCACACCAATTTCAATCCCAAAGTTTCTGTAGAGTGAAAATCAAATTCTTGAGGCAGCCCCACTCCATTGTCCTTGATCACAAGTTGGTAATGTCCTTTGTGATCCTGGCTCATTTGGACCACAACCTCTCCTTTCCTATCCCCAGGAAAGGCGTGCTTTAGGGAGTTAGAGACAAGCTCGCTGACCACGAGGCCGCAGGGAATGGCTTTATGGATATCCAAGTAGATATCTTTCACTTTCACCTGGAAACCGATGTTTTCAGTGTTGATTCCGTAAGCGGAGAATAGATTGTATATTTGTTTTTTTATGTATTGGGAAAAATCAATCTTTGATAAATCCTTGGAACTGTAAAGGCCTTCATGGACCAAAGCCATGGACCTTATTCGGTCTTGGCTCCGCTTGAATATCTCCTGTATTCCGGGATCCTTGATTTTTCTCGATTGGAGGCGCAGAAGGCTGGAAATAATCTGCATGTTGTTTTTGACCCGGTGATGGATTTCCTGGAGGAGGACTTCCTTTTCTTGGAGTGATTTTTGGGTTTTTCTTTCTGCTTGTTTGCGGATCCCGATTTCCTTCTGCAGAGCTTTATTCGCTGACTCTAATTCAGAAGTTCTTTCTTTCACTCTCTTTTCCAGATTATCATGAGCTTCTTTCAACGCCTGTTCCGCTTTATGTCTTTCTTGGATTTGTTTGTTCAGCTTTTGATTCATACCTTCAAGCTGTTGATTTCTTTTCCGGATACTGTGTGTTCTCATCTGGATAAATCCAAGGATAAGGGAAACCATCCCTAGAAATATCAAAGATCTAAACCACCATGTCTGCCAGAAGGGGGGAGTCACTTTAATCTCTAAAGACCTTCCCTTTTCATTCCATACCCCATCACTGTTTGAAGCTTTCACCCGAAAAGTGTATTTGCCTGGAGGGAGATTGGTGTAAGTGGCAAACCGCCTGTTTCTGATAGGGTTCCAGTTGTCTTCAAACCCTTCCAGCATATAGGCATATTTATTCCTTTCAGGGGAAGCATAATGGAGTGCTGAGAATTCAAAGGAAACCACCCGGTCTTTGTAAGAAAGTTCGATGGCGTCGGTTTGTGTGATGGATTTTTTCAGCGGAGACTCCTCTTTTCCTACGGGCAGTGATTCATTGAAAATCTGGATATCTGTGATTTCCACCTGAGGAGCATAGGGATTATCCTTGATCTGACGGGGATAGAAAGCATTCACTCCGTTGATTCCGCCGAAAAACATTTCTCCGTCTTTGCTTTTATAATAAGCTCCCGAATTGAATTCATTGCTTTGCAGCCCGTCTTTGACATCATAATTTCTAAAAGATTCACTCTGAGGGTTAAACTTGGACAAACCCTTATTGGTGCTTATCCAGAGATGGCCTTTTTTATCTTCGAGAATTCCGTAGACTGTGTTATTGGGAAGACCGTCCTTTTCTCTGTAGTGGACAAATCTTTCTGTCTCTTTGTTGAATTTATTGAGCCCTCCCCCGTAAGTTCCAATCCACAGGTTTTCTTTACTGTCTTCATAGATAGAAAGAATACGGTCGTTGCTCAAGCTTTCCGGATCATCAGGATTGTGTTGGTAAGAGATGAATTTTTTTCCTTGGGGATCCCATCGATTGAGGCCTCCAGCCGTTCCCACCCATAATTCCCCTGATTTATCCATCAAAAGGGAAAGGACTCGGTTGTGAGACAACCTGTGGGAATCATGAGTGTAATGGAAGAATTTTTCTTCTTGAGGATTGAATTTATTGAGACCGTTGACGGTCCCAATCCATAAGCATTCTCCACGGCCTTCACAGATGTCCCGGATGTAATCATGGCTTAAACTGTTAGGCTCCTGGGGAGTGTGATGGTAATGGGTGAAGGTTTCTGTTTTTGGATGGAACTTATTCAATCCATCATAAGTTCCCACCCAGAAATTTCCGTTTTTATCCTTAAAGATGGCTCTCACATTATTATGGCTGAGACTTTCAGGGTCTCCTGGCTTGTGTTTGTAGTGGGTAAAGACCCCCTTTTCTCTGTCAAACCGGTTGAGCCCTCCCCCGTAAGTCCCGGCCCACAGGATTCCCTCCTCGTCTTTATAGAGAGCAAACACGATGTTGGCGCTCAAGCTGTTGGGTTTGTTGGGATCATGTTTGTAGTGGAGAAATTTCTTTCTCAACCGGTTGAAACGGCTCACTCCGCCCCCAAAAGTTCCCACCCAGATGACTCCAGTTTTATCTTCAAAGATTGTATGAATGAAATCAGCGCTAAGAGAGTAGGGATTTCCACCTTGATGCGACCAATGGGTGAATTCTTCCTTTTCCCTGTCAAACCGATTGAGTCCTCCACCGTAAGTTCCAATCCATAGAGTTCCACTCCTGTCTTCATAGATGGACCTCACATAGTTGTTACTCAAACTGTGGGGGTCTTGGGGATTGTGGGTGTAAGATAGGAAGATTCCTTCTTCTCTATTGAATCGATTCAACCCTCCATCGGTTCCTACCCAGAGAACTCCCTCTGTATCCTCATGGATGGAGTAAACGAAGTTGTTGCTTAAACTGCTAGTATTTTTGGGGGAGTGAGTGTACCGGGCAAAGGTTTCCTTTTCTTTGTCAAATTTGTTCAATCCTTTTTCAGTCCCTACCCATAAAAATCCTTCTTGATCCTCATAGATGCTCAGGATATGGTCGTCACTCAAACTGTGAGGATTTCCCCGTTGGTGTCTGTAATGGATGAATTGACCCTTTTCTCTAATTAACTTATTAAGTCCTCCTCCGTAGGTTCCCACCCAGAGTGTTCCTTCTCTATCTTCATGGATTGAAGTCACATAATCGTAGCTCAGACTTTGAGGGTCTTGGGGATTGTGTTTGAAATGGATGAATTTTTCTTTTTCTTTATCGAATTTATTCAACCCTCCATCGTAAGTCCCCACCCAAATGTTTCCTTTGCTGTCTTCATGAAGGGAGATGATGTAGCTGTCGGAGAGGGAGGAAGGGTGGAGCTGATTCTTTTTATACACGGTGAATTCATAACCGTCGTATTTGTTCAGTCCGTCTTCTGTCCCCAACCACATAAACCCTTGTTTGTCCTGGAGGATGCAGTGCACAGAATTTTGAGAGAGTCCTTTGTTGATGGTTATGTTTTGAAATCTCAAATTTTGGTTTTGGGCTTTGATTGGAAGGGAGAAGTTGAAGATTAAGAAAAATAGGAACTGAATAAGAAGAGATTTTTGGGTCTTTCTCATTTGTTTTCTCTGATTTGATAAAACGTCAGTTTTTATTCCATATCAGAATTTGTACAAAAATTCAATCATCCATGGAGATGATTTAGGGGGGTGATATGTGAATGTTTATGGAATCCTGTGAAAGCCCGGGATATCAGGTGTGAATCAAAGGATTTCCATAAGCCTCGGAGCGTTTTCAAACATCGCGAAATTGTTGAACAGACAGTAAACAGTGGGATGTTTTTTTTCTAATTTTTTGAGTTTTTCGGCCAATTCCTGAAGTTCCTTCTCTGAGTATTCATAATTGTAGTTGTATTCTTTGGGGTTGAGGCCGTGAAGGCGGATGTAAGCCACAGGATGGCTGGAGACAGGTTCCCTGCGCATCAGGTCCACAATATGAATCAGGTTCAAGGAATCGCAGATCTCCTTGACTTTCTCCAGATTCTGATTCCAGTCCCCCCGGGGTTCCCAGGCAATCTCCAGGCCGCTGCGGTCAATCTGTTCCAGAAACTGACGCATATTTTGTTCGTTCTCTTCAGTGCAGTTGAATTTGC
>JAGXKI010000045.1 GCA_018335295.1 bacterium | reverse complement strand
TCCTTCATCAGGAACTAGGTCCTAAGCCTAGCGCGTATGCCTATTTCGCCACCTGCCCCTCTTTTAAGATATATAATGGAACACTCCATTTTTTAGAATGTTTGATTTGAGAATTATATTGAATTCAGGAAGTCAATTCCACAAAATTTTTTACCATAATCGGGTATCTATGTCAATTTCGATGTCTATCATAGGTTCAGGTCAATTTTTGCTTGGGAAAAATTCATTTTAATCAAAGATTTGGATCACTCTTCCCACTCCCATCTGAATAAAATTCTCTTTATAAGCTTTTTTGAACAGGTTAATAGCCTTTTTCCCTGTGCAGTGGGTGGCTCCCACTTTGGTAACTCCTAGTTCCTTGAACCGGGAGATAATCTCGTTGATTTCTTCTTCAGATTTGTTAATAAGATGAAATCCACCAAATACCAGATAAATATTTTTTTGGAGAACTTCTTTGGATTGTTCTAAGATTTTGATGATTCCGGGATGGGAACACCCTGTTATGACCACAAGTCCTTTATCCGTGTCCAGGATTAATGACTGCTCTTTAATGGATGTTCCCAGTTCTCCGGTCAAATAAACATCTTTGCAGATTTGTTGGGGATCACTTCCGGGCACTACTTGAGCTCCGAGTGCTTTGATTCTCTGGTGAAAATCATCTGGAAAGGAATCCGGAAAATAAACAGTGACTTGATGGTTTTTCTTCAAAAAAGGAATCAATCCTCCTGTATGATCCCCATGGTCATGGGAAATGACAATCGACTGGACTTTCTGGGGGTTTATGTCTAATTTTTGAATATTTTGGAACAGGATATGGCCTTGAGTGCCCGTATCAAAAAGGATGGTTTTGGGGGGGCCTTTTATAAGGCAGGAGAATCCCCAATCACTCGTCAAGCCTTCTTTGTAAAGATAATTATCATAGAGAATGGTCATTTCTATTTGGTTCTCAGAGGAAATTGAAACCTCAGGGAAAAAGCTTAAAGCCAAAATGACAACAGATAGGAATATAATTATCTTTTTCATGTTTCCTCCTTCTTTACTTTCTATTCCCAAAATTGGTCTGGCAAGAAATGGATTTTTATCCTGAATGTTTTTTCAATATTTCCAGCTGTGTATATCCCCTCCCTCAGGAACGCTTTCTTGGATTCTTTTAACAATTTTGGGAATAAACATTTGATGATACCGGAGTCTGGAAATGGCGTTTGGCCGGGTATGGTCTCCATTCCAGCAGTGTTCGTCCCGGTCTCCATAATCCACTTCTCCAGCATAGTAGGGATCTGTGGTGTTTTCAAGAAAATCTTCCATAAGATAAACCGCATTGTTGAGGTAATAATTGTCCATATCACCCACATAAATATGGATTTTTCCTTTGAGTTTGGGGCCTAAAGTGGCCCAATCCCTTTTCAAAATGTATCGAAGATCATAGTGTTCACGCCAGTATTCGGCCACCGAAGGATCGATTTCCCCTGTCTTTTTATTCCATATAGGCTTGGGGTAACCATCTTTACCCACGGGACTGTAAACGGCCTGCCAAATATCCCATTGAGCTCCGGAACGAGATTTGGATCCCAGAGCCCGTTCCCGGTGATTCATTTCCCTGAGAGTGGAGCTGATTTGCCCCAAATAGTCTCTTTTTCCCGGACGAGGTGTCTTTTTCCATTGACTATCCAGATAATAGGCATTTTTATCATCATAGATATTGACGATGGTGTAGGCTCGAAAATCAATGGGATCCGGGCAAGCCGCAAAGCAGCCATTGTATTCTTCAGGATGGAAAACCTGAGCAGCCAAAGCTTCCCATCCTCCTGTTGAACCCCCATAGAGAAATCGAGCCCAACCTTCTCCGATGCAACGGAATTTTTTTTCAATATAAGGGATCAATTCATAGGTGATGGCATCTCCATAGGGCCCCACATTAGCAGAATTAACTGCATAAGAATCATCATAGTAAGGGTTGGGATGCTGAATTTTGATAATAATCATCCGGGGAGTATCGGGTGAAGTCCAGTATTTATAGAATTTATAGGCATATTCCTGGACGATTTTATTGTATCCTTGGATACCGAACCGCTCACTGTATTCCGGTTCCAAATCAGGATCCGGAGGTGTTTCCCGGAAACCACCGAAGGTGTATGGAAAATGTCCATGATTGATGATCAAAGGATAGCGGGCTTCGGGATGTTCTTCATACCCATGAGGAAGAAGAACATGGGCTCCCAAATACATAGGTCGGCCCCAAAATTCGCTCAATCTTTCACTTTTAATCCGGACATGTTTGATGTATTTGGTTTCTTTGGGTTCGGGGATGGAAGGAATTTTTTTATCCAGAGTGACATCAATTGTTTTTCCCTTATTTGGCTCAATCACAACTTTCTCTGGGGTACTGTAAAGGTTTCCCGGCTTGCGGTTCCACTGCTGTCCTTCTCCCTTATCCGGTGGAAGCTTCACCGTATGACCGTCTGAACGGTGGAAGGTTTCGTACCGATTGATCAAAGCCTGAATCCAGTATTCTCCCTGAGGAATCTTTGATAGATTTTCCAGAGGATACCCAAAAGCTGTGGAGTCAATAATAACTTTTTCCCCGGGGTTTAAATGATTCACATTTTTTCCAAAAACCAATTGGGTCTCAGGACCATCGCTGATCTGAAAGCGGGGTTCTTCGCTGTTGTTATTAGAAATCATGAGAAGCATTCGTCCATCCAGACTTTTCTCACTCTGTTGGGAAGAGAAGGAGATGGCAAAACGAAAATTCTTATTTTGTCCTGCATCCTTCTCTTGGCAGCTCCACATAAAAAAAAGAGGGACCAGAAGAAAGAAAATTATCCTCAAAACCTGACTGAATTTGTTTGTTTTCATAAAAAAGACCTCCCTTATACAGAATAAAAATCAGGGAATCTCATTTCCCTACTTCTTTTAAATTGCTTTTATCACAAGCCACTAAGGAAGTCAAAAAAGTCAGAGATTGATTTGACATGCTTTATGAAAACTCATTAAATATTAAAAGTTGTATTTAAGAGATTTCATATCATGGTAAAAATTCAAGTCTTCTTTTTCTTTAAAAAAGAGGGGACATCCTCTGTTCCCATGAATATTGATCCTTTCATTGAGAAATAGAAAACTATTGAATTCTTGTCAGGAAAATTGAGAGGAAACCAAATATGAAAGATTCAACGAAAAATAAAAAGAAATATAAAGTGAGAATCGTTTCTCATGGAAAAACTATTTCTGCTAAAAAGGGGGATTTACTGGCAGATAAGATTCAAAACGCCGGGATCAACCTTTGTGTTTACTGCAATAAAAAAGGATTGTGCGGAAAATGTCTCGTAAAAATAGTGAAGGGATACCTTCCCTCTCCCAACAAAATGGAAAAACGTTTGTTGGGGAAGAAACGTCTAAATGAAAATTACCGGTTAGCCTGCCAGTACAGAATCCAAGGTTCTCTGCGCATAGAAGTACCTCCTGAAGCCATTTTTCAAGAGACCCCTGTTTTGACTGCTGGGATAAAATCTCCGGTTTCTGTTGACCCTGCAGTAAAAAAGTACTATCTGAAAATAGAAAAGCCTAGACCGACCAACCCTCGTTCTTACCTGGAATTGATACAAAGATATTTAGGAGGAGAACATATCGATTTTCCTCATAATATTGCAAAGATAACTCCTGAAATTTTTAAAAAAGCAAAATCCAAGGTGACAGCGGTTGTCTATAAAGACCACGAGCTTCTCGATGTAGAGCCTTTTGACACTTCGAATGAAAACTATGGAGTGGCATTGGACGTAGGGACATCTACAGTAGTTGTGGAGTTGATTGATTTAAATTCGGGAAACACTATTGATAATCTCTCCACAGCCAACAGCCAGGTTAAATATGGATGGGACGTCATCTCCAGGATAGGGTTTGCGGTTTCCAAATCTGAAAATCTTCAAAAACTGAGAAAAACAATTCTGGAGGATGTGAATCAATTGATTGAAAAAATTTTAGCAAGCCACCAAATACATCCCCACTCTGTTTATGAGATAGTGATGGCAGGCAATACAGTAATGAATCACCTTCTCTTAGGGATTCCTGTAGATTCATTAGCGGGGTCTCCCTATAACTCAGTTTTTTCTGTCCTTCCTTCTATGTATTCCCGGGAAATTGGATTCAACATCAACAAAAACGGCAAGGTCTACATTGTGCCCAACATCAAAAGCTTCATAGGTGGAGATGTCTCTGCTGGACTGATGGCCTCTAATTTCATTAACAAAAAAGGATGTTACCTTTTTATTGATTTGGGAACTAACGGAGAAATCGTTTTAAAGCACAAAAACAAAATCACCGCCACCTCCACGGCAGCTGGACCTGCTTTTGAAGGGATGAACATGAGCTGTGGCATGCTCGCTCATTCAGGAGCGGTTTATGGGGCGGAATATGATAAAGGAATTAAAGTGTTTACCTTGAACCATAAACCTCCTGTGGGGATTTGTGGGACTGGTTTTATTGATTTGATATCCATATTCTTGGATAGAGAATTCATCAATACAAGAGGAACCATAAAAGGAAAAAGTAAAAAATTATCTGTAGCAGATAATCTCCATGTAACTCAAAATGATATAAGAGAGATGCAATTGGCTATAGCCGCTATCAAGACAGGTATTCAAATGATGTTGGAGGAAAATCATCTCTCGCCTGAAAATCTGGATGGAATCTACTTAGGAGGAGCCTTTGGAAATTATATCAATGTAAAAAACACCATAAAAATTGGTCTTCTTCCCCCCATAGATAAACAAAAAGTCTCCATACTGGGAAATTCCTCTCTAGCAGGAGCCAAAGGTCTGATGCTTTCCCAATCCTCCAGAAAGAAAACGGAATACTCAATTAAAAAAATCCGCTATTTTTCCCTGGCCTCCAACCCAGATTTCCAGCAAAATTTTTTAAATTCTCTGTATTTTGGAAAAAGGGGAAGAATCAAAAATATGAGTGGAAAGAAAACTTGATTTCAACCATCGATCAGAATAAGATGACTTCAATTCCGGAAAATTAAAATTCATTCCATGGATAAAGGAGACAGTATGGAACGAAGCCAATTGTTTGAGGATATGAAAAAGGCCATAATCGAGGGAGATTCCCAAAAAGCCGAATCTTTAGCCAAAAAATCATTGCAAAATCAAATCGATCCCCGTAAGGCGATAAATAGTGGATTCATTCCGGGTATTCAAGAAGTGGGAAAGATGTGGGAAAAGGGAGAATATTTCCTTCCTGAATTGATGACCAGCGCCAATGCGATGAAATCAGCCATGGCTCTCCTCCGCCCCGAATTGAAAAAAAGTCAAGTCCCAACAAAGTCAAGAGGAAGAGTGGTCATAGGGACTGTGGAAGGAGATATTCATGATGTAGGAAAAAGCTTGGTGGCCTCCATGCTCTCGGCCAATGGTTTTGAAGTTACGGACCTAGGAGCGGATGTAAAATTAGATAAATTCCTCCAGTCAGCTCAAAAGAAGAAAGCTCACATCATCTGTCTTTCGGCTTTATTGACCACCACTATGCTGGGCCAAAAAAGGTTTATCGAAATGCTCAAAGAAAAAAAACTCAAGACCCAGTATAAGATTTTAGTCGGGGGAGCTCCTACCACACAAAAGTGGGCTGATGAGATAGAGGCCGATGGCTACGCAGAAAATGCTTTATCAGCGATCCAATTGGCCCTCAAAGTAATGGGCCATAAAGGATCCCTTCAATAATGTTTGAATGTTCTTTATTTATAGAGGCATGAAAAGGATGAAAAATGATACCTTCCTTAAGACCCAAATTTGAACTGTTAACCCCAGAATTGATTCAAAAAATTATGAAAGAAGCTATGAATATTCTGGAGAAACAGGGAGTTTTTGTGGAAAACACCGAAGTTATGAATCTTTTCCGGGAATCAGGAATGAAAGTAAAAGAATCCGAAAGAAGAGTCTTCATAACCCCTCAATTGGTCCAAGAATGCCTTTCCCAAGCTCCTTCGGTGATTAAACTTTACGACCGGTCCCAACAATTGGAGTTTAAAGTAGGAGAAGATGAAATTCATTTTGACCCAGGCTCTGCAGCTGTTCATCTTCTGGATCATAAAATCCAACAACAGCGTAAACCCTGGACTGAGGATCTCATTAGATTTTCCCGATTGACGGATTGTTTGGAACACCTCCATTTCCAGAGCACTGGTTTGATAAGCAGTGATGTCCCCGAAACTGTGGCCGATAGTTACCGACTTTTTATCAGCCTTCAATTCTCATCGAAACCTATCATTACAGGAACCTTTCTGGTAAGAGGGTTCCAACCGATGTATGAAATGCTGAAGGTTATTCGAGGGAATCAAAAAAGTTTGAAAGAGAAGCCTTTAGCTGTTTTTGATGCCTGCCCTTCCCCACCTTTGAATTGGAGTCATCTCACCTCCCAGAGTTTGATCGATTGTGCCCGAGCGGGTATTCCTTCGGAGCTCATTTCCATGGGAATGACCGGGGCCACATCTCCGGTCACCCTTGTAGGGACTTTGGTTCAACATGTGGCTGAAAATCTTTCAGGTCTGGTTATCTCACAACTAGCAGAAAAAGGGGCTCCCGTAATCTTCGGCGGGTCTCCCTCCAGTTTTGATATGAGGAAAGGCACCACTCCTATGGGGGCTATCGAGACCATGATGATTGATTCCGCCTACTCTCAAATCGGGAAATACCTTCATCTTCCCACCCACGCCTACATGGGCTTGAGTGATGCCAAAATTAACGATTCTCAGTCCGGAATGGAGAGTGGAGTGGGAGCTGTTCTTGCAGCCTTATCAGGAATCAATGTTATCTCAGGACCCGGAATGATGAATTTTGAGAGCTGCCAGAGTTTGGAGAAACTGGTTATCGATAATGAAATATGTGGAATGATGTACAGGCTTCTTGAGGGAATTTCTCAAAGAGAAGAACCACTGGCTGAGCACCTCTTTGAAGATTTCAAACCAGACACTCATTTTCTCTCTATGCTCCATACCCGCAATTGGTACAGAAAGGAACATATTTTTCCCAAAATTGTAGATAGAGATACTTACGGAGATTGGGGAAGAAAGGGAAAAAAATCGATGGCAGAACGAGCACACCAAGAAGTGGAACGCATTCTCCAAGAGAATCCGCCGGCTCTTCCGGATAAGGATGTGGTTAAAGAACTCAAAAAGATTATGCTTTTCGAATTTAAAAAAGAAGGACTCTCTGAACTCCCTGAAATAAAATATTAGCTTACTTTGTCCTTAATTTCCTGAGTCGTTCGGCGGCCCTTTGAAGAGTGGCTTGTTTTTTCGAAAAATTGAGCCGGACCTTATCTGTCCCTTTTGTTTGATCCATGTAAAAACTCGACCCAGGCACCACAGCCACCCCGATCTCCCGAGCCATAAATTCGGCAAAAGCTCTATCTGAAGAATATCCTTTTCCCTGATACCGATCTTTGTCCCATTCAACAGAAGAAAAATCAGCCATAATATAATAGGCTCCCTCCGGTTTATAGTATTCTATCTCAGCCTCATCCAGGGCTTGAAGTAATATTTTTCTCCTCTGAGCATACTGTTGACGCATCTTTTGATAGTAACTTTGATCGAGCCCTAAAGCAGCAATTCCCGCAGACTGAAAAGGAGAGGGGGCACAAACGGTCAAATAATCATGAACTTTGCGCAGAGCGGTGCTCAGTGGTTGGGCCGCCACAGCCCAACCAATTCTCCATCCGGTTACAGAATAGCTTTTCCCCAATCCACAAATAGTCACGGTCCGGTCCTCCATTCCTTCCAAACTACCCAGACTTACATGTTGATGATAGTCATAGAGTATGCGTTCGTAGGTTTCATCGCAAACAGCGATCAAATTATACTTTTGACACAGATGAGATATGAACTGGAGTTCCTTCTTTGAATAAACTCGTCCCGTGGGATTGTGAGGTGTGTTGACGAGGATTAATTTCGTTTTAGGAGTGACAGCGGCTTCCAACTCCTGGGGATCGAAGGTATAATCCGGTTCATGTAAATCAACCAAACGAATAGGAGCTTGGGCCATCAGGCAATCGGGAACATAGTTTTCATACCACGGCTCGAAAATAATCACCTCGTCTCCAGGATCCGTGAGCCCCAGGATTGCATTCATAAGAGCCTCACTGGCCCCACAGGTCACCGTTACTTCTGTTTCCGGGTTAACGTGAATTTGATTGGCAGAGGCATATTTTTGGGCAATAGCTCTTCTGAAAGCTAAAGACCCGAAAGTGAAGGTATATTGATTGTCACCCTTTTGAATAGCTTGGAGAGCCTCTTCAATGATTTCCCTGGGAGGAGAAAAATCCGGTAGACCCTGGGAAAGGTTGATAGCCCCTGCTTCTTCGCTGATACGGGTCATTTCTCGGATAACCGATTCCTGGAAAGAAAATGTCCTCTGGCCTGTTTTGGGTTTACTCATTTCTTTCTTATATTAAAAAATATTTTGAAGAATATGAAGAAAAACTTTCTTTTGAAAATAAACCATTTTTATATATTTCTTTTCTTATTACATGAAAATTGATAAACTTTCGTTCTTATTTTTCGTATGCAAACATATAGGAATAATTTTTCTAGATTATTCACGGATCCATGTGGCTTTAGGGTTGTGAATAATCCAGGGTAATAAAAATTGGAAGGAGGAAGTGTATGAGACGTTTTTTATATGAAGCTTTTTGTTTTTCTCTATGTCTCTCTCTTGTTATGGTCTCCCCTTCTCTAGCTGAATTCAGTCTGGATAAATATCATTCTCCGCCTGAAGTAAGTTCCCTGCTGAAATCTTGGAATTCTCAACACTCTGAGCTCACCAAACTCATCTCTATCGGAAAGAGCGCTGGGGGGCATCCTTTATATGTTCTCCAGATAGCTGGATCTTCATCAGAAAATCTTTCCTCCCAGTCTAGGCCAGCCGTTTTTGTATCAGCCAATTTAGAAGGAAATCATTTGATAGGAACGGAAGCCGCTCTCAATTTGGCCCACAAGCTCATCACTCAATACCCTTCAGATAAGAAAATAGGCCGATTTCTTAAAAAAAGAACTGTTTACATAGCTCCCCTTCTCAATCCCGATGCCGCTCAAAATTATTTTGAGGATGTTCGTTACGGAAGAAAGTCTAATGCCAAACCCTTGGATGAAGATTTGGATGCTCAAAAGGACGAGGATGGACCGGATGACCTCAACAAAGATGGTTGGATTACCCAGATGAGAGTCAAAGATCCAGAAGGAAAATGGATTCCTGACCCTCAGGAGCCCCGTTTGATGCGCAAAGCGGATCCTCAAAAAGGAGAAAAAGGGATTTATAAACTTTATACTGAAGGTTTGGATAATGACAACGATGGAGAATACAACGAAGATTTTCTTGGTGGAGTGGAAATCAACCTGAATTTTCCTCATGATTTTGAATATTCCCAGAAGAAAACCGGATTATGGCCCGTCTCAGAAAAAGAAACTATCGCCCTTTTAAAATTTTTGACCGATAATCACAATATTGCCATGGTCCTGAACTTCTCTACCGAAAATACCATTCTCAACTTGAAACAAACCGGAAAGCCCCGGCTGGCCGGCGATAAGGTCCAAGTCCCGGACAGGTATGCGGAATTTCTAGGGCTGGAAAAGGGAAAGAAATATGATATTGACGAATTAATCAACATCCTGGAAGGAATGGACGTATTTGGAGGCCGAGAAATTGATGAGAGTTTCATTGCCATGATGCTGGGATTAGGCCCGGCCATGAGTTTAGACAAGAAAGATAAATCTTATATCCAAGCGGTCCAGAAAGAATATAAGGAGTCACTGAAAAAAGCCGAACTCGAGTACCCTGTTAATAAAGCCCAAGGAGTGAAAAAAGGCTCTTTTACAGCCTATTGTTATTTTCAATACGGAGTCCCTGTATTCTCTACTGACCTCTGGTCCATTCCTCTTCCTGAAAAGAAATCTAAAAAAGAAGGTCTCACTCTGGATCAATTGAAATCCATGTCCTCAGAGGAATTCCTGGCTTTAGGTGAAGAAAAAATTGGAGCGTTTCTCAAAGAAATAGGAGCTCCCGAACGATTCAAAGCTTCCAAAGTTATGAAGATGGTGGAATCAGGCCAGGTTACTCCTTCTCAAATGGCTGAGATGATAGAAAAAATGCCCCAACAAAAAGGGGGAAATGGAGAAGAACACCCTGACTTGTATATACTCGAATGGTCAGATTCCCAGTTGAATGGAAAAGGTTTTGTGGAATGGACCTCCTTTCAACATCCCACTCTGGGAGAGGTAGAGATCGGAGGGTTTATTCCTTACTTGAAAACCAATCCTCCACCCTCAAAAATGAAGAAACCCATTACTTTTCACACAGATTTTTATCTTGATCTCATGGGCCGTCTTCCTGAACTGAACATTCATAAAGCAGAGGTGGAACCTTTGGACAAAAATATGTACCGAGTTAAACTCTACCTCACCAACACAGGTTGGTTCCCTACTTCCACAGCTCAAGGAAGACGAGCTCGAACTGCGTGGCCTATTCGAGTGGAACTGGAAACTTCGGGAAGTCAAGTTGTTTTTTCAGGAAAGAAAATCGAAACTATTCCTTATATCGGAGGAAGTGGAGATGTCCGGAAATTAGAGTGGACTGTCCGAGGAAAGAAAGGCTCAAAGATCAAAGTCAAAGCTTGGGCTCCCAAACTTGGTTCTGTATCCACCTCGATTGTCTTGAAATAATAGGGAGGATAATATGATTAAGAATAAAACTTTCATATTTATACTGGCAGCCGGGCTCTTTTTGGCCTTCTGGAGCCCTCAGGGACTGTCTGGAGGAAAGGTCAATTTGAATTTTGACCATTTTTATGATCATGAAGAACTCACCCGCACCTTAAAGAAATTGGAACAAGCCTATCCTCAATTTATGGAGGTTCAATCTCTAGGAAAATCCTATCAGGGACGAGAAATTTGGGCGGTTATCCTTAATAACCCCAAAACAGGGCCTGCCGAGCATAAACCAGGATTCTACATTGACGGAAACATTCACGGCAATGAAATACAAGGTGCTGAAGTTGCTCTATATGCCATATGGTATCTTCTGGAGAATTACGGATCCAACGAGCTGGCCACACGACTTCTTGACGAGAGAGCTTTCTACGTGATCCCTACCATGAATCCAGACAGCCGCGACCATTACATCAATAAAGTCGCTGACCCCAACTCTCCTCGGACCGGACTCATCCCCCATGATAACGACCATGATGGAGTGGCTGATGAGGATGGCCCCGAAGACCTGGATGGAGATGGTTCCATCACCCGGATGAGAAAAAAAGACCCCTTTGGAAGATACAAGACCCATCCTCAAGATTCTCGGATTTTGATCCCGGTTCGTCCCGGCGAAAAGGGAGAATATACCCTTCTGGGCCAAGAAGGGATTGATAACGATGGAGACGGCCGTATCAATGAAGACGGACCAGGGGGATACGATATGAACCGGAATTACGGTTACAACTGGCAGCCCGATTATGTCCAGAGAGGTGCCGGACCTTATCCTTTCTGTTTTCCAGAAACCAAAGCTACCCGTGATTTTCTTTTAGCTCATCCCAATATAATGGGAGCACAGAATTTTCATAATTCAGGTGGAATGATTCTCCGGGGTCCCGGGGCCAAAAATATGGGGAAATATCCTAGGGGGGATCGAAAAGTCTATGATTACATCGGTGAAAAGGGAGAAAAAATCATACCAGGGTACGATTATATGATCGTTTATAAGGATCTGTACACTGTTTATGGAGGAAGTATTGATTTCATTTACAGTGTTTTGGGAGCCTATACTTTTTCCAATGAACTGGATCGTTCTCCAATGGCTTCCATGCCGGGTGCCCCTCAAAGAGAGGAACCTCAAGATGAAGAAGTACAAAGATGGCAGAGGTTGGCCAGAGAACTGGATGAAATGTTTTATTATGACCGAGTGCGTCTCGGAAAACAGTATACAGACTGGAAACCCTACGACCATCCTCTCTATGGAAAAATTGAGATTGGAGGAGTGAAAAAGTTTGGACGTCGGGTGCCCCCGTTATTCCAGCTAGCCGAAACGTGCCACCGAAATGCAGCATTCTGCTTCTTTCACGCCGATCAGCTTCCCCGATTAAATTTCGACAAAATTAAAGTGAAAAAGCTGAAAAACGGATTATTCCAAGTAGATGTCCTCATTGAAAACACACGGGTTACGCCCTCCATTTCTACACAGGCTCGCAGACAGGAACTTCACCGTCCCGACCGTTTTCAGATCAAGGGCAACGGGGTCCAACTGATCTCTGCAGGGAAACTGACAGACTCTTACCGAGACATCACCCAAAGAATTGAAACCACAGATAATTTTTTCTGGAATCAAACAGGAATTCCTGGTTTTGGAAAAGAAGATTTCCGGCTGATCATCAAAGGTAAAGGAAAGATCGAACTGATCTATGATTCTCTCAAAGGTGGCTATCTCACCACCAGCACTCGATTGAAGTAGTCTTTTCCTTAAAATCTGATACTGCGTTTACTTCCCTCACAAATTCAATCTCTGTATGGGGAGAATGATTCATACAGTGAACATTCCTTCCCATCTTTTGTTGAGCGAAAGAGAGAAAATATGATTCGGGCTCTGATATTCGATATGGATGGGTTGATGATCGATAGTGAGCGTTTGTATTTTCAAACAGAAAGAGAGATGGCCCGCAAATATCATAAAACGGTTTCCCATAAAACGCTTTGGAAAATGATGGGAAGAAATCCAGTGGAGAGTATGCGCGTTTTTGTCAAGGAGGTGGGATTGCCTTTAAAACCCGAGGAAGCTCTGGAGATGAGAAATAAATTGATGCGCGTCAAACTCAAAACTGAGCTGAAGCCCATGCCAGGTCTCTTCACTGTATTGAACACGTTTACAGGACATCTGAAAATGGCCGTTTGCACCAGTGCCCAGCAGGAGTTTCTGGATATAGTTGTAGATCAGCTGGAAATACGGAATAAATTTGAAGTGCTGCAGTCCTCAAATGAGATTGATAAAGGGAAACCGAATCCAGAGATTTATTTAACCACCTGCCGGAAGTTGGGGCTTTCTTCAAGGGATTGTGTGGTTTTGGAAGATTCTTCCAACGGGGTTTTATCAGGTAAACGAGCTGGCTGTTATGTTATTGCGATTCCTACTCCCTACACCGAGGGACAGGATTTTCGTAAAGCCGATTTTACCGCTCCGGATCTATTTCAAGCTGGAAAATACATCAAAAATCTTCTCAAAGACATTACAAGAGGATAAGGGTTGCCCCCATTTTTTGCTCCACCTTCTTCTTGTGAATAATCCAGGATAGATGTTAAAAGAGTTTTATTCTTTTCTTTATTTTCAGAATTCATCTGGATATAATCATAACCCTGTTTATCAATAATAATTTTCAGGAGGAATTAGCATGAGAAAAAAAATATCCCGAAGAGGTTTTTTCAATCAAAGTATTGGCTTTGGCCTAGGAAGTTTATTATTCAAAAATTTTTCTCGGTACAAGAGCGATCCTTCTTCTCAAATCCCTCTCATTATCTCCAGCCATACCAATGATACGGGCAAAAAAGCTGTGGAAAAGGGCTGGGAAATTCTTTCCGGGGGTGGGTCCGCTCTAGATGCAGTGGAGAAGGCCGCTAATGTCATCGAATTGGATCCCGAGGGTTTAGGCGTAGGCTGGGGAGGTTTGCCCAATGAAAACGGAGTGATTCAACTGGATGCTTCCATCATGGATGGAAAAACCTACAACGCCGGAGCCGTGGGTGCTCTGGAAAACATCCGGACTCCCTGTTCGGTAGCTCGAGTGGTCATGGAACACACCGACCATATTTTTCTCGTAGGAGGAGATGCTCTGAGTTTTGCTAAGAAATGGGGCTTTAAACCCCAAGAGCTTTTAACCGAGAAATCAAGGGAAATTTGGCTTCGTTGGAAAAAAAAGCTGAACGAACAGGATGACTGGGGCCCCCCAGAACATCTGAAAGATCGAAATAAAAAATCGATGTCGAATCCAGACAGTCTTCCCCGTCTATCGGGTACGACCAATGTCCTGGCTGTGGATAAAAACGGGGATGTGGCAGGAATCACCACCACCAGCGGGTTGAGTTTTAAAATTCCTGGCCGCGTTGGCGATTCCCCTATCATTGGCGCAGGTTTGTATGTGGATAATGCCGTAGGCGCTGCGGGTGCCACTGGAAGAGGAGAAGACGTCATCAAATCCTGTGCTTCTCACTATATCGTCATAATGATGAAGGAAGGAAAAAGTCCCCAACAAGCCTGCGAAGCTGCCTGCATGATGATTGCAGAAAAGTATAAAAATGTGAATATCGATTTTCTTCCTGGTGAGAATTTCGTGGCTATAAATAAAAAAGGAGAATTAGGGTGTGCCCGCATGCCCCGAAAACGTCCCGCTCGGGTGTCTTTAAGAAATCAATCCGGCTATTCTGTTTACAAGGGCTCCGCTCCGTTTGGATCATAAAAGTTTTGAGAAAAAATTCCTTTTTGTTCTCAAACCATGCGTTTCTCTATTTTTATGAGAACTCATAAAAACATTATCACTCCTTAGATGATAAAAAATATAACTAATTCCCCATGGCGGCTCCGCCACCCTCAACAAATGAAAATTATGCAAACAATGTGATAGTCGATTCCTTTTTAAAGAGGATGGGTGGAGCGAGGACGAGGGAAGGGAGAAGCGAGAAGGGGTCAGACCGAATTTAACTTACAGATATTAAATAAGTTAATTTCAATATTCTCTTTATTGATTTATTATCAACAATTTAAATTCGGTCTGACCCAATAATTTTATAATTTTAATTACGGCCTCGAAGGCGGAACCCAGAATACAAGATGAATTCAATGGCTATTTTTGAACTAATGAGAAGAAAAAAGCCCGGATTTTTATTCACCGCCGATCTGCATGGATTTGATCCGAAATGTGGGAGAGGTGAAACTTCGATTCAGGTCCAGGTCATTTCCGACCATATCGATCGCGTGGAGCATCTGGTGAGCTGTTCCTGCAATTGTCAAGCCCTTCACGGGAAAAGCAATCTTTCCATTTTCAATCCAAAAGCCTGAAGCCCCTCCACTGAAGTGGCCGTTGACAGGATTGATTCCATACCCGGTCACTCCCTTCAACAGAAGGCCCGATGGAGTGGCTTCAATAATTTCTTCAGGGGTGTATTCGCCCGTATCCATGTAGAAATTATGGGGACCGATCCCCGGCACCCCTCTGAATCCTCCCCGGGAAGCATTACCCGTACTTTCAACACCAGCTCTATGAGCCACAATGGTGTTGTACATAAATCCTTTGAGTACCCCTTTCTCCATAATGGTTCTTTTCAGGGTAGGAACACCTTCTCCATCAAAAGGCTGACTGGCCATCCCTCTGGGTCTCAGACCGTCATCGATAAGAGTCACCAAATCAGAGGCGATTTTTTTTCCCATTTTATCCTGCAAGAAGCTGGCTCCTTGAAGCACCCGTTCTCCGTTAACAGCTCCCAGAATCCCTCCAAGTATGGCCCTGGCGACATCTGGGTCGAAGATGACCGCCGCTTTTTGGGTTTTAACCATCTGTGGGTCCAGCATTCCATAAGCATTTTGGGCGGCCTTTTCTGCAATTCCTTGGGGATCCTTCAGATCCTCATAGAACCGTCGGGAACAGTACTCACTCCCTGAGGACTTTTGATCACCTTTCTCCGCCACTACAGAGACTCCAAAGGAACAGCTGGAAGATTTATAACTCTTGGATAGACCGTGGGAATTGGCCAAGAACACTTCAGCCTCCCCTTCTCCGTATCCAGAACCGGCACTTTTAGTGATGCGGGAGTCTTTCATGGCCAGCTTTTCCACTTTTTTGGCCAGCTCGATCTTTTTTTCCATGGGAACCTTTTGGATCCCAGGATCATAGATTTTCTCTACCTCTGATTTTCCTTTCTGTTGAGGGAGAACGTTATGTTTGTCAGAGGTGGTGTTGCGGGCAAACTGAACGGCACTTTTAACGGCATTTTCCAAAGATTTATCTGAAAAATCATTGCAGCTGGAAAAAGCCATCCGGCCCTTTTTGAAAACTCGAAACCCGGCTCCGCCTGAGGAAGATTCTTCTACGGTTTCAATATCTCCGTTGCGGACATCTATACTGAGATGACGTCCTGACTGTATATAAACTTCAGCGGCATCAGCGCCCTTATCCAAACATTTTTTGACTAATTGTTGTGATAAGGTTTTATAATCCATGGTTTTCTCCTTTTTCATGATTATCCTCTGGCTTTGCTTCCACCCACATTAATACCGCGGATCCTCACTGTAGGCTGTCCTGCTGTAACTTCAGCTCTCTGTCCACTTTTACCACAGATCCCAGGTCCAAAATCAAGGTCATTTCCCACCGCATCGGTATTGGAGATGATATCCATGCAGCTTCCGGTGAGAGTGGCTCCTTTAACCGGAGTGGTCTTTTTCCCGTTTTCAATAAGGTAGGCTTCTCGACAGGTGAAATTAAACATCCCGGTTATGGGATTCACACTCCCTCCGCTGAGACTCTGGACATACAATCCTTTTTTGGTGGAAGCCAAAATATCCTCGGGATCTTCCTTTCCTTTTGCGATAAACGTATTGGTCATTCGGGGGATGGGAATATTCCGAAAACTCTGCCGGCGGCCGTTTCCTGTCCTCTCCATGTTCAGCTGTTTGGTGGAGAGAATATCGGTCATGTATTTCTGAAGCACTCCGTCTTTAATTAAAACATTTCGCTTCATCTGAGTTCCCTCATCGTCAAAATTGGTGGTCCCTCTCTTGTTGGTAAGGGTCCCGTCATCGATCATGGTGAACACATCACTGGCCACTTTTTTTCCAAGCTTTCCGGTAAAGGCTCCAATTTTTTTGGCGATATTATCGCCTTCCAGAGGATGGCCCACCGCTTCGTGGACCAAAACTCCACCCCAACCGTTTTCAATGATTACATCCATCATCCCTGCGGGAGCATCCTGAGCATCCAGCATGGCAATGGATTCCCGGGCAGCTCCTTGAGCTACTTCTTCTGGAGTCACTTCATCAAACATCTCAAATCCAGAGTGGCGGCTCAACCTTTTTCGGCTCATATGACGGGTATTCTTTCCCACACCCAAAGTCTGCACAATAAAGAAAAGAAGAGGCAGTTCATCGCTCACCAGAAGGCCTTCACTGTTGGCAATGGTTCTTCCTCTGATTTCATCATAGTAATCGATGGTTGCCATTTTGATCCGTTTGTCATAATCCAGGGCAACCTGATTGGCTCTTTTCATCACTTCCAGTCGTTTCTTATCGGCTATACCTTGAAGGGGAGTTTTGACCGTAACAAAGGATTTTCTCTCTTGTTTGCTGATGCTGACGGGCTGAATTTGTTTTCCCTCTTTAGCCACGTAAGAGGCCACTTCCGCTGCTCTGGAAAGTTTTTCCTTGGTAATTTCGTCCGTGTAGGCATAGCCGGTCTTATCTCCAGAGATAACTCTGACTCCCGCTCCCTGACTGATGCCGAATTGGGCACTTTTGAATTTGGACTCTTCCATTTTGATGCTGCGGGTGATCCGGTTTTCGACATAAACATCTGCAAATTCTCCGCCCTTTTGAAGAGCCTTCTGGATGGTTTCATTCAAAAGACTTTTATCCACATCCATTTTGGTGCCTGGTGCTTGTCCTTTACAAGAGACCAACTGACTCATGAGAGCAGGAGTCGCTGCCAGGACAATCCCTCCCTTAAAGCTCATTTCCAAGAATTTCCGTCGAGGGATATCCTCTACAAAATAATCTTTAATTCCCATGATGTACCTCTTTTGATAAAAATTTTTATCAATTATACGTCAGTTACCTATCGATTTCAAAAGGAAAAATGACCTAGGTAAGCATCTCTAATTCCGTGATAGGAGAGATATTTATACTCATCACGGTTTTGGGAATGCCTCCATGAGCTGATGAGAGACCTGTTTTCTATCCGTTCAAGGGCTCGACTAAAAATATAAAACTTATAGGGAAAGCTCAACCGAGTGGAAATAAAAAGCCAAAATAATCGATTTTGAAATCCGCTGAAATCAGTGCATTCCAATAGGGGCGCCTGCAGGTGCGGGCAGAGGTTCGGTGATCTCCACTCGAGAAGGATCCTTTTCATATAGACGAATTTGGGAGAGAGCATAGTTCAAATAGGCTTTCTGGCTTTTATCGGAAACGTGTTTTATCCTCTGGTTTATCCAATCTTTCAGCTCTTTCAGTTTCAAAGAAGCTACCGCCCTGACTTGGGGAGCTGCTCTTTCTTGTCCGGCTAACCCCATCAAATGAGTGAGAACCACCTGGTCTACCACCCGTTGAATCTCACCGTGAAGTCCTTTTTGATGGGGGGATTTCCAGGTAGCCTCAATCAGGGCGTCCACCACTTCAGAAAATCCGGGCAGCTTATTGTTTCGGGCGTGATACTGGATCATCCGGGCTGCTCTCTCATGAAAAAGAAGAGAACCCACAGTCATACGGACGGCCACTTCTGCTGGTC
>JAGXKI010000093.1 GCA_018335295.1 bacterium | reverse complement strand
AAGTTCCATATGGCTGGAGCGGATGGCCACTTCATCATTCTTTTTCACCGAATGTCCCCGCTGGCCGTCCAGAGTGAGGTAAACCTCTTCTCCTTGGGTGAGCATCTTGATCCGGATACGGGACCGTGAAGAGATCACCATAGGCCGAAAGGTAAGCGTATGAGGACAAATGGGTGCCAGGACCTGAGCGGGAATATGCGGCTGCATGATGGGACCTCCCGCAGATAAGGAATAAGCCGTGGAGCCTGTGGGTGTGGAAATAATAAACCCATCCGCACGAGGAGTGGCGATTTCCTTGTTATCCACCCATATCCGGCATTCGATCATCCGGGCCAGCGCTCCCTTGTTTATGACCACATCATTGAGGCAATGGTAATCTTTCCCCCTGAAGGAAGCCACCAGCATCCGCCGGGAACTCACGATTCTTCTGTTTCCTTCCAAAAAAGCCTGGAGAGTTAAATACATTTCATTGAGAGGGACTTCCGTCAAAAAACCCAAACTCCCCATGTTCACCCCCAGGACAGGCACTTGGTTTTGAGCTGCCAGATGAGCGATGCTGAGCAGAGTCCCGTCTCCCCCCAAAACCATCACCATATCCACTTTTCGGGGCAGCTCTTCCCTTTCTATCCCTTCTTTTTTTTCCATCTTCTGGGAGGCTGCCTTTTCCAGGATACACTCAATTTTTTTCCTCTGGAAATAATTCATTAACTCTCTCAGTATCTTTTCAATCCCGGGAACGTGAGGTTTGATGACGATTCCCACACGACTAATGTTTCTCATTTTGGACAGCCTCCTTAATGGATGAATTCACCTGAGCGGCACTCAGCCTTTTTTTATCAAGAGCCCATAAGATAAAAAATTCTTGATTTCCCTTCTGCCCCCGGATGGATGTTTTCATCACTCCTCCCGTATAAAAATTCATCCGGCGGGCTTCTTGAACCATCCAGGTTAACACCTGCTCATGGACCGAAGGGTCCCGGATGACTCCTCCCTTCCCCACCTGCTCCGGGTCTGCTTCAAACTGGGGTTTGATCAAAGCCAGAAGAATTCCTTCTCCCAGAAATTTTTTTACAGCGGGCAAAATCTTGAGGACAGAGATGAAGGATACATCCAAGGTCACCAGATGAAGGTTCTCCGGAAAATCGGATTCTTCCAGAAAACGGGCATTTTTCTCGATCAAAACCACCGAAGGATGATGTCTCAGATACCAGTCAATCTGCCGGGTATCCACATCCACCGCATAAACTTTCCGTGCCCCTCTCTGAAGGAGGCAGTCGGTAAACCCTCCTGTGGAGGCTCCCAGATCCGCGGCAGCTCTCCCCTTCACAGGGATTCCCAAACTCTCCAGGGCCTCCTCTAATTTCAATCCTCCCCGGCTCACGTAGGGAAAAGTCTTTTTAATGGAGAGACTCTGATCCGGGTCCACCATCTGGCCCGCCTTATCCACCTTCTCTTCATTGGTGTAAACAAGACCCGCCATAATCACGGCCCGGGCTTTATGCCAGTCTTCCACAAGTCCCCTTTCCACCAAAAGCTTATCCGCGCGTTCTTTCCTCATCACAGATTCATCCTCCGAAGGGAATTCTCTTAACCCTGAACCTGCTTATAAAAATCTCTTATGTGCTCGGCGAGACCCTCTTCATCCAGCTGGTACATCTTTTTTATCCTCTCTGCCTTTCCCATAGGATAGACTTCTGTAGGAAGACCGATTTTTTTGAACCGCACCTCAAACCGGTTCTCTCTGTCCAGGAGGCTCCGGACACCGCTTCCCAAGCCTCCGGCCAGAATTCCTTCTTCGGCGGTCACAATCACTCTTCCCGGTTGGGCGTACTTGAGGATGACCTTTTCATCTAATGGATTCGCAAACCGGGCATTCACAACGGCCAGGCTGATGCCTTCTTTTTCTTCCAGCTTCTTGGCGGCTTCCAGACATGGATAGACCATGCTTCCAAAGGCAAAAAGCAAATCCTTTCCCTCCTTCAAAAGTTCGCTTTCTCCCACAGGAATATATTTCCAATCCCGGTCCATGGAAACACCCAAAGCCTTTCCCTTGGGAAACCGGATGGAAGTGGGGTGAGAGTAGGAGAGGGAAGATTTGACCATATGCTGCATCTCATTCTCATCCTTGGGAGCCATCACGATCATATGGGGCAGATGCCTGAGGTAGGAAATATCGTTGACCCCTTGATGGGTGGGCCCGTCATCGGGAACGATGCCGGCTCTATCCAAAGCAAAAACCATAGGTATGTCCATAAGAGCCACATCATGATAGAGCTGATCATAAGCCCTTTGAAGAAAAGTGGAATAAATGGCCACCACCGGCTTGAGTCCACTCAAAGCCAATCCCGTAGCAAAATCCACGGCATGCTGTTCGGCAATCCCCACATCAAAAAATCGGTCGGGATACTGATCGGAGAAGGATTTCAACCCGGTCCCTTCGGGCATGGCCGCAGTAATGGCCATGAGCTTATCGTCTTCTCCGGCGATTCGCTCCAGAGTATTCCCAAAAACAGAAGAATAAGTGGGTTTTTGATTCCGGTTCAGAAACTCACCAGTCTGGAGGTCAAAGGGTTTGGCGGAATGATATTTGGAAGGATTGTTTTGAGCAGGAGTGAAGCCTTTCCCTTTTTGGGTAACACAGTGAAGAAGCACAGGGCCCTCGTAATCCCTGGCTTCCTTGAACACCTCGATCAAAGATTCCAGGCTGTGCCCTTGAACCGGACCTATGTACCGGATTCCCAGCTCTTCGAAAACCAGGCCGGGAAAGAAAGCCTTTTTGACCGCTTCCTCTATCCCCCGGGCTGCCCGGATCAACGGCCAACCCACCACAGGGACATTTTTCAGGAAGGATTTGGCGTAATCTTTCATTCTCAAGTAATGCTGACCCGAGACCAGATAGGAAAGGTAACCGGAAAGGGCCCCCACATTGGGAGAGATGGACATTTCGTTATAGTTCAACACCACGGTGACATTCTCCCTCAGATGACCAATCTGGTTTAACGCTTCCCAGGCGACTCCTCCGGTGAGGCTTCCGTCTCCCACCATCGCCACGACCTGATGATCTTTTCCCATTTTGTCTCGAGCTACAGCCATTCCTAACGCCGCCGAAAGGGCTGTGGCCGCATGGCCGGTGTTGTAAACGTCGTATTCACTCTCCTCCCTGCACGGAAATCCGTGCAGACCCTGGTACTTCCGGATAGAGGGGAAGCGATCCTTCCGGCCCGTGATAATCTTATGCGTGTAACACTGGTGGCCCACATCCCATAAGAGGCGGTCCCGGGGGGCATCAAACACATAGTGAAGAGCCAGAGTCAATTCCACCACTCCCAGATTGGAAGAGAGATGGCCTCCATTTTGAGAAACCACCTCCTTGATTAAACTTCGGATCTCTTGGGCCAGTTGAGATATTTCCTTGATGGATAACTTTTTCAAATCCTTAGGATCGTTCACCCGGTCAAGAATTCCACTCATTTTCACTCACACCTTTATATCCCTAAGTTTTTGGGTCAGAAACCGGAGTTCCCGGTGATCCATGTCCACCTTGTCCAGTTCCTTCATCCCCGCTTGGATGAATTTTTTAAATCTTTCCCTGGAAGGATGCAGACCAAAAAAAGACACCGAGTTGGGAGGGAATAGACCATTCTCCTGTTTGTCTTGTGTATAATCCAGAATGTCATCCCTTGTCTGGAAAGCCAGACCTAGATTTTTAGAGTACTCCACCAAAGCTTTCCATTGAGAAGGAGAGGCTTCTCCGAGGAGAGCCCCCGTTTTAACCGAAGCGGTGATCAGAGAGCCTGTCTTTTTGACCATCAGCTCATGAAGCACCTCCTCAGAAATATCTCCCGAGGAAACCGAAAGATCCAAATACTGTCCCCCGATCATCCCTTCCGCTCCTGCATGATAGCTCATCTCCTGGATAATCCTTTCTCTTTTGGAGGAAAGCTTGTCCTCCAAGGGTGCCTGGGCTAAAACCTGAAAGCTCAGGGTCAACAAGGCATCTCCCACTAAAATCGCCGTGTCCTCACCGTAGGCTTTATGACAGGAAGGCTGCCCCCGGCGGTAATCATCATTATCCATAGAGGGAAGGTCATCATGTTCCC
>JAGXKI010000092.1 GCA_018335295.1 bacterium | reverse complement strand
AGCTGAAAAAAGCATTAAAATATTAATTGATACCGAACAAAATAATTATTCAGAACTGTTTAACAATGGTCACCCATGACCTATTATTCAAGAAGTGAACGCGGGTCATCACGAAGCCTGAATAGCTAATGAGAAAAGTTAAATGGCATTTTTCTTTATTTTTCTTAGCAATCCTTTTCCTTTTTTCCTGCAGTATCCAAGGGGATAAGGAAACCGTAACCTGGGAATCCATCGAATTTAAGGCAAAAGAGAAGACCGTTGAAGCAGAGAGGGGTTCCTTCAAAGTGCTGGAAAATCGCTCCAATCCAGACAGCCGGCCAATAAAGCTCACTTTTGTTCGATTTGAGTCCACCAGTGATAATCCCGGAGCTCCCATTGTTTATCTGGCCGGAGGTCCGGGTGGGTCTGGATAAGACAAATTGGGGTCAGACCGAATATAAATAGTTGATATTATTATAATTAAATTCGGTCTGACCCCAATTTCACACCAATTTCACATAGATTCCCAGTCCAGGATACAATACTTAAAGGGACATCGGGATTCCTCCTCTTTGTGGAATTTGATTTTCAATGAAGAATTTAATACGGTCTCTCCTTTTTTTTAACTCTAGGTACTCATTTCCGTGATGAATCTTTCTTCAAAAATCGCAAAATAGACTTATTTTTCTGTGGAAAACTCATACTAAATGATTGATAATAAAAGAAATCGCTGGAAGCGTCCCCTAAGCGAGAAGGTGGTGGGCTTCCTGAAGGCGTTGTCGGACAGGTACCCCGTAAGGGCAGGCTTTTTCACAGCTTCCGCAATCCTGGCAGAAAGCGGGGGTTTGGGAGGGTCGGAGATTTGAATAGAGATTTCGGGCCCGGCCAAACTTTTTGTATTCTTCATAATAAGCCAGAGAGCGGAGGATGGTGGTGGTCGCGATACCGGAGGGACAGTTGTTTTCACACTCCCCGCAGAGATGACAGTAGTCTTTTCTGTTTTCAGCCACATACCGGAAAAGCATCCGCCTTTCTCTCGCTGAAAGCATCTCTCCAGATACAGCCAGGTCCTCTTCCAGTTGGTCGAAATTCATCATTTCTGTCACCACCGAGCTGATATTGGGATTTTCCAGAGCCCATTTCAGCATGGCCTGGTAGATGGATGTGGTGCCGGTCTTGTATTTATCCATATTCTGTCTTTTCCCGCCCACTTTCAAGGTTTTCATGGCAATGATTCCCACATCCTTGGAGTGGGCCAGGTTGATAAGCTTCCGGAGCCCACACTGGCCCAGGTAGTCATCATAGACTTTATAGTCCTTTTTGGTCTCATCGATATCGAAAACATTGTATCCCAGGTTGATCATATCGTAATGCCCGCTCCGGACCGCCTCTTTGACCACGTTGTGGTGGTTGGAGTGACAGGAGAGGCCCTGGAACCGGCATTTCCCTTGTTTTTTCAGTTTATCGAAAGCTTTGAGGACCTCTTCATCGGTCAGGATTTCGGGATTGTCCACCCCGTGGATGAGGAGGACATCGATGGTATCGACCTGAAGCCGGCGGAGGCTTCCTTCCACGGTCTCAATGATGGATGAGGCATCCCAGCTTCCCCTTAAGTGAAATTTGGTTCCCACATAAAGCTTGTCTTGTCCTTTCTCTTTAAGAAGCTCACCGATCTGGCGCTCGCTGTTTCCGTTTTGGTAAGTGTGAGATGTGTCGACGTAATTGACCCCTCTTTCTACAGCCTGATGGAGGATAGCTCGGGGTGGAACGGGGCTTCCTCCGAGCGAGATTTCGGATATCATGAGATCGGTTCTTCCCAGGCGCCGGTAGTACATCTCTCCCTTTTGGATTCGATTTTGAGGATTTTTTTCTCCCTGAAAACAGGCTGAAGAGATCAAGGGTGTGGATGTGGCCCCGATGAGCATTTTTTTTAGGAAATTGCGTCGGCTGTTGGCCTCCATTTTAACTCCTTTCTTTTCGAAGCATCGATTTAAAAAGTTGAGACATGCCTATTTTTATCATGAAAAGATTCGCTTGTTAAGCTGTTTTTGGCCCTCAAAGTCGCAAAATAAGACCCTTTTGGCCAAATTGGGGTCAGACCGAATTGTCCCAAATTGGGGTCAGACCGAATTGAAATTATTGATTTTATTATACTTAATCCATACTTATCCCATGTTTTAATGCAACTATATTATTTTCTGTATCTTATATTCGGTCTGACCCTAATTTCTCCAGAAGTATTTTTTGGGCCCCAAAAAGGGCAAAATAGGCCCCTTTTTCTGTGGAAAACTCATGTTAAGTATTTGAAAATAAAAGGAATCGCTGGGCCCGTCCCCATTATTACGCATTATTACGTCCCCATTATTACTGTAATTTCTCCACCAATTCCCGGATAGTTTGTTTTTCTTTTTCATCCAGGGGGCGGAGAGGGGATCTGGGCGGTCCTCCGTAATAGCCCACAAGGTCCATGGCATACTTGGCTGCCGGGACCCCGTAGGTTCGGGTTATGGCCTTGTTGAGAGGGATTAAACTCAGTTGAAGGTTGTGGGCTTCTTCCATTTTTCCTTCCCGGAAAAGCTCAAAGAGCTTCACACACAACTCCGGGACCACATCGGCCAGGGTCAAAATTCCTCCTTTGACCCCCAGAAGAAACCCGGGAAGAAGAAGGCTACCGGCTCCCAAAATATAGTTGAACTGAGGATTGACCGCGGGGAGAATTTCCCCAGGAAGAGATAAATTCCCGGAGCTGTCTTTAATCCCGATGATCTGGGGATGAATGGAAAGCTCCACCACCAGTTCTTTGTCCATACTTACTCCGGTATTTTGGGGGATGTTGTAAATAATAATGGGAATCCGGGATTTGTCAGCCAAGGTGAGAAAATGATATTTGAGGGCTTCCCGGTCGAGCTGAGCCCTGAAGTAAGAAGGGGTGCGGACCAGGGCTGCATCTACTCCCAGGTCAGCCATGCGGTTGGTGAATTCGAGAGTAAACCGGGTGGATTCCCGGGCCGTGCCCACGATGATTTTTTTCTCTGGAGAAGAAGTCTCCCGGGCCGATTTCACGATGAGTTCAGATTCCTCATCATTCACATACACGGCTTCTCCGGTTGAGCCCAGAACCACATACCCAGAAAGTTTGTGCTTGTTGTATTTGAGGATATTTTCTTTTAACTTATCCAGGGCGATTTCTGTGTCTTCAAAGGGAGTGGTGAGAGCAGGAAAAATTCCTTCAAGGTTTAATGCCATCGATTCCTCCTTTGAAATTTATTCTGACTTTAACACAAATTTATTTCCATCTTGATTCCCTATGTATCTTTGATTTTTGAATTTTAAATCCTTCTTATTCTTAACCTGAACCTATATTCACTCAACCTCAACCTATATCTTCTTTAACCGTAACCTGTGTCTTTTTGATTAATATATTTATATAACTTATTTATTATCAACCAAATAAATTCGGTCCGACCCCAGTATGAATTATTTTATCTTTTTCTCGATGTCTTTAAGGTCTTTATCGCTGAGGCCGAAGTAGTGGCCGATTTCATGGAAAACCACTTCACGCACCTTTTCTTTGATCTGTTTTTCGGTGGGACACCGGCGCTCGATAGATTCCTGAAAGATGGTGATGACATCCGGAGGGATGTTCCCGTAAAAGGGGCCCCGGTGCTTTAAAGGGACTCCATGATAAACGCCAAAAACAGTATCAAAAGGAGAGTGACCCAGCTGTTCCGCGGTTTCCCTGCTGGGGCGGGCCTCCACGATCACAGCAATATTCTGGAGATGCTTTTTGAATTTCTGGGGAATTTCCTCCAGCGCTTCTTCCACCAGTTTTTCAAAATTTTTCCGTTCCATGAGCTCTCCTTCTACCGCTCAATCCCGTCCCTACAGCCCACATTTTTCTGGTAGTAGTGTTTGATTTCCTTCATTTCGGTAACCAGATCGGCCCTTTGGAGTATGGATTCCAGAGCGTAGCGTCCGGTGAGGATGATTTCCACATTTTCTGGTTTTTGATCCAGAAATTTATGGATTTCCTCCTCACTGAGGAGCTGGAAGTGAAGGGCCACATGGATTTCATCCAGCACCACGATTTGATACTGACCTGAGAGCATGGCCTTCCGGCAGCTGTCCAATCCCTCTTGGGCTCTTTGGATATCCTCTTGGTCGGGTCTCCCTCTCC
>JAGXKI010000044.1 GCA_018335295.1 bacterium | reverse complement strand
GGGAGATATTGATGGAAAATACCACGGTCATATGGTCCCCCAGAAAGTAAAGAATTTAATAGAACAGACAAAAAAAGAAGAGGAGTGATGGATAAGATTAGCCCTACTGAGTTAGAAGAACTGAAAAATAAAATTTGGGACTCAAAGAAAGAACAAAAGACTTTAGTCACCATTTGTGGGGGGACTGGATGTCATGCGTATGGATGCATGGAGATAGCCCAGGCCCTTAAAAATGAAATAAAGAATCAAAATCTTCAGGATAAAGCAGAAGTGAAAATCACAGGATGTCATGGATTCTGTGAAAGAGGACCTCTCCTGGTCATTCAGCCAGGGAATATATTCTATCAGCAGGTGAAAGAAAAAGACATTCCGGAGATCGTATCCAAGACCATTAAAGGAAGGCAAATCATAGACAGGCTGCTTTACGTGGATCCCCAAACCCAAGAGAAGATCGTGGAAGAAGGAGAAGTTCCCTTCTATAAAAAACAGAGGCGGATTATCTTCGGCAACAACGGATACATCGATCCCAGAAAGATTGACGACTACATCGCAATCAATGGCTATCAAGCCTTGGCTCAGGTTCTTTTCGATAAGACTTCGGAAGAGGTGATCCAGGAAGTTAAAAAATCCAATTTGAGGGGAAGAGGGGGAGGAGGATTTCCTGCAGGAAAAAAATGGGAAATTTGCCACCGGGTCAATGCAGATAAAAAATTCATTATCTGCAACGCAGATGAAGGAGACCCGGGGGCTTATATGGACCGGAGTTTATTGGAAGGCAATCCCCATAGTGTGATTGAAGGCATGGTCATCGGGGCCTATGCAATCGGAGCTAGGGAGGGGTACATATACGTGAGAATGGAGTATCCTTTGGCGGTTAAGAATGTAACCCTGGCTTTGGAGCAGGCCAGAGAGTACGGATTCATCGGTGAATCAATTCTGGGGTCTGAATTCAGTTTTGATATTCATGTTTTCAAAGGAGCTGGAGCTTTTGTTTCTGGAGAAGAAACATCCATGATGGCTTCCGTAGAAGGAAGGAGAGCCTTTCCTCATCAGAAACCTCCTTTTCCAGCTCAAAACGGTCTGTGGGGGAAGCCTACCAATATCAACAACGTGGAGACATGGGCCAATGTTCCTTTAATCATGAATAGAGGGGCCCAATGGTATTGCCAGATAGGAACAAAAAGAAGCAAAGGGACTAAAATTTTCTCCCTAGTAGGGAAGATCAACAACACCGGATTGGTAGAAGTGCCCATGGGAATCACTTTGAAAGAAATCATCTATGATGTAGGGGGAGGGATAAAGAACGATAAAAAATTTAAAGCTGTGCAGATCGGAGGCCCCTCTGGAGGATGCATTCCTGAACATAAGCTCAACCTCCCTATCGATTTTGATACCTTAACTCAAGCCGGCTCCATGATGGGATCCGGGGGAATGATTGTTATGGACGAGGATACGTGTATGGTGGATGTCGCCCGGTATTTCCTGAACTTCACTCAAGAGGAGTCCTGCGGGAAGTGTGTCCCCTGCCGGGTCGGCACAAGCCAGATGGTGGATATACTCACCCGGATCACCAGAGGCCAGGGGGAGGAAGAAGATATCAAAAAACTGGAAGATTTGGCCAAGACAGTCACAGCCGGTTCTCTGTGCGGATTGGGACAAACCGCTCCCAACCCTGTCCTCACCACTCTTCGGTACTTTACTCACGAGTATGAGGCTCATATAAAAGATAAAAGCTGTCCCGCTCTGGTGTGCAAAGATTTGATCTCTTATTATATTGAACCGGAAAAATGTGTGGGCTGTCTTTTGTGTTTGAAAAATTGTCCGGTTGGAGCCATCAGTGGGGAAAGGAAAAAAGTTCATGTGATTGATCAGGATCAGTGTATCAAATGCGGAGCCTGTATGGATGTGTGTCCTCCCAAAATAAATGCTGTGTTCAAGTCCACAGGAAAAGAGAGAGAAAAAATCCTTAGACAATTTAAGAAAAAGAAACGGCAAAAAAATGAAACTGACTATCAACGGAAAACAGATTGAAGTCGAGGGGCCCAAGACCCTCCTTGAAGCGGCCAGGGAAAATGATATTTCTATCCCTTCTTTATGTGATCATCCTCGTTTAAGTCCTTTTTCAGGATGCCGGTTGTGTCTGGTCAAGATAAAGGGGCGGAAGGGTTATATGCCTTCCTGCAGCACCTATGCGGAGGAGGGGATGGAGGTCCAAACCCAATCCCCTCAATTGAAGAAGTTGAGAAAGCAGATAATGGAATTCATTCTTTCCGAGCATCCTAATGCCTGTCTTATCTGCAGGGAAAAGGAAAACTGTGATGAATATAAATCCACTCTTCGCAAAGTTGGAGAAGTCACAGGATGCGTTCTGTGTCCCAACAACGGTCGCTGTGAACTGCAGGATGTGGTGGAAGAGTTGAACATAAAAAGAGTGAGTTTTCCTTCCCAATACAGAGAGTTGGAAGTAAAAAAGAGAGATCCCTTTTTCGACCAGAATTACAACCTGTGCATACTTTGCGGCCGTTGTGTGAGGGTTTGTCATGAGGTAAGAGGGAATTCTGTCCTGACTTTTAGTTACAGGGGGACCAAAACGGTGGTGGGAACTGTTCTGGACCTTCCTCACACGGAAACGGGATGTCAGTTTTGCGGTGCTTGTGTGGATGTTTGTCCCACAGGGGCTTTAACCGAAAGAGAATTAAAGTATGAAGGCCTTCCCCAGCGAATGGAGCCTGCAATCTGCGGCCTGTGTAGTATGGGGTGTGAGCTCCAGATCAACCTGAGGGAAGGAAGATTGTTGAATTCTCTTCCATCGGATCAAGGAGTGGTGAATCAAGGCCAGGCCTGCGTCAAAGGAAGATTTACCCTGAAAGATATCCTCTACAGCCAGGAACGCCTTCTCAGGCCTATGATACGCAGGAATAAACACCTGGAAGAGGTGGATTGGGACGAAGCTTTGGATTATGTAGCTGAGGGCCTGGGTCAGTATAAAGGAGAAAAGGTGGCTTTGTTTTCCTCCACTCAATTGGGATGCGAAGATGGATACATTTCTCAGAAATTTGCTCAGGAGGCCCTCAAAACTGGGAATATCGGAACTCCAGCCGTGTTTTTCCCCGTGCAATCTTTGAAAAGACTGGCCCAGAACCATGGGTTTGAGTTGGATTTGAATTTTCGGATGGACCAGATATCCGAAGCAAAAACCGTATTCCTTGTGGGGACAGATGTTCCGTTGACCCATCCTATAATCTGGTTGGAGCTCCTAAAGGCTCTCCAAAAAGGAGCCCGATTTATTTATCTCAGTCCCAATGAATTTGAAATAAACCGGCACGCCGATCAGTGGATTCAGAACAAACCCGGTACTGAATCTTACGTTCTGAATTTTCTTTCTCGGCTGATTTTACAAGGTTCCTCAACATCCCAGGACATTTCAGAAAGAGAAGGATTCCATACTTTCAAGAACTCATTGGAGAATTTTCCCTTGGAGAAGGCCCCTAGTATAACAGGTGTGAGTGAAAAGCAGTTGAAAGAAGCCGCAGAGATTTTGGGAGGCAAATCTCCGAAAGCCATTCTTTTTGGAGGCGCTTTTTCTCAAGTCCGTTGGAGAAACCAGAATCTCTCTGCTCTGTGGAATCTATCTCTTCTAACTCAGGCGGGCCTTTATCCTCTAGATCTGGACAGCAATTCAAGAGGTATGGAAGTGATTCACGGCCGTTCCTTTGATCTTGGTCAGTCCTTCAACCGGATAGTTCAGAATCTTTCTTCAGGCAAAATCAAAGCGCTTTACCAGATGGGACCTGTCCCGCTTCCTCAAAAAATCAAAACCAACTTCCGGGTTTTCCAGGATAGTTTTTTGAACGCTCAGAGAGAACAAGCCGATGCACTCCTTCCGGCCTCCACATTTCTAGAGAGAGAAGGAATTTTTGTCAACGCGGAAGGACGAGTCCAGAAAACAAGCCCGGTGCTTCCGCCCATGGGGGATTCCCGTCCGGATTGGTGGATTCTTTCTCAATTGGCTCAAAGAATGGGAGTAAGCGGCTTCAAGTATAAAAAGACTTCTCAGGTCCGTAAGGAACTTGGGGAGAATATCCCTGAATTGAACTCCGCTTCCTCTTCCAGGTTGAAAGAGAAAGAGGTGTTTTTGAAGGAAGAGAAAAAGGGTCCAAAGAAATTTCTCCCTGTCCAGCTCAAAGAAACGCCCGCAAAACCCACCAGGGAATACCCCTATTTGATGATGGTGGAAGGAAGCCAGGATTACTACAGAAATTTTCATTTGAGTGAAAAGATCAAAGGGTTCAGGATGATCCGGGATGTCCACTGGTTATACATATCTCCCCAGGATGCCGAAAAACTGGAGCTTAAAGAAAACCAGCCGGTGAAGGTGGAATCTACCAAGGGAAAAATGAGCCGGAAAGTGAAAATATCAACTTCGGTGCTCTCGGGAACAGTGAAGACAAGTTTCAATTGGGATGAACCCTCCGACTCCCTGATCAATTTTGATTCATCACTATTTCCTGCAATACAGGTTGTCCCAGTAAGAATAAAAAGAGGAGAATAATGGCAAAAATATTAAGAAGAGAAAGATTGGTTCCCAATGTTCATCTGATTGAGGTGGAAGCTCCTCGAGTGGCCAAGAAATGTCAGCCGGGTCAGTTTGTAATCCTCATGCCTGACGAATACGGGGAAAGAATTCCCTTAACCATAGCCGACTGGGACCCGGAAAAGGGCTCAGTGACTTCAGTTATTCTTGTGGTAGGCACCTCCACCCATAAACTTTCTCTTTTACAGGAAGGAGAGGAAGTACCTGTGTATGTAGGGCCTCTGGGAAAACCATCTGAAATCAAGAAGTTTGGAACGGTTCTTTGTGTGGGAGGTTGTTTCGGGATTGGAGCGGTTTACCCCGTTGCCAGAGCTCTCAAGGAAGCGGGCAACAAAGTCATATCTCTGATGGATGTAAAGGCCAACTATCTTCTTTACTGGGAGGATAAGTTCAGGGAAGTGAGTGATGAATTTTATGTTTCGGCCCGGGATAGTTATTACAACTGTAAGGAATTTGTTCCCCATACTGTGAAGAATTTGATAAAGAAGAGGAAGATTGACCGGGTGTTTTCCATCGGCTGTACCTACTTGATTTACACCTGTGCGGAGGCTACCCGGTCCAAAGGAATCAAAACCATGGTCAGTCTCAACCCCATCATGGTGGATGGGACAGGAATGTGCGGAGCCTGCCGGGTGACGGTGGACGGGAAAACAAAATTTGCCTGTGTGGATGGCCCTGATTTTGATGGTCATCTGGTTGATTGGCAGGAACTTTTTAGCCGAAGAAAATTTTATTTTAATGATGAGATCCAATCTTTGAATTATTGGGAAAAAAAGGAATTCTCTTAAAAATAACTACAGAAAAGAGTGAAAGATGTCTGAAAACAAAAAGGAATTATCTCCTGAATTGAAAGAAAGGCTCAAAGCTGAATACAATCAGGAATGGCGCCAGAAATTACGAACCTCTTTAAAGGCCAAGGAAAGGATGAAAATTTCTCGGGTCCAAATGCCGGAAAGGGACTCTGAAGAGAGAAATAAAGATTTTGAGGAAGTCAATTTAGGGTTGGATGAAGAAATGGCCCGCCGGGAAGCCCGCCGGTGCCTGGACTGTGCCAAACCTCAGTGTGTGAAAGGATGTCCTGTAGGGATTGATATTCCTACTTTTATCAAGCTGATCGAGACAGGAGATTTCGTCAAGAGTGTCCGAAAGATAAAAGAAACCAACACCCTTCCGGCTATCTGCGGCCGAGTGTGTCCCCAGGAAGAACAGTGTGAAGTGGTGTGCAATCTGAATAAAGCCACCGGTTCTCCTATAGCCATCGGTTATTTGGAGCGTTTTGTGTCCGATTATGAGAGGGAAAAAGGAGAGATTTTTGTTCCCCAGACTTCCCCATCAACCGGATTTAAAGTGGCTGTGATTGGAGCCGGTCCTGCTGGGTTAACTGTGGCAGGGGAGCTGGTGAAGAAAGGGCATCAGGTTACCGTCTTTGAAGCTCTTCATCATGAAGGAGGAGTTTTGGTCTACGGAATTCCTGAATTTCGACTCCCTAAAAAAACTCTGGAAGCCGAAGTGGATTACTTGAGAAAGCTGGGTGTGGAATTCAAAAATAATTTTGTGGTGGGAATGACAGCGACCCTGGATGATTTTAAAAAAGAGGGATATGATGCTTTTTTTGTGGGGTCTGGAGCCGGATTGCCCCGTTTTATGAACATTCCTGGAGAAAACCTTGTAGGTATCTATTCGGCTAATGAGTATTTGACTCGGGTTAACTTGATGAGAGCTTATGAATTCCCTAAGTATGACACCCCTGTCATCCTGGGCCAAAGAGTGGCCGTGATAGGTGGAGGGAATGTGGCTATGGATTCGGTACGCACAGCCCAAAGGCTCGGAGCTGAATGGGCGGGCATTGTTTACAGACGTTCCCGGAAGGAGATGCCCGCGAGAGAGGAAGAAATCCATCATGCGGAGGAGGAAGGGATTGAATTCCACCTGCTTACCAATCCTCTGAGATACATGAAGGATGAAAACGGACAGGTTAAATCTATGGAGTGCATCCGGATGAAATTAGGAGAACCCGATTCTTCCGGAAGACGGCGTCCGGTCCCCATAGAAGGCTCTGAGTTCACCCTGAAGGTGGATATGGTGGTTGTGGCCATCGGTCAGAGTCCCAACCCTCTGATTCCATCCACCACACCTGAACTTGAGGTTGGAAAATGGGGAAATATTGAAGTGGACTGGAACACCATGGCCGCCAGTATGGAGGGAGTTTATGCAGGAGGAGATATCATCAGGGGGGGAGCCACTGTGATTTTGGCCATGGGGGATGCACGGACTGCGGCATCAGAAATAGATAAATATTTAAAAACAAAAAAGAGAAAAAAAACATAGATGGGAGGATAGGAATGGGTTGGGTTGACGATTATAAAAACAAATTGGTGACAGCAGAGGAGGCGGTTTCCGGAATTAAAAGTCACGACCGGGTCTACATCAGTGGCAACGCAGCCACTCCCTATGTGTTGTTGAATGCGCTGGCGGAGCGGAAAGATGAGTTGGAAGAAGTGGAATTAGTTCATGTTCTTTTCCTGGGAAAGGATCCCTTTTCTCAACCGGGTATGGAGGGACATTTTCGGCATAATTCCCTTTTCGTCGGTCCCGCCGACCGGGAGGCCATTAACGAAGGAAAAGCTGATTATGTTCCTATATTTTTACATCAAATCCCCAATCTTTTTTATTCCCGACAAATGCCCCTCAATGTGGCTATGGTCCATCTTTCTCCTCCCGATGAACATGGGTTTATGAGCCTGGGAGTGGAGATTATCGCTTCCAAAGCCGCCGTGGAAACAGCAGACATAGTCATAGCTCAGGTAAATGAAAATATGCCTCGGGTATTGGGAGATTCTTTTATTCATGTCTCTCGTGTAGACAAAATTGTGGAAGTCTCTAAACCTCTTCCCGAACTAGAAAAAAAGCCTTTTACCGAGGTGGAAAAGAAGATCGGGAAGCATATAGCGGATTTGATTGAAGACGGCTCCACTTTGCAGTTAGGAATTGGGGGGATTCCCAATGCCGTGCTGGCGTCATTGAAAGACAGGAGAGATCTGGGGATTCATACAGAAATGGTTTCCGATGGAGTGAGGGAAGCCATCGAAGAAGGAGTGGTGACTGGGGCAAAAAAGAATTTTCATCCCAATAAAGTCATCCTCACTTTTCTTTTGGGTTCAAAGAGACTGTATGACTTCGCCAATAACAACCCCTTGCTGGAAGCTCATCCTGTGGAATACACCAACCACCCTTTTGAAGTGGCCCGAAACGACCACATGGTGGCTGTCAATTCAGCGATTGAATTGGATATCACGGGTCAGGTCTGTTCGGACTCCATAGGAACCTATATTTACAGCGGGTTTGGGGGTCAGGTTGATTTCATCCGGGGAGCCTGTCACTCCAGAGGAGGAAAGCCTTTCATCGCTCTCCCTTCTACAGCCAAAAAAGGGGAACAATCTCGAATCGTTCCTTTCCTCAAGCAGGGAGCTGGAGTTGTGACTACTCGAGCTGATGTAAAATATGTAGTCACGGAATACGGAGTCGCTTATCTTCACGGGAAAAATCTCCAGGAGAGAACCAGGGCGTTGATCAACATCGCTCATCCAAAGTTCAGGGACGATTTAATCAAAGAAGCGAAAAAGAGGAATCTTTTACGTTAACCCTTCCTGGGATTTGATGCAACAGCAAGAATTCTTTTCTCAAGGTCAAAGTCATATCGGCACGGACGAATCAGGAAAAGGGGATTACTTCGGTCCTTTGGTTGTGGGTGGAGTATTCCTTCCTCAGGAACAGCACAAAGTTTTGAAAGAACTGGGGGTCAAAGACAGTAAAAAATTTTCAGATAAACGGGTTCGAGAAATAGCCAGGCTTATCCGGAAAGGTTTTTCCTACAGCATTGTGGCTATAGGTCCTGAGAAATACAACGAGTTATACGGGAAGTTGAGAAATTTAAACAAAGTTCTTGCTTGGGCTCACTCCCGGGCTATCGAAAATCTCCTGGAGAAGGTTATCTGCGAGCAGGCGGTAACCGATCAGTTCGGGGATAAATTTTACGTCCAGAATGCTCTCATGAAAAGGGGGAAAACTATTCAGCTCGTCCAAAAGCACAGAGGTGAACAGGATATGGCGGTAGCGGCTGCTTCCATATTGGCTCGAGCTGAATTCCTCAGGCGGCTTTATTTTCTATCTCAGAATGTAGGGCTCGACCTTCCCAAAGGTTCCTCGCCTCATACCGAAGAAACCGGAGTAAGACTGGTAATGAGCCATGGATCCCAGGTTCTGAATCGAGTGGCCAAAACTCACTTCAAATTGACTTCCCGGATTTTTGAAGTAGTCCGGAGTAAAACTCAGAGGGAAAGATGAAAGAAACCAAGCGCCTCTATTTTGATGATCCCTATCAGGTGGAATTTCAAGCCAAAATTGTCCAAAAAGAGCAGAAAAACAGCCGGACGGTTGTGGTCTTGGATCAAACATGTTTTTATCCAGAATCGGGGGGGCAGCCTCCGGATAAGGGAACTCTGGAGAATAAAGAAGTCATCCATGTCTATGAACAGGAAGGAAAGATTTACCATGTGTTGGAAGATGATATAGCGGCGGGGAGGGTGAAGGGAAAGCTGGACTGGGAAACCCGCTTGGACCATATTCAGCAGCACGCAGGTCAGCATATCTTATCCCAGAGTTTTTATAAAATTTGTGGAGGAGAGACTCTCTCTTTCCGGCTGGGGAGAACCTCCTCGACCATCGATCTCGGTTTAAATCAAATACCGGATGACCGGATGGACCGAGTTGAACGTTTAGCCAATCAGATTGTGTTCCAGGACAGGAAGATCCGCACTTATTTTATGGATAAAGATGAAGTTCAGAATATCCCTCTGAGGAAACCTCCACCCCAAAAAGGACGGATCCGTGTGGTGGAGATAGAGGGGTTCGATTATTCTCCTTGTGGGGGCACTCATCCCCGCCGGACGGGAGAGATTGGTTTGATTAAGGTAGTCAATAGGGAAAGGGTGAAAAAAAATTTACGGGTTGAATTTTTATGCGGCGGGAGAGCCAGAGAAGATTATGCCCAAAAAAACAGCACCCTTAATCAGTTGACCCAGCTTTTTTCAGTAAAAGCTCCCCAATTGATTTCTTCCGTGGAGAAGCTCTTTTTGGATTTAAAATCTCAAAAGAAAAGGAGTGAAAAGTTACAGAAAAAGCTTGTCCAGTACGAAGCAGATAAAATCGTCAGAGAGGCTCCGGAAAAAATCATCCAAAGGGTGTTTGGAGAGAGGGGCCCTCAGGAGCTGCGGAATTTGGCTCTGAATATCATCAAGAAAGATGAATTTGTGGTTTTATTCGGGTTGAAAACTCCAGAACGAGCTCACGTGGTTTTGGCCTGTTCGGAAAATCTTTCTCTAGATATGAGAGAACTGATTCCTGTGATTTCTCCGCTCATCCAAGGAAAAGGAGGGGGGAGGCCTTCTTTGGTGGAACTGGCCGGGGAAGAGAGGGAAGGTCTGAAGACCGCTCTGGATGAAGCTTATTCTTTCATAAAGAAGAAATTTCCTCCCGACTCTCTCAATCAGAAATAATTTTCTGAAAATCTTGAATCAACTCGGGTGGTGAGGTTTTCCCATCTTTCCTATTTCCTCTCCATTCTTGTAAAAATAAGAAGGGGAAGTCTTTTGAGGAAACAGCCGCCCATTCTCATTCGTATCTTAAAGAGATAATGGGATCTAATTGAGCCGCCCTGTGTGCCGGGAGAATGCCGGAGAACAGGCCTACGATGAGAGAAACCAGGAATGCCGCGATGACTGACCAGGTGGTGACCGAAGCGGGAAGGGAGGTGGCGCTTTTCACGGTGAAGGCTATTCCAAAGCCCAAAAGTATCCCCAAAGTCCCCCCAGTTCCTGTGAGAAAGATAGATTCCATTAAGAATTGTTTTAGGATGTCCGAGGAGCGGGCCCCAATCGCTTTGCGGATTCCGATTTCTCGGGTTCTTTCCTTTACAGAGACAAGCATGATATTCATCACTCCGATCCCTCCTACCACCAATCCGATGGAAGATATGGCGATCATGACCAAGTAGGCAGCTCCGGTGAGTTGATTGTAAAGGTCAACGAAGGTCTCTTGAGTGTAAACAGCGAAATCATTGGTTTTACCGAAGGGGACTTTCCTTCTTTTGCGGAGCACATGGATTATCTGGTCCATAGCTTCAGGAATGTCGGCATGTTCTCGAGGAGCGGCGATGATTTCCAGGTTGGATTTGTCGTAGGGAAAATATTTTATAAAGGTGGTAATGGGCAGGCCTACAAAATTATCCTGGCTTTGTCCAAAAATCTGACCTCTTTTTTGGAGGACTCCCACCACAGTGAATTTTTTTCCTCCGATTCGAATCTCCTTTTGGAGAGCATGGGTATGGGGGAACAGAGTTTCCGCCAGGTCGTGCCCCAGCACACAGACCGGAGTGCGGTGGAGGATATCGGTTTGGGTCAAAAACCTTCCTTTCTGGGGAAGATAAACAGAAAGAACTTGAGGAAAACCTTCATTCATTCCTATGATGAGGGCTCCTTGACTTTTGCGGTCCCGGTATTTGATAGTAAAGTCTTCGGAGATATCGGCGGTGATGTCCACGGCCACTGCTTTTACCAAGGAACACTCCCTTTCCAGGGCCATCGCATCATCAAAGGTTAAGTCTTTCCTTTGTCTTCTTTCCTCCGAGAGCTCACCTGTCTGGATTCCAGGCTCAAATTTGCTGACCACGATGATGTCGGAACCCACTGATTCCAATTCTTGAAGAAAAGATTTGTTGAGTCCCTGAATGATAGAGACCATACCCACTACCGTCATGACCCCGATGGTGATGCCCAAAAGAGTTAGAAAAGAACGCAGCTTATGGGTTTTCAGAGAATCAAAAGCCATTTGTATGATTTCTTTGAAAATACTTGCTCTCATTGTTCAGACCTCAAGGCCACCACAGGATCCAGTTTAGAGGCTTTACTGGCGGGATAAAGCCCAAAGAATAATCCAACCGAAGAGGAAATTCCGACGGCCAACAGGATGGAAAAAGGTTCCACACTGGAGGGGAGTGGAGTGGCAGTGGAAACGACCTGGGCGAGAATAACTCCCAGTAAGATTCCGATGATGCCTCCGGCAGTAGAGAGAGCCGCCGACTCCACCAAAAACTGGAACAGGATGTCTTTCCGGCGGGCTCCGAGGGCCATGCGGATGCCAATTTCTTTAGTCCTTTCTGTGACCGCCACCAGCATGATGTTCATGACCACAATCCCTCCCACCAAAAGAGCAATGGAAGAAATGGCGATCATGGCTATGTAGACACTGGAGGTGGCTGATTGGTAGAGCTGGATAAAGGTTTCAGAGGTTCGGAAAGAAAAATCATCGGGTTCATCGAAAGACAGATGCCGTTTGGCCCGAAGAATGGTGCGGACTTCCTGCTGGGCTTTTTCCATTTGCTGTTGGGATGAGGTATGGATATTGATGTTGATGCTTCCTCGAGAACCGTAGATTTTGTAAAAAGTGGTGATGGGGATGCGCACATAATTATCCTGACTCATTCCCAGAATCTTTCCTTTGGGTTGGCCAATTCCAATGATCAAAAAATTGTGGGGCCCCACTTTAAGCCATTTTCCCAAGGGATCTAGAAAAGGAAAAAGCTGCTCTTTGATTTCTGTCCCAATCACACACACAAACCGAGAATGATCTTCATCTTCCTTCCTGATTTGTCTTCCTCTTTCCAGTTCATCTACAGTTCCGATCAGGTGATCCCGATGAGTGACTCCTCTCACAGAAACATTTTTAAGGGATTTATTCTTAAATTTCACCGTTCTTTGAGTGCTGATTTGAGCTCCCACCAGTTCGCAGGACTGGCATCTTCGGCGGATGAGCCTCATATCCTCCATGGTTAAGTCCTTCCTTTTCATCTCCTCTCGAAATTCTTCAAGAGATTTGCTTCCTAGGGAGTATTTGGTGATTGTGAAATCGTTGGCTCCATAGAAGGACATTTTGGAATAGACATAATTATTGAGACCCTGGATTATAGAGACCACTGCAATAATGGTCAGAACTCCGATAATGATTCCCAGCAAAGTTAGGAAGGACCTTAACTTGTTTGCCCACAGCGAACTCAAGGCCATGGCCACAGATTCGCCCACATTCACTTTCGCCATTGGTGCATCTCGTCAAATTCTACATTATATGATACGAAAGAGGAATAGGTGGGTTATGGAATTCACTGGCCCGGATTATCCAGATTGATTGGAAATCAGAGAAAATTCTGAGATAATAAGAATGATTGGATAATAAAAAGTGGAATCTAAAGGATACAAAGGAGAATAAAAATGGCTGAACAAAAAAATAGTGAGGGTCTTTTGGTCCCTTGTGTTTATTTTGATGAGCCTGGACCTCAAAATACACAGCGAACATTTCAATCTGCTTCCAAGCGGGCCGAAGAACTGGATATATCCAATATTTTGGTTTCTTCGACATCTGGAAAAACCGGCCTGGAGGCTCTCTCCTATTTTTCAAAAAGGAATTTGGTTGTGGTCACTCATTCTACGGGATTTAAAAAGCCCGGTCATCAACAATTGAAATCTCAGAACAAGAAAAAACTGCAAGAGGCTGGTGTGAATGTGTTGACCTGTCAGCATGCCTTCGGAGGCGTAGGAAGAGCTGTGAGGAAAAAATTGGGGACCTATGAACTAGAGGAAGTGGTGGCCTATACTCTCCGGAATTTTGGGGAAGGCACTAAAGTGGCTCTGGAGATTGTTCTCATGGCAGCAGACTCAGGTTACATTTCAACCCAACAGCCTTGCATTTCTATCGGAGGAACAGGAAGTGGAGTGGATACAGCTCTTTTATTGAAACCGGCCCATACTCAGAATTTTTTTGACCTGAGAGTTATGGAAATCCTGGCCAAACCCCGGTTTTCTATGATGTGATGATAAAAAATAGCTCACAATCTATGATGAGGGAAGGAGTTTAACATGAAAAAAGGTGTGTTGACAGCTGTAGTTTTCATCTTTTTACTGGCGGTTCCCTCCCAGAGCTTTGCTCAAGGAGGAATCTATTTAGGAGCTCTGGGTGGGATTTCTATTCAAAAGCCCAGTCTCCAAGAAGTGGAATTCAATACCGATACCACTTATCTTTATGGCCTGAGAGCTGGAGTCAAATTCATGATGTTCGCTGTGGAATTGAACTATTTTCAGGCCGCTCATAATCTAGAACTCCAGCAGATGGCGTTGTTAGATTGGGAAGGCCGAGAGGTGGATTATAATTTTGTGGGAGTCAATCTGAAGTATTTTTTGCCTTTTTTCATTTTCCATCCATATCTCACCGGAGGATACGGCTATTACACGGCCCATATTCATGAGATTGACAAGGACACCGATGGAGGCTTCAATTTTGGGTTGGGACTGGAACTTAATCTAGGAAAGAGACTTTCCCTTTTGGCAGAGGGAAAGTATCATTATGTTCAACTGGATATAAATGAGAGAGATTTGAAAATGGGGGATTTTACCGTGACTGGGGGCATCAGTCTTTACTTTTAGTTCATGAAGATCCGTTTGAACAAATTCATAGCTCAGGCAGGAGTAACTTCCCGAAGGGACGCGGACCGGATGATTGAAGAGGGAAGAATTAAGGTGAACGGGCAAACCATCCAGAATCTGGGAGCTCGAATTGATGATAAAAAGGACCGGGTGGAGGTGGATGGAAAGGAAATCAAGAAAAACGAGGATTTTGTTTACCTGATGATGAATAAACCCCCGGGATGTTTGGTCACCCTTAAAGACCCTTTCGGGAGAACCACAGTCAAAAAATTCCTCCCTCCTTTGAAAACCAGGGTTTATCCTGTGGGCCGCCTCGACTTTGACAGCGAAGGTTTGTTGCTGTTGACCAATGACGGAAGATTGACGTTCCGACTTACACATCCCCGTTATCAAGTGAAGAAGACTTATCTGGTAAAAGTGAAGGGAATGCTTCAAGAAAAAGATATCGCTCAGCTTGAAAGAGGAGTGTTTGTAGAGGGGAGGAAAACGGCTCCGGCTCAGATAGAAATATTAGAGGAAAAAGCTTTCTTTTCCCTCTTGAAGATCCAAGTTCATGAGGGAAGAAAAAGGGAAATCAGAAAGATGTTCAGTACTCTGGGTTGTGAGGTTGTTAAACTCCAAAGGATTGAATTCGGAGGAATTTCCCTGGGAAGCCTCAAAAAGGGTCAGTGCCGGCACCTCACTCCGCAGGAAGTGAAAAAGCTCAAAAGAACCACCGGATTAAACTAATCCTTCACTCTTTTTCTTCTTTGGAAAAATCCTTCCAGCTTTTAGCCAGACGATGCAGTTCTTGGTCTACAATATAATTGACAGTCCCTTCTTCGAACTTCCCGTCGTCCTTTTTTTCTCCAGCCTTGAGTCCGGTGAGTATTTCTATTCCTTCGTCGATAGTTTGGATGGGATAGACATGGAATTTTCCTTGCTTGACTGCATCAACCACATCCTTGCGGAGCATGAGATTTTGAATGTTTTTTTGGGGAATGATGACTCCTTGATTTCCGGTAAGGCCCTTAGCTTTGCAGACTTCAAAGAAGCCTTCGATTTTTTCGTTCACCCCTCCGATAGCTTGGATTTCCCCTTTTTGATTCAGAGACCCGGTGACCGCGATATCCTGCCGCAAGGGAAGGTTGGAAATGCTCGAGAGGATGGCGTAAACTTCCGTAGAAGAAGCACTGTCTCCTTCCACTCCCGAATAAGATTGTTCAAAAGCGAGGCTGGCCGAAAGAGAAAAGGGTTTATTCTGAGCGTATTTTCCTCGAAGGTATCCGCTTAGAATCAATACACCCTTATTGTGGGTCCGGCCGCTCAAGTCTGATTCCCTTTCTATGTTGATAACCCCTGATCTTCCTACAGAGGTGGATGCGGTGATCCGGGTAGGTTTACCGAACATATACTCTCCCATAGGAAATACGGAAAGGCCGTTGACTTGTCCCATCACCTTTTTGTCGGTATCGATCATGATGGTGCCTTCTTCAATCATTTCTTCGATTTTATCTGGAATCAAACTCTCTCTGTAAATTTGTTCTTCGATGGCCTTTTCCACTTGGTCTCGTCCTACTGTTTTTTTATTCTCGTTGGTGGCCCAGTAATTCGCTTCCCTGATGATGTCCGAAATGATGTGAAAACGAGTGGATATTTTTTTGTGCCGTCCGGCCAGTCGGGTTCCGTATTCAATAATCGCGCCTATCCCCCCTTTGTTTACTGACTTAAGATTGTCGTCTTTAGTGATTTTTTTGATAAACCCGGTGTATTTTTCGATGGTTTTATCATCCTTGTTCATTTCAGAGTCAAATTCAGATTTGATTTTGAATATTTTCTTGAAATCTTTGTCCAGATAGTAAAGAAGACTGTAAATATAGGGGTCTCCGATCATCACCACTTTGACATTTGTCTGGATGGGTTCGGGTTTGAGTCGAGAAGCGGAGAGAAGGTACATGGAGGCAAAATTTTGAATCTGAAAGGTTTGGTTTCGGAGAGTCCTTTTTAGAGTGGTCCAAACTCCGGGTTCAATAAGGGCATCCAGGACGTTGATCACCAGATAACCGCCGTTGGCTTTAAGGAATGATCCCGACTTAATTTTGGTAAAATCGGTTTGCATGATTCCCATCCGGGAGGAAGCGATTTCGATGGCTCCAAAAAGATTGACATAGTTGGGGTTATTTTCCATGACCACAGGAGCCCCTTCTTTTTCCGAATTGTCAATCAGAAGATTAACCCGGTAGGGGAGAAAAGGATCTGTGAGTTCTTTTTCAGGTTGCTGCTGTTGTTGTCCCTTTTTTTGTTCCTTAAACAGGTTGATATTCTGGATCAGGTTTTGTTCCACCTGGTTGAGGTAGTTGGAAATCTTTTTTCCCTTAAACTTGGATCTAATCTCGTTGATGGCGCCCTTGATAATGGGACTTATAGCTTCTTGGTCCCATTTTTTGAGCATTTTCCGTGTTTCCTCTTCAATTTCTCTGAGCTGTCCAAAAACATCCTCCAGCTCCTCGGTGAGCTCATCGTATTTTTTTCTCAATTTATCCAGTTTCTCTTTGGAAAATTGGTCTTCTTGAACCATTTGTTCCAGTTTTTTGAAGGAGACTTGTTTTCCATCCACCACGGGGCTCAAGTCGGGTTTTGTGAACATTCCCATCTGAACCTGGACCACGGTGAATCCTTCTTTGGAAACTTTTTCTTCGAATTTCTTCAAGATTTGCTGCTGTTTTTTCTTTTGTTTTTGGACAATACTGTCTTTTCTGTCTGAATAATAATCACTTTTGAGCATTTCCGGGATGTTTCTCTTGAGCATTTCGATGAGGTTATCCATGGACTCCTGAAACTCTTTTCCCTTTCCTGGGGAAAGGGTCACCAAAGTGGGTTCATCAGGCTTTTTAAAATTATGAACATAAAGGATATCGTCAGGTGTCTTTTCTTTCTTTTTAAGTTTTTCCAGTAATTGTTTAATAGTTGTGGTTCGACCAGTGCCGACCATCCCGGTGACAAAAATGTTATAGCCCAGACTTTTAATGGCCAAACCCGTCTGGACAGCTTTGATGGCCCGATCCTGTCCGATAATGGCTTCACAGGGTTCACACTCCTCACTGCTCTCATAGGGAATCTTTTTGGTATCAATGGTCCACTTTAGTTTCTCCGGAGAGAGTTCTTCAAATTGAGTGGCCTTTTTCATGATTCCTTCTCCTTCCGATTCAAATTCACAAAACCTGGTTCTTTTTACAGGAAGTGTCTTATTTTTATATTAAAGTAATCCATTTATATTATCAAGCTTAAGAATTTTCATGCGTTGGACTGGGTTCCAAAATAAAAATGGTCTGACCCCGCTTTTTTTACGTATGCCTGGAAAATTCTCTTAACTCATTCATACTCTTTGTGTTATTTATGAGTATCAGCCTTTTGTATGAATAATTCAGACTAGTGCAAATTGAGATCGTATCTGGTAAAATACATAAATCTTATGGAGAGAGGAAGATGAACGAAGCGGTCATCGAAAAGGTCAAAACAAAAAAGGATCTTAAAAACTTCATACAGTTCCCCTGGAAAGTTTACAAAAATGATCCCCATTGGGTTCCTCCTTTGATTATGGAAATGAAAGAAAAGCTGGATAAGGAAAAAAATCCTTTTTTTATCCATGCAGAAATGGGCCTTTATCTGGCATACAAAAATAATCAGATAGTAGGACGTATCGCCGCGATCCTGGATAAGGATCACAACACATACCACCATGAAAAAACCGGATTTTTCGGTCTTTATGAGAGCTTCAATGACCTGAAAACGGCCCGAAAGTTAATGGATACAGCCGCTCAGTGGGTGAAGGAAAAAGGGATGAAATCCCTCCGCGGACCTATGAATCTTTCCATGAACGACGAATGCGGTTTTTTACTGGAAGGATTTGATTCTTCCCCTGTGGTGATGATGCCTTACAATCCCCCCTATTATTTAGATTTGATGAAAAAGTGTGGTCTGTCCAAAATCAAGGATCTGTATGCCTTTTATATGACCCGAGATCATAAGACTCAAAAAAGGGTTCACGCCCTTGTGAAGAAAATTCGCAGAAAGTCACCGGTCTCTCTGAGAAGGGTAGATTTGAAGAATATCCGGGAGGAGGCCCGGAAAATTCAGTATGTGTACAACCAAGCTTGGAAAGACAACTGGGGATTTGTTCCCTGGAGAGATGAGGATATGGATCATATGGCTAAAAACCTGAAAAAATTAGCTGATCCTGATTTAGTGATTTTAGCAGAAGCGAAAGGAAAAACAGTGGGTTTTGCTTTCGGTTTACCTAATTACAATGAAGTCCTGCAAAAACTCAACGGGAGGCTTTTTCCTTTGGGAATTTTTAAGTTTTTATGGTACCGAAGGAAAATCAAAGGGATGAGGGCGGTGGTTTTCGGAGTCATTGATGAATACCAGAATACGGGAGTGAGCTATTTGCTGTACTCCGAACTGGAAAAAAATGGTATTGCCAAAGGGTATCAGTGGGGTGAGACCTCATGGCAGCTGGAGGATAATGAGGCTATCAACCGGTTTACAGAATCTTTAGGAGGAAGGATCTATAAGAAGTACCGGATTTACGAAAAACCTATCACTTGATATTATATGAGAAAAGATTAGATTTTGTGATGGATTTTGGTCACTAAAAATTTGAAGACAGCTTAGGCTGTTGAACTTCACAAAGAGGAGGGAACGTGGAATACAAAAATTTACAAACCAAAAAGGAAGAAGGGATTGGTTGGATCATCATCAACCGTCCTAAAAGATTGAATGCTTTAAATACGGAAACCATAGGGGAATTGCATAAAGCTTTCCTTTCATTTCTTGATGACCAAGAAGTCAGAGTGGTGATACTCACAGGAAGCGGAGACAAAGCTTTCATCGCAGGAGCTGATATCAATGAGTTATCTGCGCTTGATTTTTCAGGGGGAAAGAATTATGTGTTAAAGGGACAGGATTTGACCAAGTTGATCGAAAATTTCAAAAAACCCGTAATAGCGGCTGTGAACGGCTATGCGTTAGGAGGCGGTACAGAAATGGCTTTGGCCTGTCATATCCGGATTGCTTCGGATAATGCACAGATGGGACAACCTGAAGTCAAATTAGGACTTATACCTGGATTTGGAGGAACTCAACGGCTCCCTAGATTAGTGGGAAAGGGCAAAGCCATGGAACTTATTTTAAGCGGAAAAACCATTGATGCCTCTAAAGCTTTAGAAATAGGCCTGGTCAATCAGGTCGTCCCCCAAAGTGTTTTCTCTTCCC
>JAGXKI010000043.1 GCA_018335295.1 bacterium | reverse complement strand
CTCCCCTCCTCCTTCCTCCTTCCTTTCCCCTCCCATGACCGGCTCCCTTTATAGTGTAGAAATAAACGGGAAAAAGATGCCCGAAGCCGGGGTCAACGCTCTGATCGCGGGTCATTTTGGGGTACCGGTGGTTTTTGTCGCTGGAGATTCGGCCATCTGTCACCAGTCTGAAGAGCTTTTGGGAGACCAGGTGGTGACCGCCGCTGTAAAGGAAGGAATCGGAGAAGCTGCCCAGATGCTCCATCCTCAAAAAGCCCGAGAACTCATCAAAAAGAAAACCCAGGAAGCCTTGAGTCGGCTGGATGATTTCAATCCCTACCAACTTGATTCTCCTTACACCATGGAAGTGATCTTCAAAGACGAAGAAGATGCGGAGAATGCTGCCTGGATTCCAGGGGCCCAGAGGACAGGTCCCACTTCCGTCTCTTTCACCAGCAGCGATTTTATAGAAGTCTTAAAATTCTTCAAATTCGCCCGTTCCTAATTTTTCTACTGCAATTAGGGGTCACACCGTGGCATTTTATTCATTATCAACAAATTAATCCATTTTTACCCTTAAAAAATAACCTTAAATGAGATTTTTACATTTAAAGGATTTAAAGGGGACGGGCCCATGCAATTATTTAATTATCAAACACTTAGTTAGAGTTTTCCACAGAATTTAGGGGTTAAATGGCGATTTTTGGGGCCAAGTTCCTAATGGAAATCAGTACTCTTTAAAGATGAATCTGGGGAGGGGGAGTTGCTCCAATAAGATTTTTGGCCTCAAAAATCTCAAATAAGGGGGTCATATCTGTGGAAAACTCATGCTAAGTAATTGATAAGATGGAAGATAGATGGGCCCGTCCCCTTTCTAATCGTCCCCTTTCTAATTCGTCCTTTCTATTCGCTTTCTATTAGCCTTTCTATACTTTCAATGAACTTTTTCCTCGATGTTTTCGTATATAGAGTTGATTGTAAAAAAGGAAAAAGATTGCAAAAAAATGAACAAGCGTCTCAAGGAGCGTAAAATGATAAAAAAACCTGCCCTCATAATGATTTTCTTAAATTTATTTATATTTTCTCAGCTGGCCTTTTCTCTCCCAGAAAAAAAGTCAGACACCTCCAAATCCGAAAAAACTCTCCGTATCCCCCGTCTTTCTCAAAAACCCCAAATCGACGGAAAATTGGACAATCCTATCTGGGAAAAGGAGGCTTTAAAAGTCGAGGATTTTCTCCAATTTTCTCCCAAAGAAAAGGCTCCCCCTTCGGAAAAGACAGTCGCCTATATTGGTTATGACTCCAAAAATTTATACTTTGCTTTTCGCTGTTATGATTCGGATCCTCAAAAGATCAGAGCGACCATCACCAACCGGGATAATATCATGGAGGATGATTGGGTGGTGATTTTTCTGGATGCCTATAATGAAAAACGCCGGGCTTTCACTTTCTTCCTTAATCCCTTTGGGGTTCAGATGGATACGATCCGGACGGAGAAAGGGGGAAGTGACCATATGGACCCCAGTTGGGATGCGGTTTTTTACTCGGATGGAACCATCGATGAGAAAGGCTACACCGTAGAGATGGCCCTTCCTTTTAAGAGTTTCCGGTTTCCGGATAAACAGAAGAAAAATTTCGGATTGGTTATAGGCCGGACCATCGCCCGCAAAGGTGAAATTGTACTCTGGCCCGAAGCTTCCCGGAATATCCCTGGTCTCTTGACCCAGGGAGGGGAGATGATTATCGATGGTGAAGTGCAGAAGGGAAGAAATTTTGAGCTGATGCCTGTTGTGACTTCTCTCAAGACCAAAGGGGAAAAGATCACTCCCCAAGCAGGAATGAATTTTAAGTGGGGGATCAATTCAAACATGACCATGGATTTAACCCTGAACCCGGATTTCAGCCATATCGAAGCGGACGCTCCCCAAATTGATGTCAACCAAAGGTTTGCCCTTTATTATCCAGAAAAAAGACCCTTTTTCCTGGAGGGGATGGAAATCTTCCAGTTTCCGGAAATAGAGATGGTGTACACCCGGAGAATTATAGACCCCATTGGAGGAGCCAAGCTGACCGGAAAAACAGGAGCCTTCACCTACGGGATGCTTTCTGCTTATGATATGAACCCTACAGAAAGTTTGTGGGAAGTCCACAACGGAGGACACACTGGACAGAAAGCCCTTTTTAACATTTTCCGCATGAAAGCTGATGTGTTTAAAGAATCCTATGTGGGTTTCGCCCTGGCAGATAAAGAAATCGATGGCTCCTACAACCGGGTCGCGGGTGTGGACGGCCAGTTCAAATTCAACCAGCACTTCTTTTTCAATTTTCAGGCCATAGGATCCAAAACCAAATACGAACAGGAAGAATCGGGGATTGCTCCGGCCTTTTACAGTGAGTTCTCCTATTATTCCCGGCACTGGGGAGGGGGACTCTACTGGAAATCCATTCATCCCGAGTTTAGAGCCTCCTCTGGGTATGTAAACCGAGTCGACTACAAAACCATAGGCTCATATACTTCTTTCCAGCTCTATCCTGAAAAACAGTACTTAAATCAGGTTCGGTTCACTTTAAGGGGTGGAAGAAGGTATGCCTATTTTGAAAATACCGTCCTTGATGATTGGGTGAGCGGCCATCTTCACCTCAGAGTGACCGAATTCAGTATGATCAACGCCTCCTTACAAAAAGCCATGGAGAGGTTTGGAGGAGTGGATTTCCATAAGAATTCCTTTAACTTAAACGGCAACCTCAGTCTGATTCGGTGGCTGCCCTTGGGTTTTCATCTGGGTGGGGGAGACCGGATTTTTTATAACCCGGATTCTCCCTTTTTGGGCTGGAGTCATTCCTACGGCTTGTTTTTTACTCTCAAGCCCAATAAAAGACTGCAGATGAGGGTCATGTTCAACAAAGAGACTTTTTGGAAAGAAAGAGGGGGGAAACAGCTTTATGACTACAACGTCATCCGTCAGAGAACCACCTATCAATTGACCAAAACCCTTTCTTTTCGGGCGATTGTTGATTACAATCACTACTACAAGAAAATTTACGGAAGTTTTCTCTTTAGCTATATCTTGAAACCCGGGACGGTATTTTTCTTGGGAGTGGACAATAAACTTCTTCAACAAGAGATGGGACACTATACCCAAGAAGACTACAGTGTTTTCTTAAAGTTTTCCTACTGGTGGCGGATGTAGATTCCCCAGGAATCAGCCCCCTTTTTTCTTTTTTATATGCAGATCTTCTTTGAGGTCAATTTTATCTCCCGTTATGTGAAGAGAATAACAGCCAGGTTTGGCGAACTTGTCATAATGGATGAAGTAGGGTTTGGGACTCTCCACCCTTTTTAAAATCAGGTCCCATCGGATCTGATTGAACCCTCGTTGAGCCTTCATTTTGTGGGACCACACCGTTTTCCCTTCCTGGTTTTCTACCTTGATTTCCACTGAAGCCCTATTTATGAGATAAAAGGTGATCGGGACCTTTTCCAGGGTGCTGTAATCAGGGTCGCCATGAGTGTCATTGAACCGGGGGAGTCGGGCGGTGGGGGGTTGGAAGAGAATATTCTGTTGGGGTTTTCCTTCTTTCCAGGCTTCCTGGATAGGTTTGAGGTTCATTTTATAGATTCCCCTTCCGTGAGTCCCTGCCACAAGGTCCATTTCTCTCTCCTGAATAACAAGGTCGGAGATGCAGGTGGCCGCCATTTCTGGCCCCAAAAGAGACCAGTTTTTTCCCCGATCTGTGGAGATGTAAACACCTCTGTAAAGACCAGCATACAGGATATTTTCATGCACAGGGTCTTCTAAAATCACGTAGGCCACTTCATCGGGAAGATTGGAAGATATCGATTTCCAATCTTTTCCGTAATTCTCGGAGACAAAAAGATAGTTATTGAAATCATCATCATTGATTCCTGTGACCGCCACATACACCCGGGATTCGCTGAACCGGGAAGGACAGATGCTCCGGATATACCTGGAGGGAAGGCCTTTGGAATGTTCCCTCCATTCCTCACCGTCATTATGAGTCACCCAGAAGGCTCCTCTGTCGGTGCCCGCATACAGAAGACCTGGTTTTACCGGAGACTCGGCAAGGGCTCCGACAGCTGTTGATTTTTTCTTCTTATGGCCGGAATCAGAAAGGTCTGGACTGATAAGCTGCCAGGAGTCTCCTCGATTCAGGCTTTTGAAAACATAATTCCCTCCGATGTAGAGAGTCAAATGATTGTGCGGAGAAATGATATAAGGGGCCACAAAGTTAAAGGCCAGTTTCCCTTCATGGTCTGGAGGAAGCTGAGGCCGGATGGAAACAGAATGGTTCGTTTTCATATTTTTCCGCCTCACTCCCCCGTGCTGGCTGGAAAAATAAACGGTCTCAGGACATACGGGATCGGGTACGGTGTAGCAGCCGTCTCCTCCCGACCAGGCATCCAGCCATACATAATCCCACCCATCAGGGTATAAAGGATTCCACTCCTTGGAGGGACCGTAAACTGAGGAGTCATCCTGGGTTCCCCCGTAAACATAATAGGGCTCTTGATTGTCCACTGAGATGTCATAAAATTCACCGGCGGGAATGTTATTGTGGTGCATCCAGGATTGTCCTTTGTCATAGCTCACATAAAGGCCTCCGTCGTTGCCGACAGCCAAATGCCGAGGGTTCTGAGGGTTGATCCACAGCTCACAATGGTCCAGGTGCAGGGTTTGGGCAGGATTGGGGAAGAGATGGAACACATCTCCGCCGATAAGATCAAAGGTTTGGCCTCCGTCTGTGCTGTGAGCCATCCGGACCCCTAAAGCAAAAATTTCATCGTCGTTTTGAGGGTTGACGTAGCAGTCCGCGAAATACCATCCGATTCCCGGGAAAATCAAAAGGTCCTCCTCATGAGTTCTCACCAAGCTCTTTCCCCCGTCTTCTGTCCTGTAAACTTCGGCAGCCCGGTTTTTCTTTTTATTCAAATTGTCCACCAGGGCGTAGACTTTGTCCGGATTGGTCCAGGAAACGGCCAGACCGATGCGGCCTGTCTTAGGGCCATCCGGAAAACCGCCTCTCAGTCTTTCCCATGTTTTCCCCCCGTCGGTGCTTTTATAGACCCCGCTTTCTTTTCCGGATATGCCGGGATAGTTTTCCCAAAGGGAGGCATAGACGGTACGGGGAGCCGAAGGAGCGATGACCACATCATTGGCTCCGGTGCGCTCGTTCACATAGAGCACGTGATCCCAGGTCTTTCCCCCGTCTTTAGACCGGTAGAGTCCTCGGTTGGAGTTGGGGGTCCAGAAGTGACCCTGGACCGCTGCAAAAACAATATCCGAATTTTGGGGATGGACTGCGATCTCTCCGATGTGGTAGGAATCGGGAAGTCCTGTGTTTTTCCAAGTCTTCCCTCCATCCTCGGAGCGGAAGATTCCGGTTCCCGGCATGGTGAAGTTCCGGGCCTTCTTGAGGCTCTCCCCGGATCCCAGATAGATTATGTCGGGGTCGGAAGGGGCCAAGGCTATGTCCCCGATTCCCAAAGCCGATTGGTTCTCAAACAGGGGGTCCCAGGTTAAACCGTGGTCGGTGGTTTTCCATAGATTTCCCGAACCAAAGGCGGCATACATGGTCCCTGGATGAGAAGGGTCGCACTGGACGGCTTCAACCCGGGCCGAATTCATCACCGGCCCCAGAGGGATCCATTGGAGGTCAAAAGGAGATTTCTTTTTTAATTTGAGATACTGCTCCCAGGAATCAAGAAGAGGGCTGCGGTGAACACTGGAAAGGCAGATCCCTTCCACAAACAAAAGTAAGGTCATAATAAACAAAAGTTTTTTTCTCATAGTTTTAACCCTTTCGACTGGGGATTTTACCACACCTGTCGATACATTTTGGGACGGGCCCAGGGAATTACAATATTTTCAAAGACTTAGGTGGACTTTTCCACAGAAAAAGGGGGTTAATTCGAGATTTTTGGGGTCCAAAATACACTCTTATCCTCTTTGAGCTGATAAATATTCTGATGACTCCCAATCGCTCTATAACGGGCTTTTATCCCCAGCTCTTCTTTGATTCTTTCGGTGAATTCTTGACTCCCCACGGCAATCGCTTCAGTCCATCGGCTTTCCCGATTTAAGTTTCTCTGTAGGATTTTCTCATTGATAATTGCTTTATAAAAGGGCTCCAGATTCCTCGGATCCTGTAGACCTAAATAATAAAAAAGACCATTCTTATCTATGAGAAGATTTCGTTTTTTCAAACCTGAAATTTCTTGATAACCACAGAATTTCCATTCTGCGGGGTGATTCACCACTCCCGCTCGGACCATATTTAAATCGATATAAACCATACAATCGAGAAGATGTTTTTCTGTTTCAATGGCGGTGGCATGATAGCGATCTTCCCAATAAGCTCCTTTCCGATTTTTTCTTTGGTTGTATTCCCAGGCTGTTCGGCCTGCCACCAAATGGATGGCCTTGGCCATAGGTTTGTTATACCCGGTATCCACGACAAGCAAATGGATGTGGTTAGAGGTCACTGTGTAATTGAAGATGGAAAGCTGAAATCGTTTTTTTGCCCGATGAAGTAAATCCATCCATCGGGTTTTATCATGGTTGTATTTAAGAAGGAATTGATTGTTATGGCAGCGATGAGTTATGTGCCATGTATACCCGGGGATAAAAAATCGTTTTGAGCGAGGCATAGGGTTTCTCCTTTTATTGTTTTTGAATTTTATCTTTCAATCCATTAGGCTTTTTATAAGAGAAGACGGTTTTTAGCTGTAAAAATCTCATTTGAAAGGATTACAATCGGTGGAAAATTCAGTTGATTTTATTGAAAATAAGAGGAATAGCTGGAAAGGCCTCCTTTTTTTTCTTCTGGTTATCATTTTTCTTTTCCCTTCCTGCAAACCCCATACTCCTGAAGAAAGAGTCAAGGAATTTCTTAAGAATATGGTTCATCATGCGGAAAAGAAAAATCTTACCCCGATCATGGACCGGCTGAGCGAGGATTATTCTGACTTTCAAGGACGGAACAAGAGGGAAACTCAAAATTGGATCGAAGGTTATTTTGATAGATATAAGGGGATTGTGATTAATTTACTCAGCACTCGGTTTGAGGAAATAAACCCCACCCAGGCTTCTTTGGAAACCGAAGTGGCCTTTTCTTCCGGTGTGGGAAAAGTTTTAAGAAAACTCCTGCGCTATTCCACAGATATTTACCGAATCCATTTGAACTTGGTGAAGAGAGAAGAGAAGTGGATGGTCTGTTATGCAGAATGGAAATATGTCCCTTTGGATGAAATTTTTCCCAAATCAACAAAGATCCTTAAAAAGATATACCCGGACTTATTTACTTGATTGATTAAACCAGGATTATTGAATTTTCTCGGCTTCCTTTTTCTCTTTCTATAAAAAGAAATAACCCACTGGGATAGGGCTCTCTGATTTTAGAGATTTCAACATACTCTGTCCGGGGATTCCTTGCTCAGTGAGAAAGGAAGGAAGTTTGAATGAGAGATTAGAGATGAGGAATAAAAAAGCGGCTGCCTGATAAATCCAAGCAGCCGCCTGAAAACTCAAAGAAATGACAGAAGAATTTCAGTCAGGATTCTTTGCAGCTCAACATCACTGATTTGGTGTTATTGTCTTCATTCTGCTCCTTAATGATGCCGGAACAATCAATAGTGGCCGCTACCGTGGATTCTTCCCCACTTATTTTAACTCCGCTTGTGAACGCCGCTTTACCCAAGGTTGGATGCAAGTCCTGCCTGGGATCGAAATCTTTTGCTTTCACTTGGACCTGTTTCTCTTCGTTGACAAAGATGGACAGGGTACATTCAGGTTCCTGCTCCAGAGCCCAGATATTTTCGGGTATCCGTCCGGGGCCTTTATTCTCGATGACCACCACAACTTCACATTCTTCGTTCAAATAGATTTCTTCAATGCTCAAATCCGGTAAAAGGCAGGGACCAATATAAATGTTTTCTAATGCATTATTTTCTTCATGGGATTCTTCGATTTTATTATTGTAATCCACATAAACATCCACACGGATAGGATTGGAGATATCATGAGGAATCAAGTAATGAGACATTCCCCCGGGTTTTTTGATTCCTCCCCGGGTCACCGAAGTAGGCTGCCCTAGGATGATGTCTGCCTGCCGGGTTCCGTTGATGTAAAGTGAAGCCAGGCTGGTCCAGCTTTCTGGAAGGGATCCCTGGCCTTGATTTTCTAAGGTGAGGTATAAATCTTCACCCATGCAGGCAACGTCCTGAACCGATAGATCGGGAAGCGCTTCAGACTCTGGCTTTTCTTCTTTTTGAGTGCAGGAAATTCCCAAACAGAGAATGAAAGCCGAAACGAAGATCCAAACTGATATCTTTTTCACGGTTATCCCTCCTTCTTTTTAAAAATTTGCTTTTTGGATAGAAGATTTTCTTTACTTTTCAGGAAATGATGTCCAAAAATCTTTTCAATCTTCTATTATTTTAATTAATATATGAGCGCAGCTTTGTCAAGTATTTCAAAAGGGTTTATAAGCGTTCGTTTATAAGGTTTTTGGCCCCAAAAATTTTATCTTTGGGTCCATTTTTTGTGGAATTGTCACGCTAGTATGTGGAAATGAATAGAAATACTCGGGCCCGCTCCCTTTCTTGGTTACCTGATATTCAGCAGATTCGCCAGATTCGCGTCTTTGTCCATGGTGACTTCAATATTTCCGGAAGGAGAGGTGAATAAAGTGGTCACTCCAGGTCCGTGCCCGGCGATATAGCTGGTGCTGTGGCAGATCACTCCGATGGAAACCGCCCCAGTTTTAAAAATACGTCCATGGGTATGGTCGGCATTTATAATGGCCACAATGTCCCCGAATCTTATTTCGTCCAGATTGTATTCTTCCACTGTTTTCTTATCGAAGAGCTGGATATCATAATCCCCTCGGTAAACATGGCTGGCTCCCAATCCAGAACCCATAATTTTAGCAGGGATTTTTAAAGCCACCGGGATGGATAGAGTCCCACTTTCAGTCACTCCCATTCCCGCTTGGGTGAGCACCTCCATAAGATAAGGGCTCACATTCATGGCTTTGATCCCTTGGGCATTCTTCAATTTAAGCCCCAACCCATAGGTATAAACCTGCATTTTATCTCCGATAACCATTTTTTGGAGGACTTTTTCTTTGGGAAAATCTACCATGACGTGTTCGGCTCCTCCGTGTTTTCCGATAACATAACCTTTCGCTCCTTTGGCTTCTCCGGTGATGACCTTAACTGAGTTTCCGATGCAGGCCAAAGTATTGAGTCCTCGGCTGGCTCGGCTGGACCGACTGTTGGTAGTCCCCAGATTGTAAAGAGTAACCGCAGGCTCCACGTGGTCTCCGGCGATATGATAAGCGGTATCTCCCGAACGAAAATTAAAGGTGATGCTCCCGGTCCCCGGAGCTACATGAATATTCCCCTCTGGGTCGATTCGATAAGGGGAGCTTCCTGCTCCGGGAGGAGCTATGTAACCGATCGCAGCCTGTTTCACCAGTTGATTCCGATTGAATTCCAGAGTTTGGAGAGAGTCTGATTCCACTCCTCCGTGATTGAAAGAAACAAAGAAAACCGTGAATAAAAAAAGCGAACTCAGGATGGATAGTTTTTTAACCCAGTGTTTCATAATAAATACCTCCTTAAATGATATTTTTTTTCTTTCCAATAATGATGGCAAAACCATTGTTAATTTCATTTATCATATTAAGAGAAGTGTAACAATAAAAACTTTTATTTTTTGAAAAGGGAAGAATGGGGTCGTTCCAAAGGCTATTGTATCTAGCAAAATAGTAAAAATTGACTTAAAAATAGAGAGTCATCTCCCTAACGATCATCGGACCAGACAGCATTTATATTCATATTGAGGAGTTTTTTTCAGAAGCGGGGGAGAATAATTATTCACTCTTACTTAATGAGTGGAATAATAAAAAGAGCGGTTTTTGGCCTTAAAAATCTCAAATAAGGGCCTTATATCTGTGGAAAAATGAGGTTAATTTATTGAAATAAAAGAAAATCCCCGGGCCCGTCCCCTTAAATAACGAAATAAAATAAATAAATGAAAAAGCAGTGTCTTTCTTTTTAACTTTATGTTCGTTAATATTAAAAATAGAGAAAAAATCGAGTGAATTTTTCAATCTCAAAAACACGGGATTGTTAAAGGACTTATATGGAAAAGTATCTTGAAGGATTAAAAAACTGCAATCTGTGTGAATGGAAATGTGGAGTCAACCGGTTAGAAGGCGAGACCGGCGTCTGCGGTATAGGAAAACCCAAAATCGCCACGGCTGCCCTTCATCCGGCTCCTCCTCAAAGTTACACTATATTCCTCTGTGGTTGTAATTTCAAATGTTTAGGCTGTCAAAATTGGACCATTGCCCATTATCCTAAAACAGAAACTCGTTCTCTGGGATTCATTGCCCCTGAAAAGATGGCTGAAGAGGCTGTAGAGCAGCTCAATTCCTCAAGAGGGAACTTTATATCCGCTGACAGGATATTCTTCAGCGGGGGATCGCCCACGCCGAGTTTGCCCTATATAGAAAAAATCGTTGAAGAAGCTCGGAAAATTCAACAGGTGAAAGTCAATTATGATACAAACGGTTTCATGACTCATGATTCCTTGAAAAGGATCCTCCACTTCGTAAGCTCCATCACTTTTGACATAAAGGCTTTCAGTGAGGAGATTCATCGCTCTCTCACGGGCGCTCCTTCGGGCCCGGTTTTGAGAAATGCAAAATATGTGGCGGAAAATGCCTTGAACCAATTATGGGAATTCCGCTATATGTTGATACCTGAGATAAACGAGGAGGATGTGAAACCTCTGGCAAAGTTTTTTGCAGAGATAAATCCTCATATTCCCCTGAATTTCTTAGCCTTCCGGCCGAATTTTGTTTTGGAAAAATATAAAGGAGCCACTCAAGAGAAAATGGAGATGGCTGTGAAAACAGCCAAGGACACGGGATTGAAAAATGTGGACTGGAGCGGTCAGGTCGGTCTCAAGGGAAAAATTTCTGAGGTCAAAGCCTTGGAGTATACAAAACAGGGAGCGCGGTTGGCGGGAGGGATAGCCAAAGAACACGGCTGTATCACCCACCCCCGCAACTGCGGCATTTGTGATCTGAAACTAAGTTGTCCCATCAAAAGTCACACTGCAGCAAGAACGACATAAAAAGCCGGGGTTTACCTTTGATAGCACCTTTTTGCAAGAAAATGGGATCGCCCATTAGAAGGTCGTTGTCAAGAGCGCGCCCTTCTTTTCACAGCTGCGCACCCTGTGCCTCGCGCTGTCCCAACCTAACCCCAGCCACCTCGACCCGTGAATAATCCAAATAAATCATCTATCCCTCAATTTTTTTGTTTATTCGATAAAATAGAATGACAATCTTGTAAGATAAAAGTTATAATTCAACACCTAATCCAAAAAATGAGAAAAGGAGTATCCAATTGAAAAAAAAGACCGCTTTGATACTGGGACTTTGTCTTTTGGTATTGCCCTCTGTCTACGCACAAAACGGCACCGAACCGATCCAGACTTCGGATTTACTGAAAATGAAGACCCTAAGCCATATCGATATTTCCCCCGACGAGAGCCGGGCGGTGTTTGCTGTAACTTCTATGGGAAAAGATAAAAAGGGAGAATACCGGTACTTCCGGCATTTATGGATAATCGAGCTGGACGGGACCCAAAAACTCACTCAACTGACTTTCGGCAAACGCAGCGATAGCTCCCCCACATGGTCACCGGATGGAAACCGCATCGCGTTTATACGGACATTCGAAGACAAGCCGCAGGTATGGGTTCTTCCCATGGCCGGCGGGGAAGCCTACAGGGTGACCGGCGCCGAACATGGAGTTTCCCGTTTCCAGTGGCATCCTGAAGGGAAAAAAATTCTCTTTTCCTCCCGGATTCCGGAATGGGCAGTCGAAGGCCAACCGGGCTGGCCTTATGAAAGACCGGGGCGAGAATGGGAAGACGATGCCAACTGGAAAAAAATATCCCCCAAGAAAAAAGAAGAGGAGAAAAAGGAAGACTCAAAAACCTCTGAAGTCAAACCAGACCCGGACGGGAATCTCCAGGAAATCCGGGCCTGGCTGGCTCAAAATGCATCCCAAGATAATCCCCGGGTTTTCAACCGGCTGAATCTGCAGGGAGAAACAAAACTTCAAAACCGCCTCTCTTACTCCCATCTTTTTACAGTTAAGGCCGAACCCGATGCAGAAGCCCACCAAATCACTCATGGGTTTCAGAATTTCAGGTCCTTTCAATGGTCTCCGGACGGGGAAAAGATCATCTGTTCCTCTGTCTCCTACGAAAAACACCCCGACCGGGTCCTGGACAGCGATCTCTGGACCATGAATGCAGACGGCAGCGGAGTGGAGCTTTTCCTGGATTGGGAGAATTACCGGGTGTATTCCCCCCGGTATTCGCCGGACGGAAAAACCATCCTGTTTTCTGCCCAAGACAAAAGGGAGAAAGGGTATGCCCTTTCCCGACTGGCCACCATCCCAGCTCAAGGCGGAAAACCCCAACCGTTGACCTTTGATTATGACCGCAGTGTTTACATCGCCCGGTGGTCTCCGGAAGGAGATTCCGTTTATTTTGTGGTTCCCCACCAGGGCACCTTTCCCCTCCTCCGGATCCCTGATGAAGGAGGAGAAATTGAGCCGGTGATCCAAGGGAAATCAGGGATCCGGGACTTTGACATACAAGACGAACACTTGGTCTACGCTCTGACCAAGGTCAAAAATCCTTTCGAGCTTTACCTCTCCGGGACTGACGGGGAAGGATCCCAAAGGCTTACCTCCTTCAATGCGGAGTGGATTAAAGAAAAGAACATTGTTTTCCCTCAAGAGAAATGGGTGGAGAACGGACCGGATTTTAAAATTCAGTATTGGGTGATGGAACCGGCCAACCGCAAACCGGGAGAAAAATACCCCATGGTTCTGGAAATCCACGGGGGCCCCTCTGCCATGTGGGGACCGGGGGAATTCACCATGTGGCATGAATTCCAGCTTCTGGCCGCCCGCGGTTATGGCGTGGTTTACTGCAATCCCCGGGGGAGCAGTGGATACGGATTCGACTTCAAAAAAGCCAACTACCGGAACTGGGGAAAAGGGCCCGCCTCTGACATCCTGGCCGCCGCCTCCGAAGCGGCCCAACTGGAATGGGTGGACCCAGAACGGCAGGTGGTGACCGGAGGAAGTTACGCCGGATACATGACCGCCTGGATTGTTTCCCAGGACCACCGCTTCCAAGCCGCCGTAGCCCAGAGAGGGGTGTACGAGCTTTCCGTTTTCTTCGGGGAAGGAAGAGCCTGGCGTTTGGTCCCCTATCACTTTGGGGGCTACCCCTGGGATGAGGGAGCACGGGAATTTTTGGATGCCAACTCCCCGCAGACTTTTGTCAAAAACATCCAAACTCCTCTTTTGATCATTCACTCGGACCTGGACCGCCGCACCGGTTACGTCCAGTCGGAATATCTCTATAAGAGTCTGAAGGTATTGAAAAAGCCTGTGGAATACGTCCGCTATCCCCACGAAAGCCATGACCTCTCCCGCTCCGGCAATCCCAAGCGGCGTATGGACCGTCTGAGCCGGATCATCGAATTTTTCGCCCGGTTTATCTAAAAAATAAAAAAGGGGAGGAACAAATCCTGTAAATATAATTACCGATCCCTGTGTCCCACAACTAGAAAAAACATAACAGGACCATTTTTACTCCTGCAGGAACGAGGAAGGGTATGGGATGAGGAATCCCCTATGAGGGCTGAGCGGGCAAGGTTCCTCTCTAAAGGAGAGGAGAGCGAAGCCCGAATGGGAGCGAGATTCCTCGCTGGGGAATCGAGCGTGTGACGAATCCCATACCCTTCCTCTTCTTTAACTATTCAATCTCTATCCCAGAAATATTGATGCTTACAAATATACTAGAGAAGTTGGTCTAACCCTATTTTTAAAGTATAATGAAGATACTCTTGCATTTTTCCTTACATTAACTTAAAAAAGACTGTCAGGAATGAGGATTTTTGCACTGCGGGAATGAGATGAAAAAAAAGAGAAAGATATTGAATTTATTTTCTTTTTTCCGAAGGCATAAAGTTTGGGCGGCCCTGCTGATTTTCCTTCTGATTGCCGGGGGAATTGTCGGGTTTCTCCACACTCCCCCCGTCAAGAGATACGCTTTCAACCGGCTTCAAAACATGCTGGAATCCAGGTACGGACTGGAGCTTCATGCCGGCTCTATCCGGTATAACCTTCTCAACCTGAGCGTTTCCGCAGACCGCTTGAGTTTAGACGGGAAAGATTCCCGGTGGCCCCTGGAGCGACTCACCGCCGATAAGATACATGTCAATGTCGGAATCCGCACCCTCTTATCCGGCTCCCTTCACTTTCAGGAGATAAAAATAATCAATCCCTTTCTGGTGGTCCGCCCCCTGCCAACAAGCCAGAAAATTCAGAATAAGGGGATGCCTCCCAAACCCATGAATATCCGGATCGATCGTTTGAATTTAAAGCAGGGGACCGTCGAATTCAACGACCAGTCCATCCCTATCCAGGCCAGCCTGACTCGAATCCGGATAGAGCTCCGGTATGAAAAAAAGGAAAAACTTCACCGGGGGCGTATTTCCGTAGACAAAGGGAATGTGGATTACCAGGGAAAAATATTCCCCATCCACAAAATCCAGCTTCCCTTTATCCTGGGAAAGGATTTCATCCAGCTCCAGGAGTTTCGATTTGAATTTCCTTTCCTGGTTTTTAAAGCCACGGGTAGGATTGAGGATTATCAAACCAAACCCCAACCCGAGCTCCGGTTCTCCGCTGAGGTGCAAACGGAAGCCTTACCCGACATTCTGGATTTCAACCCAAACCTGAAGGGAACGGTGAACTGCGGCGGCCGGATATACTCATCTCCGGAAGGCATCGGACTGAAAGGAACCTTGACCACCCAAAATTTGAACGCCTCAGGGGTTCCCGTTTCATCAGCCCGGGCGGAAATCTCTTATCATTCGGCTCGTCTCAACATAAAACATCTTTCCCTCCAAAGCCCCTGGGGCAAATTAAACGCCCGAGGCACTTGGTTTCCCTCTCCCAAAGAGCCTTCACAGGTGACTCTCTCCTGGAATCGGTTGAAATTGGGCCGGGTGATGACCCGTCTTTCTCTCCCTGTCCGTCTCAGTGCGGAAAGCCGTGGAAAAATCCAGGGAGAATGGACCCGGCTGGATCCCTCCCAGTTCCGGGGACGCCTGGAGGCCGAATTCGGTTCTTTTTCAACTCCTCAGAAGCAGTCAGATGTTTCCGGCCGAATCATAGCGGACTGGGAGGAAGGGGAAGCCACGGTCCATCCCTCCCGCATCGGTTTTCCCGGCGGCGAGCTCAAGATTCAAGGGAGGAGAAAGTCCCAAGGACAGGTTCAGGCCTTTTTGAATGTGAATATCCAAGAATCTTCCCCACTGGCCTCCCTTTTTTTACCTGAATGGGGACTTTCCTCTCTTAAAGGAAGCCTGAACGCCTCCTCTAACCTGCAGGGGACCCTCTCTCAGCCCCGTATGGAGCTACGTTTGGAGTCCTCCGGGATGTCCTACGGAAGCCTCCCGATGACTTCTCTAAAAGCCCACCTCAACTACCACCATCAAACCCTCTCCGTTGAGGATATGTTGATCGGAGCGGGGAAAGGGGAGATTCGAATAAGAGGTGACGTGGATGCGGCTCTTCCAAAATTCCGTTTGGGGGACTCCTCCCGCCTTCATCTTTCGGTCCGGGGCCTCTCACTGGGACCTGTCTTCCGGTCTTTTCTGCCTTCGTTTCCGGTGGAAGGTCTGTTGAAAGGAAAAAGCTCCTTGAAAGGAGCCCTACTGAGCCCCCAAATCGGGTTCAAGCTCCAGGTTTCTCCTTTAAAAATAATGGATAAAACCATCGATTCCCTCTCTGCTGAAGGCTCTTATCGTCCCGAACAGATATCCCTAAACCAGCTGAGCGTTATCAAAAACAAAGCCTCGCTTTCTGGTTCTGGGAAATGGAAACCCCACGCGGAAACTTTTTCCCTGGATTTAAGCGGAAACCATATCCACCTGGAGGATTTGACCTTCTGGGCCTCCGGAGCCAAATCCTATTCCGGGGAAATCGATTTTCAGTTGAATGCCCGGGGCCCTCTATTTCAACCTGAAGGCCGTCTGGAGCTCGAATTAAAAAAAGCCCGGGCAGGAAAGATGAGAATCGGGGAATTGACTCTGGACTCCCAAGCTGATGGGGAAAACCTTTCTGCCCACTTGTTTAACGAAAATAAAACCATCCAGGTCCAGGCTCAAACATCTCTTGGAAATCTCCGCCGGATTCAAACCCGGATTGAAATCAACGAATTCAATCTCGGAGACTGGCTTCCTCCCGAACCAGGGCCCCAAGGTCCAGCGCCCCCTTTTTCAACCCATATAAACGCCGGCGCTGAAATCTCCATCCCCCTGAAAAAGCCTCTTTCTTTTTCAGGGAATTTTCATATGGATTCCCTTCGGTTTGATTACCGCGAACACCAGCTGACTCTTCCCCATCCGGTTTCCTTAAGCGCCGCCGAAGGGATTGTATCCATTCAGGAATTGAGCATTTCCGGGCCCCAAACCGAAATTCATGCGGGGGGAAATTTCCCTGTTTCAGACGGGTCGGCCAAGGGTTTGACCTTATCGGGGAAAACAAGTTTGAATGTCTTGGAACCCTTTATTCCGCACATGCATTTAAGAGGAAATATCGATTTAAAAACCTCTGTTTCCGGAACTCTCCCCAAACCCGAATTAAAGGGAAATATGCGGCTTAAAGAAGGGGAAGTGGGATATGGGGGTCTTCCCTATTCCCTGGAAAAGCTGGATGGCGAAATCGCCATGTATTCCGATACCCTCAAGCTCAAAAATTTCTCCGCTGTAACCGGGGAGGGGAAAATAACAGCCCAAGGGCAGTTTCAAATCCCAGGGCTGAACAGAGGCGGTGGCCCCTCCGATAGAGACCGCTTGTCTATCCGATGGAAAGGTTTGACTCCGGGTCCGCTGAACCGGTTTCTTCCCCCAGAGTATTCGGGAAAATTGAAAGGCCGGTTTTCCGGGACCGCTACCGCCACCGGAGACTTTTCCGATTTCCATTCCATTTCTTTAGAAGGCCGCGTGAACCGGTTTCAGATTAAACTGGATCCTTTTCAGATGAAGGCCCAAGAAGACATTCGGTTTTCCCTCTCTGAGGGCCGCTTCCGGTTGGAATCCTTTCACCTTGCCGGAGGCGATTCTTCGGTTCGGGTGCAGGGAAGTATGGATTTCACCCTACCGGAACCTCAAATCCAAAGCCGCCTTCGGGTTTCCCTAGACGGAGGCTCTTTGTCCCCTTTTGTGGAAGATGTTCTCATCAGCGGGAAGACCATTCTGGAATTATCCATTCAAGGCCCGGTGAAAAATCCTTCCCTAACCGGCACCGGTTCATTCCAGGAGGGCTACATTCAACTTCAAACTCTGCCCTTTACCCTCAATAATCTTCAAGGAGAATTAGCTTTTTCTGAATCCTTGATCGAAATATCCTCTATGGAAGCCTCAGCCAACGGAGGGCCTCTCTCTTTGACCGGAAAGATTGAATATTCTTCATTCAATCTGGACCGGCTCCGGTTGGACTTGAACTTCCGGCAGATGCAGTGGAATTACCCCCAAGGTCTTCATTCTTCAAACCGAGGGGATCTCCATCTTCGTTACTCGGGAGGAGAAGGAGAACTATCCGGCGATATCCGGATTCTGCAGGGTTACTTTGAAAGGGATATTTACATCGGAACCGAACTGATCAACCAAATCCGTCTCAACCGAATTCGCATGCGCTCGGAAATGCCGGATTTTCTCCGCCGGTTGAACCTGGATATCCAAATCAGAACAGAGGACCCGTATCTCATCCATAATAATCTTGTCGAATTGGGTCTGACGGCGAATCTGGTTTTGAAAGGGAATCCGGTTGAACCCCGTTTTTCCGGCCTGGTCCGCAATCCTTTTTCGGGGGAAATCATCCTCGGAGACCGCCACTTTCAGGTGGAGACCGCGCAGGTGGATTTTCCGGGTGACGACCTTCTGGCCGCCCGGGTCAACCTCACCGCCCATACCACTCTCACCCATAAATATGAACAACTGGATGTCCGGCTTAGAGTCAACGGGCCTTTGAACGATATAAGCACATCCATTACTTCTTTTCCTCCCCGCTCCCAGGGTGAACTGGCTTCTCTTCTGATCACGGGACGGGGGGTGGAAGGGATCAAATCCGAAACCGCCAATGTGATCGGAAACCAAATGCTTCTTTACTTCACCAGTCCGCTGGCTTCCCCCGTAACCCGAAGGATAGAAGATTGGCTGCAGGTTGAAGAAGTCCGGATCGAACCCATTCATATCGCTACCGAAGAAGATCCCGGAGCCCGCTTCACTTTCCGCAAAGGATTGATTGGAAATGTGGATCTAACCTATTCTCTCGACATCACCAACACCCAGGACCAAACATGGATTTTGGAATACGACCTCAGCCGCAGCTTCACCCTGCGGGCTTTCCGCAAAGACGATGGAAGTTACGGATCGGGTCTCCAGCACCGGATCGGATTGGGAAAACCGGGTTATCTGAAAGAAACGGACATAAGCCGAAGAACCGGGACTATCCTGAAGAAAATCAAGTTCACCGGTAACCGGCACTTTTCCGCAACCGGCTTAAAGGAGGAGTTAGACCTTCCCCGACCCGGCCGGGAATTTAATTACGCTAAACTGCAGTCCTCTGTGGACAGTCTGAAAAAATTTTACAAAAGGCAGGATTACTTAAATGCGGTCATCAATCCCCGTATTTACTATGGGAAGGAGAATGCGGTTGAGGTTAACATGGAGATTCACAGTGGAAACCCGGTTTTTTTGCATTTCCGGGGTGACCCGGTTTCAGAAGATATTAAGAAGGAGATCGTTCAATCCTGGAACGGAAGGCTTCCTGAAACGGCCCGGGTCTCGGAAGCCTCCCGGCGGATTCTCAACCGGCTTAAGGGAAAGGGGTATTACCAAGCGAAGGTAGACCACAGACAAGAGACCTTTCCCGAAGAAATCCATCACACTTTTAGGGTTCATAAAGGAACCCTTTTTCAAATCGGAGACTTTGCGGTGGAAGGGGGAGAGGCAGTGGCGGAAAGCAGGATCCGGAAAACCATCAAAGGATTGCCGGTGAGTCCAAGCTCCGGATTATGGAATCTGGTCAAAAATTTTCCCCAGGCTCAAAAGCAATTGGAAATCCTTTATGAAGAAAAAGGGTATATGCAAGTACAGATTCATCCTCCCCAAACTGATGTGAACGAAGAGGCCCAACAAATAAATATCACCCTCCCTGTGGATCAAGGAAGAGAGAGCCAGGTGGAACTTCTTCATTTTGAAGGACTGGAAGCCTTCACCCCGGAATTCCTGCAAAAATCTCTATCTTTGACCCCGGAGACTGTTTTCCGTCCTTCTCAATTGGCTGAAGACCTCAACCGGTTGAGGGATCTTTATCATTCCCGGGGATTCCAGGGAGTGGAGATTTCCGCCGATCTTCGGTACCTGGACAATAACACCGGAGTTAAGCTGATTTATTCTATTTCAGAAGGCACTGTCCATCACATCCAGGACATCACCATTTCCGGCAACCGGAGGACTCCGGATAGTGTGATCCGCCGGGAACTGGTATTTGAAGAAGGAGAACCGGTGGTTCCGTCCGAGTTGGTGGAAAGCCAGAAAAATCTCTACGATCTCAATATCTTTGATTTGGTCAATATCCAGAGAAAAAGGATTCCGGATAAACCGGAAAAGGAACAAATCCAGGTGAAAGTCCGGGAGATGCCTCTTTTCTATCTCGGATACGGCCTGCGCTACAGTTCTGAAGACAAACTGGAAGGATTTGGCAAGGTTGACTTCAACAATCTTTTAGGCCGCGGCCGCAACGGAATTCTCTACTACCGCCAAAGTCAGAGGGAAAAAAATCTTCGTTTTTCATTAACCCATCCCTATTTCATCCGTCTTCCCATAAACACTCTTCATTCCTTCTATTTCACCAATGAGAAACGGACCGGGTTGAATACAGATGAAATCGGATATACGGTGGAGCAAAAACTGAAGCTCCCCTATTCTTTTTCTCTCTCTTATCTTTACCGGATTAGCCAAATCCATACTTATGAACTGGATCCCCAGGGACCGTTCCCCTTCGACATCACTTTGCTTCTCTCGGAGTTATCGACCTACCTGGTCCGGGATACCCGATCGGAAAAATTAAACGCCCGCACCGGCTCTTTTTTCTCTCTGAGCTTGTCCTACTCACCCGAATTTCTGGGCTCCGACCTCACTTATATCCGTTTATTCGGTCAGTATTCTCATTACCAGCCGCTTTTTTCGAATCTGACCTGGGCTTCCAATCTCCGGGTTGGAATCGGAAATGCTTTTGATCAGTTCATGAT